>NZ_JBFAYQ010000016.1:0-141770 GCF_040681345.1 Streptomyces sp. NPDC051776 | reverse complement strand
GCGCAGACGCCACCAAGCAACAGCCCGACGCAGCCACTACCAACGACGATCCGCCGACGGACCCACTGGATAGATCACAAAACCGCACTGGAGTACTAGGCCGTCTGTTCCGGATCGCCTCGAGCCCGCGACGCCCGGCACCGCGGAGCCGTTGGGGCAGACCGCGACACACGCCCCGGGCCCGCGTCACACGCCGCCGAGCCGATGCGCCCCGCGCGAGCATCGCCACGCGCCCGGCTCGCGTTGCCATGCCTTCAGACGCTGTAGATCCCTTCGTCGACAGATCCAGGAGAGGATTTCGATAGGCACCACCTATCTCAGTACTCCAAGCAGTCCTATGGGGATGGCGCTTCTGATAGAGACTTCCTATCGTTTGGCGGGTGCAGTTCCAGCAGCTTCTCTACTTCGTCTCCGTGGCCGAGACCCGTCACTTCACCCGCGCTGCCGAGCGCGTCCATGTGGCACAACCCTCGCTCTCGCAGCAGATCAGGGCGCTGGAGCGGGAGTTGGGGGCGGAACTGTTCAGCCGCGCCCGGGGCAACATCGCGCTCACCGACGCCGGCGAGGCCCTGCTGCCACTGGCCCGGCGCATCCTCGCGGACGCCGAGACCGCCCGCTACGAGGTGCAGGAGCTCGTCCAGCTCCGTAGCGGCCGGGTGCGCCTCGGTGCGCCCCCGAGCCTGTGCACGGGCCTGCTCCCGGACGTGTTGCGCGCCTTCCACGATCTCCACCCGGTCATCCGGCTGGAGCTGGAGGAAAGCGGCTCCCACGACCTCGTACGCGATCTGGGCCGGGGCGCGCTGGACCTCGCACTGGTGGTGCTGCCGCTGACCGGCCCCCTCCCCGCCCTGACCACCACGGAGTTGCTGCGGGAGGACCTCGTGGTGGTCTCCCCGGCGGCCGTGCCGCCCCCGGGCGGCGGGGCTCCCGTGCACACCGCCGACCTGCGCGACCGGCCGATGGTGATGTTCCGGCAGGGCTACGACCTCAGGGATCTGACGGTGGCCGCCTGCCGGGCCGCCGGTTTCGAGCCGACGTTCACGGTGGAGGGCGGTGGGATGGACGCCGTTCTGGGTTTCGTCCGGGCGGGACTGGGCGTGGCCGTCCTGCCGAGCATGGTGGCCGAGCGGGCGGCCCCAGGGCTGCGCGCCACCCCCTTCGCCCCGCCCCGCCCGCAGCGCACCATCGCGCTCGCCCACCGTACGGACGTGGCCCCGCCCCGGGCGGCCCGCGAGCTGCGACGGGTCCTTCTCGCCCATTTGCGGGAGGCCGCGGAGCGGGGCAGGCTTCCAGGAGGAACGGAACTGATCGCTCCCACGTGACGGGTCACCGCCCGCCCGCGGGTCCGGCAGATCCGTTTCCGACTGATGGCTCATGAGTTCCGACCGGGGGACGCGGCCCACTTGAGGGCGCGTCCCTCGATCGCTTAGGTGGTACGGAGCACCCCGCCGGCGGGCGGCAGGGTGCACGAGGTCCCTTCGACGGGAGGATCCGACCGTGCTTCACGAAGACCGGGCGAACCGGGCCAGGGCGCTGACCCAGGCCGAGGCCCAGGCCCACGTCCACGGCATCTGTTTCAAGACCGGTCCGCCGCAGCGCGTCGGTGTCGAACTCGAGTTCTTCGTCCGGGATCTCAGCGATCCCTCCCTTCCCGTCGACCCCGACCGGCACGCCGCCGCCGTCGCCGGCCTGAACACCCTGACGCTCCGGTCACCGCTCACGTTCGAACCGGGCGGTCAGCTCGAAGTCAGCCCGCCACCGGCCCGTTCCCTCACCGAGTGCATCGAGGGTGCCGCGACCGATCTCGCTCGCGTCCGCGCCGAACTCCGGGCCCACGGACTCGGCCTCGTGGGCCACGGATGCGAACCGGTCCTCTCCCCCCGCCGCCTCCTGGACCAGCCCAGGTACGCCGCCATGGAGACGTACTTCGACCGTCTCGGTCCCTCCGGCCGCGTCATGATGTGCTCCTCCGCGTCCGTGCAGGTGTGCCTGGACGCGGGCAACGAGGAGCCGGGTCCGCTCGGTTACGCGCGGCGCTGGCGGCTCGCCCATCTCCTCGGCGCCGTTCTGGTGGCCGCATTCGCCAACTCCCCGAGGCTGGAGGGGTGTCGCACCGGCTGGCGCTCCACCCGGCAGGCCGTATGGGCGCAGCTCGACCCGGGCCGCTCCCAGGCGCCCGTCGAGGGGTTCAGTCCTCGGGCGGACTGGGCGGCCTACGTGCTCGAGGCGCCGGTGATGTGCGTGCGCTCCCATGACGGTCCATGGACCGCACCCGTAGAGCTCAGTTTCCGGGACTGGATCGACGGCAGGCTCCCGCGGCCACCCACACTGGAGGACCTCGACTACCACATCACCACCCTTTTCCCGCCCGTCAGACCGCGCGGCCATCTGGAACTGCGCATGATCGACGCCCAGTCGGGCGACGACGGATGGCGTGTCCCGCTGGCGGTCACGGCAGCCCTCTTCGACGACCCGGAGGCGTCCGAGGACGTCTACCGAGCCGTCAAGCCGCTGGCCGAGGTGGCGGGTTTCCAGCCCGCGCCCCGCAATCCGCTGTGGGAGACCGCGGCACGTGACGCCCTGACCGATCCGGAACTGCACGCCGCAGCGGTGGCCGCGTTCACGGCGGCACAGGAGGCGCTGCCCCGGCTCGGCGCTTCCGCACCGCTCCAGGAGGCAGTCGCTGCCTTCACCGACCGATACGTCCTGCGCGGACGATGTCCCGCTGACGACCTGCTCGACCCCCGTACAGGGAAGGAAGACCCCTCATGACCGCCACAGGGCCCGCGCCCCTCGGGGATGCGGAAACGCTTCGGCAGCGCGCCGCCGACGCCCTCGCCAGCGCTCGCGAGCGCACGGCCACCCTCACCACCTGTGTGGACGAGCCCGATCTGACCGCCCAGCACTCGCCCCTGATGTCGCCCCTTGTCTGGGATCTGGCACACATCGGGAACCAGGAGGAGCTGTGGCTGCTGCGCGCCGTGGGCGGACGCGACGCTCT
The DNA here is from genome assembly GCF_040681345.1 of Streptomyces sp. NPDC051776. Taxonomy (NCBI): domain Bacteria; kingdom Bacillati; phylum Actinomycetota; class Actinomycetes; order Kitasatosporales; family Streptomycetaceae; genus Streptomyces; species Streptomyces sp. NPDC051776. Next base: position 138,769 of record NZ_JBFAYQ010000016.1, on the reverse strand, counting down.
GCGCCCCGACATCGACAAGGTCTACGACGCCTTCGAGTACCCCCGCGCCGAGCGTCCCTCCCTCCCCCTGCTTCCGCCCGCCGAGGCCCGCGCCTACGTCGACGACGTCCGCAACCGCGTACTCGACGTCCTCGAGACCACCGCGCTCGCCGGCGGCGACCGCCTGGTCGACTCAGCCTTCGCCTTCGGCATGGTCGCGCAGCACGAGCAGCAGCACGACGAGACGATGCTCATCACCCACCAGCTCCGGCGCGGACCGGCTGCGCTCAGTGCTCCCCCTCCGCCCCGCGCGCCCGCCGGCAGCGCGGCCCTGCGGTCCGAAGTCCTCATCCCCGGCGGTCCGTTCACCATGGGCACCTCGACCGAGCCCTGGGCCCTGGACAACGAGCGCCCGGGTCACCACCGCGACGTGCCTGCCTTCTTCATCGACACGGTCCCCGTCAGCAACGGCGCCTTCGAGCGGTTCATCGACGACGGCGGATACGACGACCCGCGCTGGTGGGCGTCGGAGGGCTGGGCGTACATCCGCGAACACGGCTTGGCCGCACCGCTGTTCTGGCGCCGGGACGGCGGCGGCACGTGGCTGCGTCGCCGGTTCGGGGTGACCGAACCCGTACCGCCCGACGAGCCGGTGCTGCATGTGAGCTGGTACGAGGCCGACGCGTACGCCCGCTGGGCGGGGCGCAGGCTCCCCACGGAGGAGGAGTGGGAGAAGGCGGCCCGCCACGACCCGGACACCGGCCGCTCCCGGCGCTACCCTTGGGGCGACGCGGACCCCTCGCCCGACCACGCCAACCTCGGCCAGCGCCATCTGCAGCCCGCACCGGTCGGCAGCTACCCGGAGGGCGCGTCGCCGCTGGGCGTACGGCAGTTGATGGGCGATGTGTGGGAGTGGACGTCCAGCGACTTCCTGCCCTACCCGGGCTTCGCGGCGTTCCCGTACCGGGAGTACTCGGAGGTCTTCTTCGGACCCGGGCACAAGGTCTTGAGGGGTGGGAGCTTCGCGGTGGACCCGGTGGCGTGCCGCGGCACGTTCCGCAACTGGGACCTGCCGGTGCGGCGCCAGATCTTCTCCGGTTTCCGTACGGCCCGCGACGCAGGTCCGGAGGCGGCGTGAGGACTCCGGTGGATTCCCGAACGGCGCGTGCGCGCGGGGGGCGGTGCTGATGTGCCGTCACCTCGCGTACACCGGACCGGAGACGACCGTCGGGGCCGTCGTGTCCGCCCCCCAGCACAGCCTGTTCCGGCAGTCCTGGGCGCCGCGCCACCAGCGTTACGGGACGGTCAACGCCGACGGCTTCGGCGTCGGCTGGTACGCCGGGAACGACCCCGTACCCGCGCGCTACCGCCGCGCGGTCCCGATCTGGACGGACGGCTCGTTCATCGATCTCGCCCGTGTCGTCCGGACCACCGCCCTGCTGGCGGCCGTGCGCGACGCCACTCTGGAAGGGGCGGACGGGGAGACCGCGGCAGCCCCGTTCGCCTCCGGCCCCTGGCTGTTCAGCCACAACGGCGCCGTCCCCGCCTGGCCGGAGTCGATGGCCGCCCAGGCCGCCACACTTCCGGTGGTCGACCTGCTGAGCATGGAGGCCCGTACGGACTCCGCGTTCGTCTGGGCGCTCGTCCTGCACCGGCTGCGGTCCGGCGACGAGCCCGGCCAGGCTCTGGCGGACACCGTCGCGGCGGTCGCCGAGGCCGCCCCCGGGGCCCGGCTGAACCTGCTGCTCACCGAAGGGACATCGATCGTTGCCACGGCATGGGGCGACACCCTGTGGTATCTCACGGACAGCGAGCGGCACGCCGTGACCGTGGCCTCCGAGCCGTACGACGACGACGCCCGCTGGAGCCCGGTCCCCGACCGCACGCTTCTCACCGCGACCCGCACCGACGTACTCCTGACCCCCCTCAAGGAGCCGAGCACGTGAGCCCGTTCACCGTGACCCGCACCCTGCCCGCCGACGCCACCGCCGCCGCCCTGCGGTCCGACGTCCTGCACGGGCTCACCCGCGACCCCAAGCAGCTTCCACCCAAATGGTTCTACGACGCCCACGGCAGTGAGCTGTTCGAGGACATCACCCGGCTGCCGGAGTACTACCCGACCCGCGCCGAGCGGGAGATCCTCACCCACCGCGCCGGCGACATCGCCCAGGCCACCGGCGCGCGCACGCTCGTCGAACTGGGGTCGGGCTCCTCGGAGAAGACCCGCTACCTGCTGGAAGCGCTGGCCGGCCTCACGGCGTACGTGCCCGTGGACGTGAGCGAGTCGGCCCTCACCCAGGCCGGTGAGAGCCTGCTCGCGGAGCATCCGGAGCTGACCGTGCACGCCTTGGTGGCGGACTTCCAGAGCGGCCTGACCCTGCCCGAGACGCCCGGGCCGCGCCTGATCGCCTTCCTCGGCGGAACGATCGGCAATCTGCTGCCCGACGAGCGGGCCGTCTTCCTCAGCGCCGTCAGCTCCCTGATGACGCCGGGCGACTTCCTGCTGCTGGGCACCGATTTGGTCAAGGACGAGCGCACACTCGTGGCCGCCTACGACGACTCCGCCGGAGTCACCGCGGCCTTCAACAAGAACGTACTGACCGTGATGAACCGCGAGCTGGAAGCCGACTTCGATCCGGACGCCTTCGACCATGTCGCCCTGTGGGACGCCGAGAACGAGTGGATCGAGATGCGGCTGCGCGCCCGTACGGCGATGACCGCCAAGGTCCGTGCGCTGGACCTGGCGGTCTCCTTCGCGGAGGGCGAGGAGCTGCGGACGGAGGTGTCCGCGAAGTTCCGCGAGTACCGGGTGCGGGCAGAACTCGGTGCGGCGGGACTCGAGTTGCGACGCTGGTGGACGGACGAGGAGGGCCGGTTCGCCCTCTCGCTGGCGTCCACCGCCGACGGGCGCTGAGACGGGAGACGGCGGGGTGTACGGTCCGGCAACGGCCGCCTGCGCGCGGGGACCGTACACCCCGGCCGTCGGGGAGGCGTCGGGCGCAAGGGTCAGGCGTCAGGCGTCAGGGCCTCAGGCGTCAGGCCTCTCGGGCGTCAGGCCTCTCGGGCGTCAGGCCTCGGGCGTCAGGCCTCGGGCGTCGGGCGTCGGGCGTCGGGGGTCAGGCGTCAGGCCTCTCGGGCGTCAGGCCTCGGGCGTCAGGCGTCGGGCGTCGGGGGTCAGGCGTCAGGGCCTCAGGCGGCGTCAGGCGTCAGGCGTCAGATACGAGTGGAAGACCCCCTGAGGGTCGTATCCGGCACGCACCTTCTGCAGCCGCTCCCAGTCCTCCGCCGTGTACGAGCGGCGGGCGCGCGACGGGTCGGCGCTGAGGTCGGTCTCGGCTATGTAGTGGCCCGTGCCGAGCGGTTCGATCGCGCGCATCGTCTCGCGGAGCCAGCTGATGTTGGCCTCGTCCTCCGCCGGGTCGTCCCACACCGCATACGGCACGACGTAGCTTTCGCCGAGCGCGGAGAAGGCCATGTCCGCGGTGAGTTCCCGCTTCCGGCCCACGGGTGCGACGGGCGCCAGGACGAGGGCCTTGTCGGAGGGGGCCGCCTCGATGACACCGGCGAGCTCCGTCAGCAGGGTCTCGTAAGGCGCGTCCGACCAGAGGGTGTCCGCGGCGTAGCGGTGTTCGGCGGGCCATGCGTCGCTCGCGGCACCGTAGAGGGTGTCGAGCGGGGTCGGTTCGGCGATCTGCCGGGAGAGGGCGCGGGAGGCGAACGGGCAGTCCCGGAGCGGTTCGAGGGCAGCGGCGGCTTCCCGGCCGGTGTCCGAGAAGGCGGTGGCGCTGATGGTTACGGCCTTGGGCGCGGGCCGGCCCGACGCCAGGGGCGGATCGGCCGTGCCCAGGAAGAAGCTCAGTTCGACGTTGGGGGGCAGGCGGTGCGCGGCGTCCACGGCCCAGCGCACGGCGGCAGCGGTGTCGGCCATGGGAAGGACATACTTCGTGCTGGCCACCGATGACGGGCGCGGGTACAGCCGCAGCCGGAAGGCGGTGACCGCGGCGAAGAATCCGGGTCCGGCGCCGCGCGCCGCCCAGAACAGGTCGGGATGCTCATCGGGGTTGCACCGGACCGTCTCACCCACGGCCGTCACCGCCTCGATCTCCTCGACGCTCGCGCAGGCCGGCCCCCAGAGGCCGGAGTTCCAGCCGAGGCCGCCGCTGAGGAGGTAGCCGCCGAGGGCGACCGTGGCGCAGTGGCCCGCGGGGAAGGCGAGTTCACGGCGCGTCAGTTCCGTGGCGAGTTCGCTGCCGATGACGCCGGGCTGGACCGTCGCCGTGGCGGAGGCCGCGTCGATGTCCCAGCGGCGGAGCTGCGAGAGGTCGAGCAGCATCCCGCCGTCACGCAGCGGCGAACCGCACCAGCTGTGGCCGCCCGCGCGCATCGCGATGCGCATACCGCGGGCGCGGGCCAGGTCCACGGCGGCGGGCACATCCCGCTCGGAGGCCGCCCGGACGATGACCTCCGGGTACCGGCGCGGCTTGACCCGGTTCCACAACGCCCCCGCCCATGCGTGCTCGTAGCCGGGATCGTCCCTCCACAGCACCTCACCCTCGATGACGGGGGCCTGTTTCCGTGCGCTCACGTCTGCCTCCTCGCCGGCCCGCCGCTTCGCCTCCGAGTCTGCCGGAAGGAGAGGGCCGGTGGGCCCGCCCGGGATCCGCACGAGGCCGTCCTCGTACGACCACCGGGTCCAGTGCCGCAGCGGGTTCCGATCTCGCAGGTTCCCGCTTCGCGGGTTCCGGCCTCGCGACGGGCCGGGTCGCCCCACCGCCGCGCTCGGACATACCGGATACGGGCCGGACGCCCATCAGCTTGTGGTCAGCCCGAAGATGACGAGCAGCAGCAGGTAGCACGCCACGACGACGAGGGCACCCGCCACATGGAGGCGGATGCCGGGCCGCCCGCGTGGAGCGAGCCAGCGATCGAACGCCCGGGTCACCAGCGGCATCAGAACCCACGTCAGGAGGGCGACACTGCAGATGTTTCCGACGAAGATCCCGAACCACGCGGGAACGCCGACGTTGTCGAGCTCGAATCCCACCGTCAGATTCAGCACCATGACCGTGGGATACAGGGCCAGCAGAACGGTCATGGCCTGCTTCCAGTTGGGCGGAATTCCCTTCTCCGTCCCTTCCTCGAAGCGGAACCACCCGCTGAAGGCCGAGCCGACCTTGCGTACGTCGAAGGACCTGAAAAGGCCACTGCCTTCCTTCAGGAGCTTCTCCCGCGTGCCGGAGTCCAGCCAGCGGTCGAGGTGCTCCCGCGTGTCGTACCGGAACGCGACGACCCAGTTCTCCTGGATCCCGGGGACGGGACGGAACATCTCCGACCCCATGAAGCCCGGGAAGGACTGCTGCGCCTTCAGGACCTTCTCCTGCCATCGTTCGAAGTCCTCCGCACGCTCGGGTGGCACATCGTGGGAGATCACCGCGGTGACACCGCTCTCCTCGGCCGGGGCGCCACCTGCGAGCACTTCTTGCGTCGGCTCCTCCTCGAGCAACGGCCGTTCCTCGTCGAGGAGTTCACGACGGGTCCCGGAATCCAGCCATGCGGCGAGCTGGTCCATGCGGGAGAAGCGGAAAACGACGGTCCATTCGTTGTCGGCTCCCGCACTCGGCGGGTAGAGCTCGGTGCCCTCGAAACCCTCGAAACGCTGGACGATGCGGTTCGTCTTCTCCTGCCAGCTCTGGTAATCGTCGTCGAAGCCCCGACGAACCTTTTGCGAGGTCACCACCGTTGCGCTGTCCTCGCGTGCACTGGGCGTTGCGCTCCGATTCACCTCACCAGCGTAGCGCCGCGGGCATTTATGGAGCAAATTGGTGCATAGAGGGGCAATGCCCTCAACGCATCGTGCAGACGGGAGGCACGGAGATGGGACACAAGGAGTTCCTGGCAGAGGCCGCACGGCTGGCCACCGAATCCGTCGAGAAAGGCTGGGGCGGACCCTTCGGGTCCGTGATCACCCACGACGGCGAAATCATCGCCCGCGGCCAGAACCGTGTGCTGCTGACCGCAGACCCGACCGCCCACGGCGAGGTCGAAGCCATCCGCAAGGCCGTTCAGCTCCTCAACCCCGAGGCGCCCACGGTCTCGGAGGAGCATCAGAACGAATTCACCCTGGAGTTGATACCCCGACCCGAGGGTTCCCCCGATGTCGTCCCCGAGCGCGCGCGGATGCTGCAGGGGTGCACGATCTACACCAGCGGCGCACCCTGTCCCATGTGCATGAGCGCGATCTACTGGTCGCGTATCGGCGCCGTGTACTTCAGCTGCGACTGGGAGGCCACCGAGGAGATCGGTTTCAGCGACGCCTTCCAGTACGAGGACTTCCAGCGGCCCACGAGCGAGCGCAGCATCAAGGTCGAGCAGCTCTACCCCGAGGTGGGCGCACGGGCCTACGACGCCTGGGAGCACAAGAAGGACAAGCACCCGTACTGAGGCCTGCCTGACAAACCGTCAGTCGTAGGCCCTCGTCACCGCCCCCGCCCGGCGTCACCCTGCGCCGGCGGGGGTGTCGACGACGATCCGGGCCTTGGTGTCGTAGAAGCACAGGTGGTCCTTGATGAGCGCGACACCGTGCAGCGGGTCCGTGTAGGCCCACACCACGTCGGCCAGCACCCGGCCCTCGCCGTCGCGGTAGGACCAGTACGAGGCGTCGCCTTTGAACGGGCAGTGCGTCCGGGTGGCGGTGGGCTCGAAGAGCTCCAGGGCCACATCCTGCGGCGGCAGGTAGTAGCGGACCGGCATCCCGGTCTCGTGCACCAGTACCGGGCGATCCGACTCGGCGACGATTCGGCCGCCGATCTCCACCCTGATGCGCTCCGCGCCGGGAAGCGCTTCCACGATGTGTCCGCCTGCCATCGGATACTCCTTCGTCGGTCGCTGCCCCGAGCCTGGGCGCTGGAGGCCGTACCCCCTGCAACGCTGCCGCCGGGGACCTGATTCCGCATGCCCGGGCGCCGCCGGAGGCGTCACCGGTCACGGGCGGAGGACGGCCCGGTCCGCACCGGCCGCCGGGCGGAGGTCACCGCGGTCCGTGCGTGCGGGACGGCGATCCGGCCCCCGCTTGCGACGGTGGGCGAAGTGTGCAGGCGCGCATGAACCCCGTACGGCCCTTCCCTGCCCGCCGGCGCTCCGCCCGGCTCCTCCTCGCCTGTCACGGCGGCGTGCGCGGCGCGGGCCAGCGCGGCCCGGTCGGTGCGGGCTTCCGTCGGGATCGGCGGCAGCACCGTCACCTCGGCCACCAGACCGCGGGCGGCCACGACCCGGCGCAGCGAGGCGAGCAGGGTGTCCTCGCCGACGAAGGCCGCCGCCGGGGCCGTTCGGGTTCCCGGCCGGGTCCGCAGGCGGTAGCGGATCCGGACGGGCCTGACGGGGGCCCCGGCGTCGAGGGCGGCCTGGAAGACGGCGTTGTGGAAACGTCCGTATGCGATGCCGCACCAGGTGCTGCCCTCGGGGAAGGCCACGACCGTCGAGCCCGCGCGCAGCGCCGCGGCCATCTCGGCGACCGCCCCGGGCAGGGCCCTCAGCCGGTCCCGTTCCAGGAAGATCGTCGCTCCCCTGGCAGCGAGAGGACCGAGGACGGGGTACGCCGCGACCTCGCTCTTGGCGAGGTTCCTGCCGGGTCGCACCGAGGCGAGGAGCGGCACGTCCAGCCATGAGACATGGTTGGCCACCACGAGGGCGCCACCGGGGACGCGTACCGGCCCCTCTCGCACGCAGCCGCTGACCTCGATCCGTACACCGAAGGCCAGGACCACGGCGCGGCACCAGCGGGCGGTCAGCCGGTCCCGGCGGGCCGGGGGACAGCGGCGGGCCAGGGGCGAGAGCACGATGCCCACGAGCAGCACGGCCCCGGCCAGGAGCCACCGGGCGGCCCGCCTCGGTCCCGCGACGGGCGGCGCCAGGTCCGTCAGGCAGTCCTCCGGTGTGCAGGGCGCACTCGGCAGCCATCGGGCCCGTGCCGGACCCCGCACAGGCCCGGCGGTCGCCCCGGCGCCGCTCACGACGCCGGGGCCAGGGAGAGGAAGTGGCGCAGATAGCGCGGGTCCGTACGGTGCAGGGAGAGCAGCACGTACAGGTCCGCGACCCCGAAGTCCGGGTCGTACGCGGGCTCCCCGCACACCCAGGCACCCAACCGCAGATAGCCGCGGAGCAGCGGGGGCAGCGGGGTGCGGCCGGAGCGCGGCGCACGGTGGGGGTACCAGGGATGGTGCGGGGCGACCCGGAACTCCTCGGGCGAGAGGTGCCGGGCCGAGACGCTCTCCCATACGCCGGTGGCGAGCGCACCGCCGTCGGCGAGCGGGATCGAGCAGCAGCCGGCGAGCCAGTTGTGGCCGGCGCCGGTGAGGTAGCGGGCGATGCCGGCCCACATGAGGGAGATGACGGCGCCGTCCCGGTGGTCGGGGTGCACGCAGGAGCGCCCGACCTCGACGAGGTCGCCGCGGATCCCCGCCAGGGCGGAGAGGTCGAACTCGGACTCGGAGTAGAGCCGTCCGACGATGTCCGCGCGTCCGGGCGGCAGCAGCCGGTAGGTGCCGACGACGGTGCCGGTGCTGTCCTCGCGTACGAGGAGGTGGTCGCAGTACGCGTCGAAGGCGTCGGCGTCGAGTCCGGGCTCCGTGGTGGTGAGCAGGGAGCCCATCTCTCCGGCGAAGACGTCGTGGCGCAGGCGCTGGGCTGCCCGTACGTCCTCCTCGTCGCGGGCCAGGGAGACCGAGTAGCGGGGGCGGGTGGCAGCGTCCCGGGGAGTGGGGGCCAGTGGCGGTGAAATGGTCATGGGTCCTTGATGGCCGCGCGGGCTGGCCTTGACGTGACCGTTTCGGGTTCGGCGGATGTGCGGTGGCTGAATGGCTGGGGCACGGTGGACAGAGGGGGAAACCGGCCCCCGCCGGGGCCCGTCACCAGGGAGAGGCCATGACTGCTCACACCTACCGGGTGACCGAGATCGTCGGTTCCTCGCCCGAGGGCGTCGACGCCGCGATCCGCAACGGGATCAAGCGTGCGTCCCAGACGCTGCGCCAGCTGGACTGGTTCGAGGTCACGCAGGTGCGCGGACACCTCGTGGACGGCGAGATCGAGCACTTCCAGGTCGGGCTGAAGGTCGGCTTCCGGCTCGAGGACGCCGACGGGACCGGCGCTTGACCGCTGCGTACGCCGATGGCCGCCGGGCACGCGGACCCCGGCCCGCGTGCACCGTGCCGGGCTCCTCCGTTCGGGCTGTTCATCGCCCGGGCGGCGCAAGAGATCGGGCATATAAAGAGGAAAGCGGGCAAGCTGGATAAAGCGGCATCCACCGCGCTGTTCGCTTACGTTCTCTCAGGGGAGGACTCACGTGCCCGGAAGCCTTGAGCAGTTGCGCCGTTGCTCGGTCGCCGTCGACCTCGGCGCCTGCCGGACCAGGGTGTTTCTCAAGGGCACCGGCCTGGTCGTCGACGAGCCCAGCGTGGCCGCCGTGAACACCCGTACCGGTGCGCTGCTCGCCGTCGGCGAACTGGCCGAGAAGATGACCGGTCGCACCCCCGAACACATCCGCGTCGTCCGCCCGGTCTCCGGCGGCACGGTCGTCGACATCGACATGGCGCAGCGGATGCTCCGTCAGCTCATCGGCAACAAGCTGCGCAAGGCGTGGCGCCGCAAGCCCACCCTGCGGATCGCGGCCTGCACCCCGCACGACAGCGAGCCCCTCACCCAGCGGGCCGCGGTGGAGACGCTCACGGCACTGGGCGCCCGGCGCGTGGAGCTCGCCGACACCCTCATCTGTGCGGCGGTCGGGTGCGGGCTGCCGGTCGAACAGCCCGAGGCGACGATGATCGTGGTCTGCGGAGCTGCGACCAGCCAGGTGGCCGTCCTCTCCCTTGGGTCGATCGTCGCCGCCGAGACGATCCCGGTGGGCGGCAACTCCATCGACCATGCGGTGGTGGAACATCTGCGCAGCGAGCACGAGTTGATGCTGCCCAACCCCGCGGTGCGCCCCCTGCACCTGGTCCTGCACGCGACCGACGAGTCCCCCGACCGGGCCGAGGTGCACGGCCGGGACGTGACCACCGGCCTGGCGAGATCGGTGATCGTGGACACCGCGGGCGTACGGCGGGCCATCGGCACCCCGCTCACAGGTGTGCTCGACGGCATCCGCGCCGTGCTCCGCCGCTGTCCTCCGGATCTGGTCGCCGATCTCTCCGACCGCGGCATCATGCTGGCCGGCGGCAGCGCTCTGCTGCCGGGTCTCGACGCCATGCTCAGCCGGGCCACCGGCATGCCCGCGCACACCGCCGAGCGCCCCGACACCTGTGCGGTCCGGGGACTGGGGGCGATGCTGGAGGGAAAGGTCCGGCCGCTGCACCTGGATCCGCTCGCGAGCTGACCGCGGGTCACGCCCCTCCCTCAAGGCCGTCGGCGCCGCTTCGGCCCGGATACGAACCGATCCCGGTTCCCTGCGCGGGAACCGGGATCAGCGCGTTCAGGTCCGGCCGTCGCGTTCCTGGGCGTCCCGCAGTGCCGGCGAGGCGGGGGCCCAGCGGGCCCGTACGACCGGGAAACCCGCACGCTCGACGGCGTCGCAGACCAACTCGTCGTCGTCCACGAACCGGCGGATCTCCCGGCCGCGGGCGAGCCCGCGCAGGATCTCCGGCTTGATGGTCCGGGCGGGCCTGCGGTCGCTGTTGGGCCGCATCATCAACCGGCCCTGCGGCAGCCCGTGCCGGTCCAGCCACGCCAGGGTGTCGCGGCGGCACCGCTCGGGCCGCCCCGTCACGTACACCACCTCGCACTCCTCGGCACTGCTCAGGACCAGCGCGACCCCCTGCCTCAACGGCGGGTCCTGAACCGCAGCGGCGAAGAAGGCGCTCCAGTCACGGGGGTGCCGCTCGAGGAAGTGCTGCCGGTGGGCGGTGTCGGAGAGGGTCCCGTCCAGGTCGAAGACGGCGATCGGCCTGACACCCGCCCTTCCCTGCGCTGTCATGAGGCGTCCACCAGGGACAGGGCGTGCAGCCGCTCGGGCGGCCCGGGGCGGGCGTAGTACCAGCCCTGGGCGGTGTCACAGCCGAGGACCTTCAAGTGCTCGGCCTGCGCGCCCGTTTCCACGCCCTCCACCGTGACCGCGAGATCGAGGGTGTGGGCGAGCGACACCACGCCCTCCACGATCTTGACATCGATCGGGTCGGCCGGGTCGTGCTGCATGCCCCGGGTGAACGAACGGTCGAGTTTGAGCGTACTCAGGGGCATGCGACGCAAGTTGGAGAGATTCGAGTAGCCGGTGCCGAAATCGTCGAGTGCGATGTCGACCCCCAGATCGGCGAGCTGCCGCAGCGGCCGCAGTAAGGTCTCGTCGGCTCCGATCAGGGCGCTCTCGGTGACTTCGAGGCACAGCGCGGTGGGTTCGACCCCCGCCTCCTTCAGCACCTCGACCGTGTCGCGAACGAGACCGGGATGGCGGAGCTGGAACGGCGAGAGGTTCACATTGACCCGCAGCGGCCCCTCGCACCCCTCGAACTGCCAGTCCCTGGCCTGCCTTACGGCCTCAGCCAGCACCCAGCGGCCGAGCGGCACGATGAGCCCGGTGTTCTCGGCCAGCGGTATGAACTGATCGGGGCCCAGCACCCCGCGCAGCGGATGGCACCAGCGCACCAGTGCCTCGGCCCCGTGAACCATCCCGTCGCAGAGGCGTACGAGCGGCTGGTACTCGATGAAGAACTCACCGCGCTCCAGGGCCGCGGGAAGGCTGTTGATCAGCCCGTACTTGGTGATGGCCAGCACGTCGGCCTCGGGGTCGGCATGCTCGTAGCGGTTGCCGCCCGCGGCCTTGGCCCGGTACATCGTGATGTCCGCGCTGCGCAGCACCTCCTCCGGGCCGAGTTCCCCCGCCGGCCCGTCGACGATGCCGATGCTGCCACGGACCAGGAGGTCCCGGCCTTCGAGCCGTACGGGCTCGGAGAGCGCGTCGAGGATCCTGTGTGCGAGGGCCGTGACGTCGTCCTGGCTCTCCGGATCCACGATCAGGGCCACGAACTCGTCGCCGCCGATCCGCGCGATCAACTGGTCGGGCGAGGTCAGGCAGGTCTGCAGCCGGTCGGCGACGGCCACGAGCATCTGGTCGCCGATGGCGTGGCCGAGGCTGTCGTTGACCGCCTTGAACCCGTCCAGGTCGAGGTAGCACAATCCGAACCGGGCGACTCCGTCCCGTTCGGCGAGGGCCGCCTCAAGGCGCTCGAAGAAGAGCGTGCGATTGGGCAGCCCGGTGAGCGCGTCGTGCGTCGCCTCGTACCGCAACTGCTCATGCAGCAGCCGCCGTTCCGTGATGTCCTCCATCAGCGCCAGCATGTACTGGGGCCGGTCCGCGGTGTCCCGCAGCAGCGACACCGTGAGGTTGGTCCACAGCACGGTGCCGTCGGTGCGGTAGTACGGCTTCTCGGCGCGGTAGTGGTCGCGTTCGCCGCGCGACACCTCGCTCTGGAGGCTCCACACACCCGGCTCGTCCTCGGGGTGGGCCCAGTCGGTGACCTTCTTGCTGCGCACATGGTCCTCGTGGCCGCCGAACATCTGCGTCAGCGCGTCGTTGAGGTCGATGATGTCGCCGTTCATGTCGGCGATCCCGATGCCGATCGCCGCGCCCTCGAAGACCGCGCGGAACATCGCCTCACTGGCGTGCAGCGCCATTTCGGCCTCGGCCTGCGCGGTCAGCGCGGCACGGGAGACCGCCTCCTGCTCGATCAGGGTCCGTTCGCGCAGCGCTTGGGCGAAGCCGGCGGCGATGGCGTGCTGCAGCCGCGCGCAGCGGGCGCGGCTCTCCTCCGCGGGGAAGGCGTTCCCCGGCGAACAGTAGAGGACCAGATAGGAGTCGACGACGCCGAGCGAGCGCGGCAGGGCGCCGGGGTCGGTGCAGTGGGCGGCGACGAGGGCCGTGCCGATGTCCAGCGCGGGTGCCGGGTCGAAGGGGCGTGCTGTGAGGGCCTCGCGCAGGGTCCGGGCCAGCGGGATCAGGTAGTCCTCGAACTCGGCCCGGGTCATGGACGTGGCCGTGGCCGGGTAGATCGCCCGGCTCCAGATTCTCGCGAAACGGCGCAGCCGGTCCTCGGGTCCGTCCCGTGGACCGTCTCTGTCCGGCTGCCCGGATTCGGAGGGCCGTCTTGTCACGCCTTGCGCCCCACTCCTGCGAAACCGGTGAAGGCCATCGGGTCCTCGTGCTCGGGCGGGGTGTCCGGCCGCCAGTACGGCATCGATACGAGCCCGGGCTCGACGTACTCGAATCCGTCGAAGAACCGGGCGACCTGCGACCGCGTCCGCATGACGAGCGGTGAACTCGCCTTCCGGTACACGCCCTGGACCTGCTCGCCCTGCTCCTCGGAGATGGGGCCGCCCTCCGTCGAGGCATGGGTCAGCACCAGCAGGCTGCCCGGGGCGAGCGCGTCGCGCAGCTCGGTCACCGCGGCTTCGGGGTCCTCCTCCTCGGGGAGGAAATGGAGGACGGCGACGAGGAGCAGAGCCACGGGCTCGTCGAGGTCGAGGAGGCGCGCCGCCTCGGGACTGTCGAGGATCTCCCGCGGCTTGCGAAGATCGGCCGCCACGATCCCCGCGTCGGGATTGCCCTGAAGGGCCGCAGCGCTGTGCGCCACGGCCACCGGGTCGTTGTCGACGTATACGATGCGGGCGCCCGGGCTGATGGACTGGGCGACCTCATGGACGTTGCCGAACGTGGGTATGCCCGAACCTATGTCGAGGAATTGGGTGATGCCCTGGTCCACGGCGTAGCTCACGGCACGCCGCATGAATGCACGATTCGCTTGCATGATCTTGGGCAGTCCCGGCATGATCTCGATCGCCTTGCGCGCGGCTTCCCGGTCGACCTCGAAGTTGTGCGAGCCGCCCAGGTAGTAGTCGTAGATCCGCGACACACTCGGCACAGAAAGGTCGATTCCCTGGGGGGCCCAGGATGGACGATCCATCAATGTTCTCCAGCTCGTCTGCCATGGTTGGTCCGGCCATGTGCATGCCGGTGTCTGAGCTGAGGCTACTGATCGCCCGTGAACAGGGGAACACCAAACGGAAATCTACGGTCCGTTCCCGTCAATAACCATCGGCATGTGCGCCCGCGTGCACCCGGGGGCGGGCGAGAATCCGTTCCCGCCCCCTTCGCAGACGACGGTTCCCGCTGGACATAGTGGCGTCCGGCGAGTGCATCCGCAAAGGATCCACCGCCCCACACGCCCCTGAAGTGTGCTCAGAGTCATATGGACGAAGTGCTCTGCGATGTCCAGGAGTTGGGTTCCCCGGACACCGTAGGGGCCCGCGCCACGAGACCCTGAGCCGGCGGGATCCGGCCTCCCCGGAGCCCGTATTGACGCGGACATCCGTTCGGTACGGTCCCGGGGCCCCTATCGGTTCCCCAAACCCGGTACGCGGCAGATCCATCCCACAGGGGGAATTGCCCCGATGTCCCGGGTGAACGCCTCCGCCGCTGTACAGATTTCCCGCGTGAGCACATGGCACCGGGTGGGGGTTGTCACCGCGAGCGCAGGACTCGGGGCGGCCGCGGCGATGTTGATGGTGGGGATGGTGGAACAATCCGCCGCCGCTTGGGACGGGCCCGAAGTACGGGCAACGGCCTCCGCGGGAGGCGCCGTCGCCGAATTCGAATTCTGCCGGGGGTCCGTGCCGGAGATGGTGGCGTCGGCGGGCCCGGGTGGTGCCGTCTCGGGGATCAAGTGCCGCAAGCCCGCGCCTCCTCCACCGCCGCCCCCGCCGGCCGTGACCCGGCCCCCTCCCCCGCCACGCGTCACCCGGGCCCCACGGCCGCCGGCTCCGCCGACGAAGCCGCCCCGGCCGCACCCGACTCCGCCCGCCGACAAGCCCGTTGCCACGCCGAGCCCGACGCCCTCGCTGCCCCGGGCGCATCCCGTCATGGCACGCAAGGAGCCGGAGGGCTCATCGGTGGTGACCACCACGCTGCTCATCACCGCGCCCGCCGTGCTCGCGGCCGCCGCCCTGCGCCCTCGCTCGCGCCGCTGACCAGGCCGACCATCCGACCCCGGAGGAACCCGTATGTCCGCTTGGCTGGTGCTGACCATCGCGATGGCCGCCGCCTGCGTCGTCGTCCTCGTCATCGTGATGCTCAACCAACGCCGCATCGGCGAGAACGACGACCCCTCCGAAACCCCGGACGTCCTCGAGTACATGACGATGATGATCGGCGTGGTGTACGCGATCGTGCTCGGCCTGGCCATCGCGGGCGTCTGGGAGGCGCGCGGGGCGGCCGAGGACGCCGTACGCACCGAGGCGCAGGCGCTGCACGAGGTCAGCGCACGCGCCGCCGTCTATCCGGAGAAGGCACGGGAGAAGATCCGCCGCGACGTGGACGTGTACGTCGCGCACGTGGTCGAGCGGGAATGGCCGCACATGGCCCGGCACGACGAACTCACCGGCCGCGGCACCGTTCTGCTCGACCGGGTGCGGCGGGACGTCTCATCCCATGTACCGCGCACCGAGTTGGAGAGCCAGACGTACCAGCCCGTCGTCGACCAGGTGGCCGCGGCGGACAGCGCGCGCACCGCGCGCGCGGAGAGTGCGGGGGCGACGATGCCGGGCGTGGTGTGGTTCGGTCTGATCGCCGGTGCGGTGGCCTCCGTCGGAATGATCTTCATGCTCCAGATCCGGCGTTCGGGGCGCGAATTGCTGATGGCGGGCCTCTTCAGCGCGCTCATCGCGTTTCTGCTCTTCCTCATCTGGAACTTCGACGCGCCCCTCGGCAGGGACGGCCATACCTCGGCCGCGCCCTTCCTCACGCTCTTCCCCGGTGCGGGCGGGGGCGGTTGACGACCGCAGGGCCGGGGCGAACGCCCCCGGCCCGCGGGGCGGGCGCGAGCACCGTCGCGAGCGCACGCGAGGGCCGCGGTCGGGGCGCCTTCACCAACAGCGCGCCCTACCAGGAGGTTTCCGTGACCTCCGCCCGGTCGTACGGCTCGGTCGTCGCCATGATCTCCGACTGCCGACGGTCGCCCGAGAAGATCACGCGCAGCGTCGTCGGCTCGGTCTGCGACGTCCGGACGGTGAAGCCCTGGGTGGGGATCGCGGAGACGAAGCAGACGCCGTTGTCGCCGAAGCGGACCGTGGCCTGGCCCCCGGCCGACTGAATCGTCTGCACACCCGAGCCGCCCTCGGTGCAGTTCGCCGGTGACTGCGTCGCCGTCGGCTGCCCGGACGGCGACGCCGGCGTCGGGGAGGGCGGGTGCGAGGTGCGGGCGGGCGTCGGCTTGGGGCTGGGCTTGCGCGTCGGGGCGCGGCTGGTCGCCGAAGGGCTCGGCTTGGAGGGTCTCTTGGTCTTGCGGGCCTGCTCGGACGGCGAGGAGAACACGGTCGGCGCGGAGCGGGCCACGGGCGGGGTCGGTTTGGTGGACCCGACCACGAAATGCACCGTGAGTATCACCGCCGTCACGCTGACGGCGGTGCAGGAGATCCATATGAGCAGGTAGCGCAGAGAGCGAGGCACGACACCATAGTGTCGGACCGGCTACCGTGCTGCGCCATGGCATCCGTGCTTCTCGTCGAAGACGACCCCGTGATCCGGAGTGCACTGATCGAAGTGCTCACCGCGCACGGGCATGTGGTGCACAGCGCCTCACAGGGCTTCGAGGCATTGCGCGAGGTCACCCAACGCCCTCCGGACGTCGTAGTGCTCGATCTCGGGCTGCCGGACCTGGACGGGACGGACGTGCTCCGCATGCTGCGAGGTATCTCACAGGTGCCCGTGGTGGTCGCCACCGCCAGGGACGACGACGCGCAAGTGATCAAGCTGCTCAACGCGGGCGCGGACGACTACGTCGTGAAGCCCTTCTCCGGCGGGCAGCTCGCCGCCCGTCTCGGAGCGGTGCTGCGGCGTACGTCGGCGCGCTCGGCCGCACCGTTCCCGCCGGGCGCGGAAGGGGCGAGCGCGCCCCCGGACGGCGCGATACCCGCGGCGCCGCGCGTCATCCAGGTCGGGGACCTGCAGGTCGATCCCGCGGCCAGAACGGCGCACCTGGCCGGGCGGGAGCTGCGGCTGACACGGCGCGAATTCGACCTGCTGGCCTATCTGGCCGCGCACGCTGACCAGGTCGTCTCCCGGCGGCGGATCCTGGCGGACGTATGGCGCCAGCCGTACGTGGAGGATCAGACCATCGACGTCCACCTCTCGGCACTTCGTCGCAAACTGGGCGAAAGGGCGGCGAAGCCGCGGTATTTGCACACTGTGCGAGGTATCGGCATCAAGCTGGTGGCACCGCGATGAGACGGGCACTCGCAGGGGTCGCGCTCGCGGTCACATCCATGGTGGCTCTGTCCTTTCTGATACCTCTTGCCCTTCTTGTCCAGTCCGAGGCGCGGAGCCGCGCGACCACCGAGGCAGAGCAGCGGGCCTCAGCGCTCGCCCCCGTACTGGCCCTCACCACCCGCCCCTCGGACGTCCAGCAGGCCGTCTCCGGACTGGACGCCGGGGACCGGCTGGGCGTGCATCTGCCGGACGGGGACGTCATCGGTGCGGAGCACGCGCCGCCGCACGGCCTCCAGCGGGCGGAGCGCGAGCGCAAGACGCTCGCCGTGTCCACCGCGGCCGGGCGGGTCTACCTGCAGCCGGTGATCCTCGCCGAGAACCGGGTGGCCGTCGTGGAGTCCTTCGTCCCGCGCGAGGATCTCGACCGGGGCGTGGCTCTGTCGTGGGTCGTCATGTCCGTCCTGGCACTGGGGCTGGTCGCCGGTTCCGTACTCGTCGCCGACCGGCTGGGCGCACGGGTCGTGCGCTCCTCCCAGGGTCTCTCGCGGGCCTCCAATGCTCTGGGCTCGGGAGATCTTGGCGTACGGGTCCACCCGGCCGGACCGCCCGAGCTGGCGGAGGCGGGCCGGGCCTTCAACTCGATGGCGGACCGTGTCGTCCAGCTTCTGGCGATGGAGCGCGAGCTGGTGGCCGACCTCTCGCACCGGCTCCGCACCCCGCTGACGGCGCTGCATCTTGAGGCGGAGCGGATGGGGTCGGCGCCCGGCGCGGAGCGGCTCAACGCCGCCATCACCAACCTGGAGACCGAACTCGACTCGATCATCTCGGCGGCGCGGACACCGCTGGCCGTGGGACCGCTGGGCGGAGTCTCCGACGGACCCGAGGCGCCCGGGCGCCCGGCCGACATCGCGGGTCTGTCCGGCGATCAGCGGTCCGAGGTCTCGGAGGTGGTCCGTGGCCGCGTTGAGTTCTGGTCGGTGCTGGCCGCCCAGCAGGGCCGGGACTGCCGGCTGATCGCCACCTCGGAGCCGACGTCCGTCCGGCTGCCGCACGACGATCTCGCGGCCGTCGTCGATGCCCTGATCGGCAATGTCTTCCAGCACACGGCCCAGGGAACGGCGTTCACCGTCCGGGTGGAGCGGACCGCCCAGGCCGTGCTGCTCTCCGTGGACGACGCGGGACCCGGCATCGAGGATCCGGACCTGGCTCTGGCCAGGGGGGTCAGCGTGGGCGGTTCGACGGGCCTCGGACTGGACATCGCGCACCGCGCGGCGCGCGCCACACGCGGAGAGGTCAGAATCGCGCGCGGGCCCATGGGCGGCGCGCATGTACGGGTGACGCTGGGGCTGGACGCGGAGCGGAAGCGCGGGCCGGTGCGCGCGGCCCGGCGTGCCCGGAAGTCTGCACAGCGAGGTTGAGGCCGGCCCCGTCCGCGGGGATCGACCCGGCGACGGGTCCGCCGGCGGCGATCGATCCTGCGGAATCGATTCGGCAGGGCTGCACCGGACCGGCCGTCAGCGGGGGGTGGCGAAGTCCTGGGTCCACCACGGGCCGTTGTCGCCCTTGTGGATGCCGATGCCTATCTCCCGGAACGAGCAGTTGAGGATGTTCTCGCGGTGGCCTTGGCTGTTCATCCAGGAGTTCATGACCTCTTCGGGGCTGCTCTGCCCCTGGGCTATGTTCTCGCCGACCCTGGACCAGGTGTATCCCTCGCGCTCCACACGGTCCTGCACCTGCGAACCGTCGGAGCCCGTGTGCGAGAGCGTGCCGGACCGGGCCATGGCGTCGGTGAACTTCTGCGCGGCCGCGTTCAGCTTCGCATTGGTCTTGAGGGGGCTGCAGCCGACCTTGGCCCGCTCCTGGTTGACCAGTTGGACGATCCGGGCGGCATCGCCGGTCGCGGCGGGCGCGGGCCGGCGCGTGGGAGTGCTGCGGGTGGCCTCCTGCGTGTCGCGGTCGGCCGCCGTCTTCGTGGCCGTACGCCGCGGGGACGGCTTCGTGGTCTTCTTGCGCTTGGGGGTTGAGCTTTTCGACTCCGAGGGGGAGCCGGAGGAGGTGCGAGGCACCGCTTCCTCGGCCATGGGGGACGCCGAGGAAGCGGCACGATCCGCAGTGGACGCATCGGCCACCGGGTCGCCGCCCGACTGCACGACCGCCATTCCGGCGCCGACGCCTCCGACAACCGTGAGGATCCCGGCTGTCAGGGCGATACGACGGACCGGCCGCCCGTCGCGCGGGCGCCGGTGAGACGCGATGCGTCGTCCATTGCCGTGGCGAGAGCTCATGCGGTCGTCCTCCGTGGGGCTGGGGGGTGCAGCGGGTCCGGGCTGTCGTCCGGCCGCCGTCAGCGACGATATGCGCCCGATCGGGCCCGATCATCATTCGGCCGAGATCTTCAAGAACCCATAAGACTCAGCTCAGACATCACTTCGGATGGCGGGAAACTCTTTCCGAAAACCGGTCGAGGACGGCATCTTCCGTCCCAGTGCGCACTCCGCCATCATGAGCCGCCGTCGTCTTTTCTACGGAGAGGGCTCGTCATGGCTGGGCTTGGTGGTCCCCCCGGACGGCGTCCGGGGGACGGACAAGGAGTGCTGCGCCGCAAACCGATCGAGCACATCGACGAGGCCGAAGGGACCGCCGGCGAGCGGCTGACCCGCTCCCTGGGTCTCTGGCAGCTCACCGCCATCGGCGTGGGCGGCATCATCGGCGCCGGGATCTTCGCGCTCGCGGGCACGGTGGCCAACGGCACGGCGGGCCCGGCCGTCCTGGTCTCGTTCCTCATCGCGGGCGTCGCCGCGGCGGCCGCCGCCTTCTCGTACGCCGAGTTCGCGGGCCTCATCCCGAAGGCCGGCTCGGCCTACACCTACGGCTATGCCGTCCTGGGCGAGCTGGCGGGCTGGTTCATCGGCTGGGACCTGCTGCTGGAGTACACGGCGATCGTCGCTGTCGTCGCGATCGGCATCTCCGGCTACTTCAACTTCCTGCTGGGCGAGGTGGGTGTCGATCTCCCTGCCTGGATGCTCGGCGCTCCGGGTACGGGCGAGGGCCACAAAGTGGACCTCTTCGCCGTCGTTCTGTGTCTGTTCGTGGCCTATCTGCTGAATCTCGGCATCAAGAACGCGGCTCGCTTCGAGACGATCGTGGTGGGGCTCAAGATTCTGGTGGTCCTGCTCGTCATCGGCGTCGGCTTCTTCCACATCACCACGAAGAACTACAGCCCCTTCTTCCCGTACGGCGTCAGCGGGGCGTTCACGGGCGCCGCGACCGTGTTCTTCGCCGTGTTCGGCTTCGACGCGATGAGCACGGCGGCCGAGGAGTCCAAGGACGCCCGCAAGCACATGCCGAAGGCGATCCTGTACTCGCTCGCCATCTCCATGGCGCTCTATGTTCTGGCCTGCCTGGTTCTGGTGGGTATGCAGCACTACACGAAGATCGACCCGGAGAGCGGCTTCTCCACCGCCTTCAAGTCCGTGGGCCTGAGCGGCATCGCCGACGTGATCGCGATCGGGGCGATCATCGGCATCCTCACGGTGATGTTCACCTTCATGCTCGGTGTGACGCGCGTGTGGTTCTCGATGAGCCGGGACGGCCTGCTGCCGCACTGGTTCGCCAAGACGCACCCGACACGGCATGTGCCGACCCGTGTGACGTGGATCGTGGGCGTGGCCTCCGCCGGGATCGCCGGCTTCGTGAAGATCGGTGAAGCCGCGGAGCTGACGAACATCGGAATCCTGCTCGCCTTCGCCGTCGTCTGCACCGCCGTGATCGCCCTCCGCTACCGGCGACCCGATCTCCCCCGCGAGTTCCGGTGCCCGGGCATGCCGGTCGTGCCCGCGATCGGCGTGGCCGCCTCGATCTGGCTGATCACCTTCCTTCAGTGGCAGACCTGGGTGCGCTTCGCCGTCTGGTTCACGGTGGGGCTCGTCATCTACTTCACCTACTCGTACCGGAATTCGGAGCTCGCCAAGGCTGAGCGGGCCGGCGGCAGCACGGACGACCTCGACGACGCGGCGGAGCCGAGCGGGACTACTTGAGCAGCCGGGACAGCCGCCGGTCCGCCAGCGGCTTCCCGCCGGTCTGACAAGTCGGGCAGTACTGGAGCGCCGAGTCGCTGAAGGACACTTCACGGACGGTGTCCCCGCAGACGGGGCACGGCTCGCCTTTGCGGCCGTGCACCCGCAGGCCGCTCTTCTTCTCCGCCTTGAGCTTTCCGGCGGCGAGGCCGCGCGACCGCTCGACGGCCTCGCGCAGAGTGGAGACCATCGCGTCGTACAGCCGCGTCGTCTCCTCGTCGGTGAGGCTCGACGCCAGCTTGAACGGAGACATCTTCGCGGCGTGCAGAATCTCGTCCGAGTACGCATTGCCGATGCCGGCGATGACGCTCTGGTCGCGGAGCACACCCTTGATCTGCCGGCGCTCGCCATCGAGCAGGCCGGCGAACGCCTCCAGGGTGAGGCCGTCGGCGATCGGGTCGGGTCCCAGCCGGGCAATTCCCGGTACGTCTGCGGGGTCACGTACCAGATACACCGCGAGGCGCTTCTGGGTTCCCGCCTCGGTCAGATCGAACCCGGCGCCCTCCGGTCCGGCCAGCCGCACCCGCAGCGCCAGCGGTCCCTTGCCGGGCCGGGGCGGTACGGCGGACAGGTTCTCCTTCCACTGCAGCCAGCCGGCACGGGCGAGGTGGACGACCAGGTGCAGATCCCCCGCCGACAGGTCGAGGAACTTGCCGTGGCGGCCCACAGCGGTGAACTCCCGCCCCTCCAGCGCGCCGATCGGCGGGTCGTACGTCTTGAGCACGCTCACGGCCACGGGGAACACACGGGCGACCGTCCTGCCCACCGCATGATCGGACAGGAACGCGGTGAGCGCTTCGACCTCCGGCAGCTCCGGCATGGTCCCAGTCTGCCAGCCGGGGGTCCGGTCGGCAGACAGGAGAGCCCGGCGGCACCGCGCGCGCCGGCGTGCATCAGCGCCTCGGAACCGCGAACGCCCCGGCACCGCGAACGCCTCGGCACCGCGAACGCTCAGCGTCTCAGCGCCTCGGCGCGCAGTGGCTCGGGGTCTCCGCCTCTCAGCGCCGCAGCACCGGCGTCTCCGGTGCCGCGTTCTCCAGTGGCACCGCACCCGACCGTACGAGCCCGAGCTGCACGGCCTGGCGCGGCTGGAGCGCGTCCAGGAACCAGTCGGCAGCGACCCGCACGCGGTTCCCCGGCATGGCCATCAGGTGGTAGCCACGTGTCACCGCCTTGGCCACCGGTCCGGAAAGCGGCAGGCCCAGGGGGTTGGCCGCCGCCTGGAAACCGCCGAGGTCGACGACGAAGCCCAGATCGCGGTGCCTGTACGGGCGGCGCTCGCCCTGCCCGAAGGAGGCCGCCAGATTGTGGGCCGCGGTCTTCCCCTGGCGGCTCGCGTGCTGCGCCGTCATCGGCGTGATCTCCCCGGGCCTCGTCAGATCGGGCACTGCCGCCGCGTCACCGCAGCACAGCACCTCGGGGTGGCCGGGCACGGCGAGGTATTCGTCGACGATCAGCCGGCCCTTCTCCGTGGGCAGGCCGAGATCGCTGACGAGAGGGTCCGGGCGTACGCCCACGCACCAGATCAGCGAGCGCGAGGGCACGAAGCGCCCGTCGGTGAGATGCACCCCGTCTCCGGCCGCCTCGCCGACCGACGTCTCCGTGGCGACCTCCACGCCGCGCCGGGTGAGGACGCCGTGGGCCGTCACCGACATGTGTTCCGCCAGCTCCGGCAGCACGCGCGGGGCCACGTCGAGCAGCAGCCACCTCGGGCGCGGTTCGTGGCGCAGTACCGCGTTCTGCGCGGCCAGCTCGTCCGTGAACAGCTTTCCGTGCGCGGTCACTTCGGTGCCGGTGTACCCGGCACCCACGACGACGAAGGTCGAGCGCGCGGCCCGCTCCTGCGGGTCGTCGCTCGCGCCCGCCAGCTCGATCTGGCGTGTGATGTGGTCGCGGAGGTAGAGGGCCTCGGGCATACCGCGGAAGCCGTGGGCGTGCCGGGTGATGCCGGGCACGGGAAGCAGCTTGTTGACGCTGCCCGCGGCGAGGACCAGCCGGTCGTAGCCGACCTCCCTTCGGCGGCCCTCGGGGTCGGTCAGCTCGACGCGGCGCCCGTCGAGGTCGATGTGGTCTGCGGCCCCGAGGAGGAGGCGGACGTGCGGCAGGGTACCGGTGAGCGACACGGACACCCTGCGGGGTTCGAGGATGCCGGTCGCCACCTCGGGCAGCAGCGGTACGTAGAGGAAGTAGTCGTTCGGGCTGATCAGGACGATCTCGGCGGCGCCACGGGCGAGTCGGGACAGCGTACGGGCGGTCTGGTAGCCGGCGAAGCCCGCTCCGACGATCACGATGCGCGGTCGGGTCATGGTCCTTCCCTTGACGGGGCGGTGGCCGGCGGTCGGTTGCGCACGCGGCGTTCAAGCGCTCGGCCGGCCGCCTTCGAACAGTCCGCCGCTCCGGGTTCCCCGTACGGCTCAGCCGAATCCGCCTCGAACTCCCCCGGCCCTGAAGATCCTTGACTTGCCATTCCGGCGCAGCGAGCCTGACACCAGTCTTCTGACAACGTTGTCCAAATCACGCTCGTCCTCCGTGTCCGACGCCCCTGCCCGTGGAGGCCGTTTCATGTCATGGACCCCATCCCACCGTGGCGGCCCCCGCGGCCGCATGCGCCTGGCCACCGGGGCCGCCGTCGCGGCGGCCCTTCTCGGTGCGGCGCTCGGCGGCACCGCTCCCAGCGCGGCAGATGCCGCCGAGGGCGGCGAACGCCTCACCGATCTCGTCAACCCGTTCATCGGCACCCGAGACGAGGGCAACACCTTCCCCGGCGCCGCTGTCCCTTTCGGCATGGTCCAGCTCTCCCCCGACACGGGGCACAACACCGGCTACGACTGGGACGACTCGCGGATCCGCGGCTTCTCCGCCGTCCATCTCTCCGGGGTGGGCTGCGCCGTCGGCGGTGACCTGCCCGTCATGCCGACCACCGGTGACATCACCAGCACCGACAATGCCGTCTACGCCTCCGCGTTCAGCCACGACCAGGAGAGCGCCTCGCCCGGCCGCTACGAGGTCCGCCTCGCCGACCACGGGGGGATCACCGCCGAGCTGACCGCCACCGCGCACACCGGCCATCAGCGCTACACCTTCCCGGCCACCGGCAAAGCCAATGTGCTGCTCAACTCCGGCCAGGCGCTGCACAAGGTGACGGACAGCCAGATCACCGTCCTCGACGACCGCACCGTGGCGGCCACGGTCACCGGCAACGGCTTCTGCAGGAAGGGCGGCGAGCCGTACACGGTCCACACCGTCACCCGGTTCGACCGGCCCTTCACCTCGTACGGCACCTGGGACGGCGCGCGGGTCACCGACGGGTCCACCGCCTCCGGGGGCGCGGGACGCCGCGGCGCCTACGTCCGTTTCGACACCACGGGCCGCGACCGCGACGTGGAAGCCGTCACGGCCATCTCCTACGTCGACCAGGAGGGCGCTGCCCGGAACCTGGAGGCCGAGGGGAAGTCGTCCTTCGACGCCACCGCCGCGGCGGCCACCCGCGCCTGGGAGGACAGGCTCGGCCGGGTCCGCGTACGCGGCGGGAGCCAGGAGCAGCGGCGCGCGTTCCACTCCGCGCTCTACCGGTCGCTGCTTCACCCCAACATCGGCCAGGACGTGGACGGCCGCTACACCGGCTGGGACCGCCAGGTGCACCAGGCGCAGGGCTTCACGTACTACCAGAACTGGTCCCTCTGGGACACCTACCGCACCCAGGCACAGCTTCTCGCGCTCATCGCCCCGCGGGAGTCGCGGGACATGGCGCTGTCACTGCTCAGGGTGGACGAGCAGGGCGGCTGGCTGCCCAAGTGGGGCTACGGCACGGCAGAGACGAACATCATGACCGGCGACCCGGTGACCCCGTTCCTCACGAACGCCTACCAGCAGGGACTGCTGAAGGGCCATGAGGAGGAGGTCTACCGGGCCCTGCGGAAGAACGCGGACGGCGTCCCGCCGAAGGACAGCCCGTATGTGGGGCGCGAGGGCAACAGCCACTACCAGCGGGAGGGTTACGTCCCCCACGACGCCGACCGCGAGAAGGACAAGGTCGGGGACTCCGACTTCCACCACGGCGGCTCCGCCACGCTCGAGTACGCCCTCGCGGACGCCGCGCTCGCCGAGATGGCCCGGGACCTCGGGCACACCGAGGACGCCGAGCGCTACGCCGCGCGCGGCCAGAGCTACCGCAATCTCTTCGACGGCTCGACGGGGTTCTTCCGGCCCCGCAACGCCGACGGCGTCTTCATCGGCGCCGAGGATCCCGCGAAGAGCGAGGGCTTCCACGAGGGCACGGGGTGGCAGTACCTGTGGATGGTGCCGCAGGACCTGCCGGGCCTGGTCTCCCTCCTCGGCGGCAAGGAGGCCACCGAGCGGCGGCTCGACGCCTTCTTCGCCTACGATCGGCTGCGCACGGACCCCGAGGGCACGGCGCGCCATGTCTGGGTGGGCGGTCCGTACGACTACTACAACCAGGACAAGTACAACCCGCAGAACGAGCCGGACCTCATCGCGCCGTACACCTACCTCGCCACCGGCAGCCCGGGGAAGACGACCGACGTGGTGCGCGCGGCGCTGTCGCTGTTCACCGACGCCCCGGACGGCATCACCGGCAACGACGACCTGGGCACCATGTCGTCCTGGACGGTGCTGTCGTCGATGGGCATCTTCCCGGTGTTCCCCGGCACCGACGTCTGGGGCCTGTCCACACCCGTCTTCGAACAGGTCGACCTGGCGCTGGACCGGAACTGGTACCCGAGCGGCCGGCTGCGGATCACGGCGCCCGGGGCGAGCGACGCGGCGCGCTACGTGCGGTCCGTGCGGCTCGGTGGCAAGGACCTGACGAAGACCTGGATCACCACGGCAGACATCAGGGCGGGCCGGGACCTTGCGTTCCGGCCCGGTACGCAGCCCTCGAAGTGGGGCACGCACGCCGCCGACGCCCCACCGTCCGCGGCTTACGGCGAGTCACCGGCGCGGGCGGGACGGCCGGACGGCTCGTAGCGAGCACCGTGGAGCAGCACCACCGCGGGGCGGTCAGCGGTCGGCCATCACCAGGCCGTCGTCAGCCGCCCCGCGGCGCAGTACGGCCTCCCGGATGTCGTCGCGCACCTTGCGGTAGTCGTCCCGGCCGGGGTCGCTGCGCAGCGCCTCGCCCAGGTTGACCACCCGCCACGGCGGCCCGCGGTCGGTCATCTGCGGAATGAACTCGGCCTTGGTCACCGCCCAGCGCTCGCCGTCCCGCCTCGGCGGTTCGAAGCGGAAGCGGGCGATGGAGCCGTGGTTGCCGCGCGGGTCCTGCATGACGCCGGCGACCTGGTCGCCGAGGCCGTGGACGACCCAGGTGCCGTTGACCTTCTCATAGGCCTGCGGGACATGGTTGTGCGTGCCGATGACGAGGTCGATGTCGGGACGGCCCGCGGTTTTCGAACGGGTGAGCCGGTCGGCGAGTTCGCGCTGCATCGCGTCGGGCTCCTCCTGCCACTCGGTGCCCCAGTGCAGGCTCAGCACGACGACATCGGCTCCGGCTCTGCGGGCCGCGCGCGCGTCGGCGACGATCCGGTCCGGGTCGATGCGGTTGACGATCCAGGGCTTGCCCTTGGGGAGGGGGATGCCGTTGGTGCCGTAGGTGTACGAGAGCTGGGCGACGGTGGCGGTTCCCGCTCGAAGCAGGGCCGGCTTGCCGGCCTCGGCGGCGGACCGGGCCGAACCCACGTGCCCCAGCCCCGCCTTGTCGAGGGCGTCGAGCTGGCGGCGTACGCCGTCGGATCCGGCGTCAAGGGTGTGGTTGGAGGCCGTCGAGCAGGAGTCGTAGCCCGTCTCCTTGAGAGCCGCGGCCACTTGAGGGGGCGAGACGAACGTCGGGTAGCCGGTGAACGGTCCGCCGGGCTCGCCGTACGGGGTCTCCATATGGCATATCGCCACGTCCGCGGCCGAGACGACGGGCCGGACGCCGGCGAACAGCTTCCGGAAGTCGTGACCGCTGCCCCCGGCGTCCTGCTGGGCCTGGTTCATGATCGTCGGGTACGGGATGACGTCGCCGCTGGCCACCAGGGTGAAGCCGCGCTGCGGTCCCGCCTTGCGCGGCGGCGCAGTCCGGTCGACGCCGGTGAGGGACGAGGTGGCAGGCGGACCGGTGCAGGCCGCCGCAGCACCGAGCAGCGAGCAGCCGAGGGCCAGCGCGGCCCCGCGGGTTCCGGTGCGTAGGCACCGGATTCGGCGGCGTACGGGTCGTCCCGTGCTCATGGTCCGCTCTCCTCTTGTCCGTTCCTCTCCCGGGACGAGCGGGCGGCGTTGAGGGCGTCCACGGCACCCTTGGCGTCGCCGATCGTCGTGTAGTCGACGGCGACGAAGGTGACCGGTCTGCCCCGTTCGCGCTCGCAGGCCAAGGCGCGTTCCAGAACGTGTTCGCGGCTGTTCACCTGGCCGGCGCCCAGGCGGCTGCCGCCGTCGCGGGTGACGAAGTGGTTCAGCAGGAAGAGCCGTTTGCCGTCGCCGCCCCGGTGGGGTGCGCAGGTCATCTCCTGCGGGCTGCGGAAGGCGAACGGGGTCTCCATCGCGTACCGGTAGAAGTTGCGGTACCAGGGCGCCGGACCGTCGGCCTGCTCGGCGAAGACGACCAGACGGTGGTCGGTGCGCACCATCTCGCCCAGCGTCGGCCAGGGCCGGCCGGGGTCCGCGTCCGGCGCGTACAGCAGGTCCTCAAGTCCCGCCTCGCGGAAGGCCCGTACGGTCTCCGCGCCGCTGACGCCGTCCTGCACGATCAGGGTGACGACCTCGGTGGGGTGGGCCCGGAGCCACGCCCCGACCTTGCGCAGGGTGGGGACGAGCGCGACCGCGCCGCCCCCGCACATGGAGTGGCACTGCCACAGTCCGCTGCGCTGCGGGCCGGCTCGGCGGATGAACCGGGTCAGCTCGGCGTCCGAGGCCGGGACGCGGTCGCGGAGGCCGGAGGCCTCGATGCGCCCGGCCACGTCCTCGGGCGTCTCCCCGGTGTGGGTGTCGACGAGCAGGGCCCGTACGCCCGCGTCGAGCTGCGCCGTGATCCCGAGATCCTGCAGCGGGCCGATGAAGCGGTCCTCGGTGGTGGACATGGCGTTGTGCGCGGCCAGTTGGGCCACCTCGTCGTAGCGCATCGCGCAGAGGGCGACCGAGCCCTGGCACCGCCGGGGTGTGCCGCCCGTCGTGGTGGGGGCCAGCGCCGCGCCCGCCGTGGCGATCACGGCGACTCCGGCGGTCACGGCCCACGCACGCGCGGGGCGTGAGACGGGTGTTCCGCAGGCGCGGCGCTTGCCCGCGGTGCACCACAGCAGCCCGGCCCCCACGGCCGGCAGTCCGGCGGCCAGCGGCACCAGCGCCGCAAGCAGCCCGGCCTGCAGGAGACGGTCCGCGGCCGTGGTCTGCACGTCCTCGACGAGCCGGGCCAGTGAGGGTGGCCAGGAGGCGGATGGTGCCGGCATGGCCAGGGCTGCGACGATCCGGCCGGCGCCTGCGGCCGCCGCGGCCAGCACCCCGCCGGTGGTGATCGCCGCACCGACGGCGGTCAGCCGCCGGGCGTACGTGCCGGGCACGGCCGCCCATAGCGCGAACAGACCGGTCACGCCCAGGAGTACGGCTGCCGTCTGTACGGGGCCGAGGCCCAGCCGGGCGATCGATCGCGCCTTGCGCACCAGGGCGATACCGTCGCGGTCCCCGCTCTCCGGGTCGGCCACGACCTGCCAGCGCGTGCCCTCCCGATGGAGGACGACGTTCCCGGCACTGCCCCCGGAGGGCCGGCCCGCGAGCGTCGCGGCCGACGGGCCGTCACCGCCTAGGGCCGCGGTGAGGCCGGGACGCAGCCGGTCCCGTGCGGCGCCGGGGAGGTACGACAGCAGCGCGTCGGTGGCAGCAGGCACATCACGCGGCGCGACGGCGCCGGCCGGGAGGGCGGCTGCCGCCTGCCGGACCGATGCGGGCGGGACCTCGTGCGCCGCTCCCCGCAATCCGGCCGCGGCGGCGTCGACGCCGTCCGCGGGCCACTCGTCCACCGCCGCGATCAGGTCACCGAAGTAGATCCGGATCAGGTCCTCGAAGTTGGCCAGTACCGGCCTGAGATCGGCGGTCAGCCGCAGCGCGGGGCGATCCCCGCGCAGATAGCCGACCGCGTTGCCGATCTGCTGCTCGGCCAGGGCGCGTACGGCCTCGGGCGGCAGCACGTTCTTGACGTTGGAGGTGACGATGCCTCGCGGTACGGGCAGGCGGGCGAGGATCTCGCCGGTGACCTCGGATGACTGCGGATCGACGAGCACCTCGTCGTAGAGCCGGTCGTAGGCGCGCTGCTCGTCCAGGACGTCCTCGTAGTAGGAGGGGTTGAGCGCGGTGGTGCGGGCTGTGGCGGCGGCGGCGAGCGCGACGGTCGAGACCACGACGGAGAGGAACGCCACCCAGCAGACCGCTCTGCGCCGCCATGACTGGCGGTAGAGCGCCGTACTGCCGGCCGGGGCCGGTATTCGCGTGCGGCTCATGGTCCTCTCTTCGCTCGCTTGCTCCTTCCCGACCTTGGGAGGTGGCCGGGTACGCGGCCAGCCGCGGGGCCCCAAGCGGGTGAGGAGCGCGGGCGGGGCAACCGGTGAGGTACTCACCACGGCGAACGCATGCACACGGGGCCCGCGGCTCCGCCGCGGAGGCGTCAGCGGCCTACTCTGGAAGCAGCAGGTGCGTGCCCCACGAGGGAGGACGCCATGCGGGACGACAGTCACGAAACCGGTCGGGCGGCCCCGGAGAATCCGTACGACGGCCCCGGTGTCCCCGCCGTTGCCGGAGACCCTGACGCTCCGGCCTTCCCCGAGGACCCGGGCGCTCCGGTACCTCGTTCGCGTTCGGGGATCCGCGGCCGCGGGCACCCGCGCACGGGCACGGAACCGGTGACGGCCCGCAGCGCGCTGGGGCTGCGGAAGCTGCTGGCCGTGATCTATACGCCGGTCTTCCTGGCCGGTGCCGTTCTCTTCGCGATCTGGGCGTCCCGGTCGCACGCGGGCTCCAGCCCCAGCTCTGGGGCGCTCGGGGCGATCGCCATCGTCTGCGCGGTGCTTTCGCTGCTGGCGCTGACGGACCTGATGGTCGTGGAGCACCGGCTCAAGCGCGAACGCGCCCGGCGGAGCCGCTGAGCGGACTCCGGCCACTGAGCGGACTCCGGCCACTGAGCGGACTCCGGCGCGTACGGCGACCCTTCCCGACGCGGACGGGTGCGGGCCGCGGTGCGCACCGTACGGACGCCTCGGCACCAGGTCGTCGAACGGCCGGACCGGGCCGTCAGGACTCCGCGTCCTCCAGGCCCGGGCCCTCGCCCCGCGCCGCCCGCTCCTCCGGCAGCAGCGCCCGGATGTCCGCGGGCAGCGCCTCGTAGAGCTTCTCCATGAGTTCGGGGCTCACGGCCGAGTCCAGGACCTCGAAGAACGCGGTCGACTCCCGGATGGCCCCGTCCTCGTCCGTTCCGGCGCGCCAGGAGATCCGGCCGAGGAAGCCGGTCAGATCGAAGCGCTCTCCGTGGACGCGCCGGTGCGCCCGCTCCTCCGGCGAACCGTCGTGGGCGGCGTCGACCCGCCGCAGGGCCTCCGCCGCCTCGCTCGGCAACTGCGCCGCCAGGTGCTCGGCCATGCCGCCGGGGACCCGTTCCGCGAGCGTTTCCAGGGTGGCTCGTACGGCTCGCTCGGCGGACTGCCGGTCCGGCAGGTGCGCCCGTGCCTGGACCTGACCCGTCATCTGGTCGTAGCGCATGATCAGCACCGCCTCGGGTGAGTCGTCGCGTCCTGCCGCCGTTCCCTGTGTCGGGTGCCCCTTCCCGTCCGCCCTCCCGTGTCCGTTCCCGAGTGACCCGTACGGGCCGGGCGACACCGGCCGTGCGGACTCCTGCGGATCGCGCTGCCGGGGGATGCCGGACTCCGGGAGGTGTGAAACGACGCCGGCTGTCCACTCGTGAGCCATGACCGAGAAACGTGGCGAGACGGAGGAACGGACCGTACCCGGCGTGCCCGAGTCGGGCGGCGTACCACCCGAGGAGACGCCTCCGGCCGAGGGCGGCCTCTCGGGTACCGGGCCGCGGGAGACCTACAACCCGCCCCGCGGCTGGGGTGCGGTGCCGCTGATCCTCTTGATGATCGTGGTCGTGCTCTTCGCGGTGTTCTACGTCGTCGGCTGGGTCACGCGCTGACCCGGCGGGCCCCCCGGCGCTGATCGCGGGCGTAGGCGCTGATCGCGGCCCCCGGCGCTGATCGCGGGCGTCGGCGCGGTCGCCGGCGTCGGTGTGGTCACGACCAGCCGGCGACGCGGGCGTACGGGCGGTCGTTCACCGATCTCCCCGCCGCTCGTCAGCCCGCCATGTCCACGATCCGCCGCGCCGTCGCCACGATCGCGTCCGCGTTGATCCCGGCTGCGTGGAGCTGTTCCTCCGGCGTGGCGGACGCGGGCTGAGACCGTACGGCCAGCCGGGCCAGCCGTGGTACGCGCCTGCCGTCCGCGAACGCCTCGGCCACCGCGTCGCCCAGGCCGCCCTCCGGGCGATGGTCCTCGACAGTGATCAGGCATCCGGTCGCCTCTGCGGCGGCGCGCAGGGCCGTGGTGTCGACCGGCTTGAGCGAGTAGAGGTCGATGACCCGCGCGTGGATGCCCTCCTCCGCGAGCCGTCCCGCCGCCGTCAGGGCCTCATGAACCGTCACGCCCGCGCCGATCAGGGTGACCCGGTCCTCGTCCGAGGAGCGCAGCAGCGAACTGCCGCCGATGGGGAAGTCCTCGTCGGCCCCGTAGATGACCGGGGTGGTGCCGCGCGTGGTGCGCAGATAGCTGATGCCGGGGCGGTCGGCCAGGGCGGCCACGAGATGGGCGGTCTGATTGGCGTCGCACGGGTAGAGGACGGTGCTGTCGTGGAGGGAGCGGAACATCGCCAGGTCCTCGAGCCCCATTTGCGACGGGCCGTCCTCCCCGATCGCGACCCCGGCGTGCGACCCGGCGATGGCCATACGGGCCCGGCTCACCGAAGCCATCCGCAGGAAGTCGTGGGCGCGGGTGAGGAAGGCGGCGAAGGTGGCGACGTACGGCACCCAGCCGCGGGTCTGCATGCCGACGGCCGCCGCCACCATCTGCTGCTCGGCGATGT
Source organism: Streptomyces sp. NPDC051776 (assembly GCF_040681345.1). Taxonomy (NCBI): domain Bacteria; kingdom Bacillati; phylum Actinomycetota; class Actinomycetes; order Kitasatosporales; family Streptomycetaceae; genus Streptomyces; species Streptomyces sp. NPDC051776. The sequence goes on along the minus strand of NZ_JBFAYQ010000016.1, from coordinate 106,359 downwards.
AGCACTCGAAGTACCGGTCGGGGTTCTCCTTGGCGAAGTACTCGGCGCGCGTGGAATCTCCGACCTCGGCGTCCAGCGCGACGACGTCGGCGCGCGCGATGCCCAGCGCCGCGAGCGCCTGCCCGTATGCGGTGCGCGTGGCGGCCGACTCGCCAATGGTGTAGTGCGGGAGTTGGAGGGGTGCGGTGGGGTGCTGCGGGTCCTGCACCGCGGGCGGCGCCTGGACGTCGACCTGCAGATGGCGGATGCCGCCCAGCTCGGCGATCGCCGCTGCCGCGTCCGGGACCGGCTTGCCGTGGAAGCCCTCCCGGCCCTCGACGGCTGCGACGCCCCGCCCCTTCACCGTGCGGGCGATGACGGCGGTCGGCCGCAGAGCCGTGACCCGAGCCTCCGCGTAGGCCTGGTCGATGGCGGCGATGTCATGGCCGTCGATCTCGACGGTGTGCCAGCCGAATGCCTCGATGCGCCGGGCGTACGCGTCGAGGTCCCACTCGTGGCGGGTGGGTCCGCGCTGCCCGAGACGGTTCACGTCGATGACGGCGGTGAGGTTGTCGAGCCGTTCGTGCCCGGCGTGCTCGAACGCCTCCCAGATGGACCCCTCGGCCAGCTCGCTGTCACCGCACAGCACCCAGACCCGGTACGGCAGCCGGTCGAGCCGCTTGCCCGTCAGGGCCAGGCCCACCCCGACCGGCAGGCCCTGCCCGAGGGAGCCGGTGGCGACCTCGACCCACGGGAGCTGCGGTGTGGGGTGCCCCTCCAGACGGCTGCCGAGCCGGCGGAAGCTCAACAGTTCGTCGTCGGGCACCGCGCCCGCCGCCTTGAAGAGGGAGTAGAGCAGGGGGGACGCATGGCCCTTGGAAAAGATCAGGTGGTCATTGCCGGGGTGTTCCGGCCGGTCGAACGAGTACTGCAAGTGGTTCGCCAGGAGCACGGCCATGAGGTCCGCGGCCGACATCGAGGACGTCGGATGGCCGGAGCCCGCTGCATCGGCGGCGCGCACCGCGTCCACGCGGAGCTGCTGTCCCAGCTCGTGCAGGTCTTCGTGGTTCATCTCGGACCTCCCGCTCAGGACTGTCTGCGAGTACCCGGCATCGGGGGCACCACACAGCGGAATCCGTCCTCCGGAGAGCCGGGCCCGCCGCGCGGGAGCGGGCCCGCGCGGCGGCGGAAGCAAGGGGGCGCCCAAGGGGCGGGAGGCACGGAAGGACGGATGGGAGGACAGGGGCGCTCCGAGCGCGGACGAAACTTTCTGCGGGCGTGGGCGCCCGCCCTGCACACTCCGGGGCCGGGGAGCGCCAGCGGCGGCCACAGCGGTACTGAACGGGCCCGGACCGTGGCCGGACCGCGATCAGTGCCCCGGCACGGGCGACATCCGGGCCGCCGCCTCCGCCTTCGCCGACTCCAGCAGCGCCAGCAGCAGGCTCTTGCTGGAGTTGCGCCGCCGCACATCGCACATCACCACCGGCGCGGGCGACTTGAGGTTCAGGGCGGCGTGAACCTCCTCGGCGGTGAAGTCACAATGCCCGTAGAAGCAGTTGACGCCGACAGCGAAGGGAATGCCCCGCTGCTCGAAGAAGTCCAGCGAGGCGAAGCTGTCGGCCATACGGCGCGGGTCGGCGAGAACGACCGCGCCGAGCGAGCCGAGCGCGAGATCGTCCCACATGAACCAGAAGCGCTCCTGCCCAGGGGTGCCGAACAGATAGAGCACATGCTCCGGATCCAGGGTGATACGGCCGAAGTCCATGGCGACCGTGGTCGTTTCCTTGTCCGGGGTGCCCGCCAGGTCGTCGACGCCCAGACTCGCCTGGGTCATGTACTCCTCGGTCTCCAGCGGGGGGACCTCGCTCACCGAGCCGATCATCGTGGTCTTGCCCACCCCGAAGCCCCCGGCTATGAGGATCTTCAGCGCTGTGGGCATGGCGGCGGAACCACTCATCCGCTCAGAGCTGGCGAATTCCACGGATCACTCTCTCCAGTAGTGCCACGCTGGGGGCCTCCGTCTCCGCACCCGGCGCCTTGATTGAGATCATTGATTTGTCGAGCAGGTCCCCGCAGAGCACCTTCACCACACTGGGCGGCAGGTCCAGCAGCGCCGCGATCTCGGCGACCGCCAGGGGACGCTGACGGCAGATGTCGAGAATGGCTTCCGACTCCGGCTGCTCCACGTGCCCGGGGTGCAGAGAGCCAGACCGTGTTGTCGCCACGAGGGTGATCAGAGCGAAGTCGGACCGGCTGTGCCGGGTACGTCCTCCGGTGATGGCGTAGGGCCGGACGAGGTATCCGGCACCCTCGTCGAACCACGGTCTGTTCTTCGAGATGGTCAGAGATCCTTACTGTGACGGCTGGTTGGGACCTCCACGCGAGGTGCCGCGCTCAGGTACGTGCCGACCTTCTGAACGATCATGGCCATTTCGTACGCCACGATGCCGGCGTCCACCTGGTCGGTGGCGAGGACCGCGAGTCTCGCCCCCTGACCGGCGTTGCTCACAAAGAGGAAGGCGTGATCCATCTCGATGACGGTCTGCCGTACCTGGCCGCCCGCGAAGTGTCGGGCCGCCCCGTTGGAGAGGCTCTGCAGCCCGGAGGCCACGGCCGACAGATGCTCGGCGTCCTCCCGCCTGAGGTCCTGGGACCAGGCGAGAGCCAGACCGTCCTGAGCAAGCACCAGCGCGTGACGCACTTCCGGGACGTCGGCTACCAGGTTGTTCAGGAGCCAATTCAGCTCGCTCGTGGTGTTGGTCTGGTGAATCATCGCTGATCCTTCCTCAGAGATCCTCGGGGCCTGCGCCGTGCCCGGGCGTTCCCGCCTGGGAGTCGTGGCCACCAGGCGGGTCTGCAGGCCTCGAGGTCCGGGCTCGCCGGTTGGCCGACTGGATGGCGGCCATCGTGGCCCCTGCCCGGTCGGGGGAGGGAGCGCTGGTCGAACCCGTGTCGTCCTGCTCGGGGTTGCCATGAGCCGTCTTTCGCAGTGGCTCCGCAAGGCTCTCGCCCCGCACTCTCATCGGAAGCCTCCCGGCCGTCGACGCCTGGGGTGCGGGCGGGACGGGCTCGCCCGGCTCGGTCACGGGAGTGCCCGACGGAGTCTCGTCCCCAGTGGGCGTGTTGTGTCCGGCGGTGTGGTCAGCACCCTCGTGAGGGTGCGGCCGCGCGGCCGGAACGGCGGCGTCGTCCGCCGGGTCCCCCGGTGTGATCGGCAACAGGCCTGCGCCTCCATACGTCGGATAGCCGCTGTGGTCGTCGAGCGATGACGGCATGCTGATACCAGTGCCGATGCTCGGCATATGCATGCCCTCGCCGGGACCGGCCATGCCGGCACCCGCTCCCGCGGCGGCGAGCGGCTCGTCCGGACCCGAGCGGGGTCCGGGAACCGCGGGGGCCTCGGGCGCCCGCTCGGCATCCTGCTGCTTGAGCTCCTGCTCGAGCTCTTGCTGGACCTCCTGCTGCGTCTCCTGCAGATGCTCCGAAATCAGGCCGGACAGGAGGGACTTGGTCTCCTCCAGGAGGGCGCTGGGCAACAGCACGATCGCGAGGGTGCCGCCGTACGGCGACTTGCGCAGCGAGATCTCGAGGTTGTGCCGCTTGGCGAGCCGGGCCACCACGAAGATACCCAGGCGCGGGGTCTCGCCCAGCGTCATCATGTCGAGCTCGGGCGGCTCGGCGAGCAGGGTGTTGATGTGCTCGTAGTTCTCCTCGGTCATCCCGAGGCCGCGGTCCTCGACCTGCAGCGCCAGGCCCTTGGCGACCTGCATGGCGCTGACGGTCACCTTGGTCTCGGGCGGGGAGAACGCCGTCCCGTTCTCGATGAGTTCGGCGAGCAGATGGACGACGTCGGCGACGGCACGTCCGACCAGTGACACCTGCGGAGCGGGCAGGGCGTCCACCCGGCTGTAGTGCTCGGTCTCCGAGATGGCACTGCGCAGTACCTCGTAGATCGGGACAGCCTTGCTCCAGCGGCGGACGGGCGGGGAGCCTCCCAGGATGACGAGGTTCTCCGTGTGCCGTCGTACGCGGGTGGCCAGGTGGTCCACCGCGAAGATGTCCTTCAGCAGATCGGAGTCCTGGTGCTTGCGCTCCAGTTCGTCGAGCTTGGGAATCATGCGGTTGATCAGAACCTGCGTACGGCGGGCGAGGCCGAGGAACGCCTGCTCCGTCCCGTCCCTCTTCCGCGCCTGCTGCACGAACTGCCGTGCCTGTTGCACGAACATGGTCTCCACGGCCTGGGCCAGGTACTGCGTCGCCGCGGCGAGCCGACCCACTTCGTCGGCACCGTGGTCCTGCTGGGGGTTCGGTTCGACCGGTTCCGCCTGCTCACCCCGGCCGAGCTGCTCGACCAGGCGCGGGAGGCGGTTGTCGGCCAACTCCACGGCGGACTGGCGGATCCGGGTGAGCCGGTCGACCAGGGAGCGTGTGAACCGTGGCACCAGCGCACCCGCGGCACCAAGTACCGCCAGAGCCACTGCTGAGCCGATGACGACCCGGATGATCAGGTCGTCCGCACGGGACGAGGCCTCGGCGGTCACGCCGCCCAGGGCGTCCGTGCCCAGCTCGCGCAGGTCCTTGCCCACGACGTCGGCGGACTCCCGCCACTTGCCCGCCTCTTTGGGCAGTCCCGTGCGTCCGGAGACGACATCGTCCTCGAGCGACACCAGCATGGTCCACTGGGGGCTTCCGGTGATGCGCCGGAACGCCTTGGCGTCGCTCGTGGAGAGGTCCGCGGTGTCGAGCGCCGTGGCCGCCTGCTGCTGCACCGCGACGTAACCGCCGAACTCGGCGCGCGTACCGGCCGTCAGACGCTTGGACGCCTGCGCGGTGGTGAACAGCGCGTCCTCGCGGGAGAGCATCTCCGAGAACTGCACCAGGTGGTTCACGGCGGCGCTGCCGTACGCGAGACGGCCGTCACCGATGCGCGTCACCGACGCGAGCAGGGCGGTGCCCTCTTCGACGGTGTCCGTGTAGTACCGGAACGCCTCGGCTCCGTCGGCTGCGCGCTGGTCGATCGCGTCGCGCTGCTGCGACAGCTCCTCCAGCGCCTTGCCCAGGCCGGCGGCCCTGCCCTTGACCGTCTCCTCGGTGACGTCCGCTCCCGCGCGCCATGCACGGAACCTCGCCACCGCGGTGTCCGTGCTGCTTCGGGCATCGGTCACCGCGGTACGGGAGGCGTCACCCGGTGACGTCTGCCAGGCAGCCGTCAGACGGCGCTCCTCCTGCAGGCGCACCACGAGCGTGTGCGCGGGCTTGCCCGCCGAAGCGGCCAACGCCGCGTCGTCGCGCAGGGCGAGGCCTTCTGCCGTCCAGACGCTCGCTGCGTACCCCCACAGTGCCGTGAGGGCCAGTAAGGGAACGAGGATCAGCAGGGTGAGGGTAAATCGAATCGATTTGCGATGAGCGGCACTGGTCACTGTGTGCCGGTGTCGTAACCCTGGCATCTGATTCCTCGTGCGACAGCGGAACGAACGTGGAGGGAAGGGCGTACGGGTCGCCCGGAAACCCGGGCACGTGCATGGAACGGCGCATTGACTCTGTGTCATCGGCGACCGACCGGATGCACCGTACCAGGGTCGCACGGCACCTTCGACTGGAAGTCGGGGACCTCAGTAGCCAGCGCTCAACGGCCTATAAAATGACGCGCCTTTCCGGCCTTTTGCGAGGTTGGCGGCCATCAACACGGGCGTGGACCGGAGTGAATCGGCCCTTCTGCGTCAACACCCCGCGCAATGGGCCCTGTTGACTGCTCATCGTCACAACAGCGCCAGAAGTTTCGGGGTGTAGAGCGCGCTGGTGGATTCGGCCCCGGCCACCATGTCGAAGTAGATCGCGGTGAGTTCCGGGTCCGACTGCACCGCGCGGAGCAGCGAAAGACGCTGCTCGTGCGTTTCGAGCTGGGCCACCGCCAGCGTCGCGTCGTAGCCCTCGCGCAGGGTGTCGTTGCGCTCCCGCGCCCATGAGCGCAGGGCCTCGTCCAACTGCGCCGGTACGCCGAGCCGGTCCCCCACGTGCCGTACGAGGGACTCGGCCTGGAAGAAGGCGTCGCTGATCCCGCGGGCGGTGATGGAGTCCTTGTGGTGTCCGGCGTCGCCGACCAGCGCCCAGCCGGGGCCGGTTGCCTCGCGGAAGAAGTTCTGCTGGTCCCCGGTGCCGCGCATCCGCTCGGCCGGGTGCCTGCCCTGCAGCCGTTCGAAGAGGGAAGGGGCGGTGGAGCGCACCTGTTCCAGATACGCCTCCTGAACGTCCTTGCGCACCTCGGCGAAGCGGGCCTGCGGGAAGTAGGCCAGGACCAGGGTCGCGTCGTCGTTGGTGGGCACGGCGGCCACCCAGCTCCCGGGTCTCTCGTACAGCTCGAACTGCGCCGGTACGCCCTTCCAGTAGGTGTAGTACGCGCATGTCAACCGCGGGTCCTGCGCGGTGTACCTGGCTCCGCAGAGCGCCGCGACCGTCGAGCGCATGCCGTCCGCACCGATCACCAGACGGGCGTGCTCGGTGAACGGCTCACTCCCCCGGCGGCCCTCCACGCCGACCACGCGCCCCGCCCCGTCCTGGAGCAGGCCCCGCACCCGGCAGCCGCTGCGGAACTCGACACCGGCCTCGATCGCGCCGTCCAGCAGGATCGCGTCCAGGACGTGGCGGCGCGGCGCGTACCCGGCGGTCTGCCCCTCCACGCCCCGGCCGCAGCCCTCGAGGCGGATGTCGTCCACCTCGTAGAGGGCGCGGTCCAGCGGGGGGCAGCCGGAGGCGCGTACGCGGTCGAGCAGGCCCCAGCGGGCGAGGGCCGCCACTCCGGGCTGGTGGACGAGGTGGGTGGACAGGGTGTCGGAGGGGAATTCCTGCCGATCGAGCATGAGCACCCGGTACCCCGCACGGGCGAGCAGCATGGCGGTGGGGGAACCGGCGCATCGCGCCCCCACCACGATGACATCGAACATGTGTGAGCCTCACAGACCGTCAAGCGAGAGGAGTTGCGCAGGGACGCCACGCGCGGTCGCAACAGCCCCGACGCCGGCCCGGCGTGAACGCGGGGCCGGACGCGCGGAGGCCGCCGGACGTCGAGTGGCCTTCCGGCGCGGGTCAGTCAGTGGGGGGTGTCACCGAGTGCAGCGAGAAGTGCGCGCCGATCGATCTTGCCATTGGAGTTGCGCGGCAGTTCTTCGAGGGCGGTTATCCGACGAGGCATCATGTACGGAGGCAAGCGGGCGCGCAGGGCAGAATACAACTCCTCGGCGTCGCAGCCGCTTCCGCTGACGGCGGCGGTCAAGTCCTTCTCTCCGTCCGGGCCTTCCACGGCGAGGACGATCGCGTCCCGCACACCGGCCTGCTCCCGCAACGGCGCCTCGATGTCACCGAGTTCGATGCGGTGGCCGCGGATCTTGACCTGATGGTCGGTGCGCCCCAGGTACACCAGCCGGCCGTGCTCCCCTACCGTGACGCGGTCCCCGGTGCAATACCAGTGCCGGTCGGTGAGGGGTGAGGTACCCGTGTACCGCTCCACGGTGCCGTCCTCGTCGCGGGCGAGAAAGCGGCCGGTGTTGTTGGCCGGGTCCAGGTAGCCGGGAAAGCGCTGCGCTCCGCGGACGCACAGCTCCCCGGTGGTGGCCTGCCTGCCGTCGTCGTCCAGGACGAGGAACTCCACAGCGGAGTAGCAGGAGCCCATCGGCACGGTGCCGTTGGCCGTACGGGGCCAGTCCTCCACCTCGCCCGGCAGACGGTACTCCGTGCAGGAGATGGTGAGTTCGGTCGGCCCGTAGAGGTTCTCCAGCGTGCTCGCCGGTGCGGCGGCCCGCCAGGCCCGCGCCTGGGACAGGGTCAGCGCCTCGCCCCCGAAGACGCTCCGGCGCAGCGTGGGCATGCTGCCCGGGGTGAGCGTGCCGAGGCGCGAGGCGAAGGACGCCAGAGACGGTACCGAGAACCAGTGCGTCAGCCGTGCGGAGTTGATGAACTTCACCGGCGACATGAGCTGCCCCCGTCTCGGCACGACGAGCGTGCCGCCACCGCCCCAGGCCACGAACAGATCGTGCACCGAGCCGTCGAAGGTCAGCTCGAAGGTCTGCGAGAGCCGGCTGCCCGGGCCCGCCTCGTAGCGGGGCACGGCATGGGCCAGATAGGCGTCGATGTTGCGGTGCAGGACCGGGACGCCCTTGGGGGTGCCGGTCGAGCCAGAGGTGAAGATGATGTACGCGATGTCGTCGGGCGCGGCCGGGCAGGGCGGCAGGGCCGGGGGCGCGTCCGCGCCCAGGGCCGCCAACTCCTCGGGTCCCGCGACGAGAAGAGGGACACCCGTATCGCCGCCGGCCCCCACCGACTCGGCGATCACGGTCTCCAGCTCTGCCGCCGCGGCTATCGCCGCGTTGCGCCGCGCGGGAAATTCGGGGTTGAGCGGTACGACCGCTGCTCCGGTCCGCAGGATGGCGAGGTAGCCGGCGTACGAGGTCACCGACCGGCTCGCCATGAGCCCTACGCGCCGGGGGGGAATTCCCCCCTGCGCTGCCATCAGCCGTGCGGCCAGCCGCTCCGCCAGATCCCGCAGTTCACCGTAAGTGAGCGTCTCCCCGCCCGCCTCCAGCGCCGTGCGGTCGCCGAACCGGTCGGCGGAGCGGGCGAACCATGCGTACAGGGTCTGCGATCCGGCGCTCATACGGGGTTCGCCTCCAGCTTGCCCACCCACTGCCGGAACGCGCCCACCGTACGCAGATCGGCGAGGTCCTCGACCTCGAACTCGTAGCCGTGGTCATTGGCCAGCTTCAGCACGATCTGGAGACGTGCGAGGGAGTCGATCCCGATCTCGGACAGTAGGGAGGTATCACCGTACGTGGTGCGCGCGTGCTCGCTCAGGACGCGGGACGCCAGATCGCCCGTGCCGTCCGCGTCCCCCTGCTCGCCGAGCCAGTAGCGCTTGGTCCGCCAGGGGTAGGTCGGCAGCGGGACGCAGCGGCCGCGCTGCCCGAACACCTCGTCCCAGTCGACGCTGTCACCGCTGCGGTACCGCTCCGCTGCGGCGCTCAACTGCGCGGGCGCCTTCCCCCGTCCGCCGTTGCCGCCGAGCGCCCTCAGCTCCTGGACCATCTCCCCGTGGGAGCCCGCGACGACCGCGTACCGGTGGGTGTGGTGCTGCCTGCGCGTCGCCGCGGAGTAGCAGATGTCGCGCAGCGCGTATGCCGCTCCCGGCCCGTCCGGCGCCAGATAGGCGGCGTAGGCGCTGACCAGTGCGTCGAGCGCCTCGGGGCTGCGCGCCGACAGCGGCAGCACGCATGCCTTGCCGCTCCGGCGGCGCCACACGGCGAGGTCGCCGCTGCGTCGGCGCCACCGTGCCGGGTCCTGACCGGCCGGACGGGTCTCGCCCTGACGTACCACCAGATGCGCATTGAGGCAGGAGACGCCCTGCCCGCTGACGCCCGCGACGGCCGGGCGGCCGTGGTCGGGCAGGTCCTGCAGCTCGACCGGTACGGACAGCGGCAGTTCGTCCCAGGGGACGAGCGGGTTGGGGACCTCGAAGTTGAGGCTGGGCGGGATCTGGCCGTGCTCCAGGCAGAGAACGGCCTTGATGAGACCGGCGACGCCGCCCGCGGCCTCCGCGTGGCCGATGTTGGTCTTCACGGAGCCGACGTAGGCCGGCCGGTGGGAGGGCCTGCCTTCCCCGAGGACCTCGCCGAGAGCCTTGAACTCCAGCGGGTCCAGGGTCGGAGAACCGGTCCCGTGCGCCTCCACGAAGTCCACGTCGGCCGGGGAGACGCCGGCGTCCTCGTAGGCCCACCTGAGGACCTGGGTCTGGCCCTCAAGCGAAGGGGCCAGCAGGGAGCCGCTGGAACGGCCGTCGTTGCTGATCGCGCTGCCGAGGATGACGGCCCTGATGCGGTCCCCGTCGGCGACGGCCTGGGTGAGCGGCTTCAGAACGACGACCCCCACGCCGTCGCTCGGGCCGTACCCGTCGGCGCCGGCGTCACCGAATTTGCTGCGGCCGTCCGGCGCGAGCGTTCCGGCCTGCGTCATCAACACCTCTTCGTCCGGGCGGAGTTTGAGGTTGACCCCGGCGGCGAGGGCCAGTGAGCTCTCGCCGGCGCGCAGGCTCTGCACGGCCATGTGGACGGAGACGACCGAGGACGAGCAGGCGGTGTCCACCAGCAAGCTCGGCCCGCGGAAGTCGAAGACGTAGGAGAGTCGACCGGGCAGCAGCGACCGCTGATTGCTGAACAGGGACGGAGTGACGGCGTCGAGTCCCTGCCGGTACTGCAGATCCAGATAGTCGCCACGGGCGGCACCGACGAAGACCCCGGTACGGCTGCCCGCGAGACGGTCGGGGCACTGGCCCGCGTCCTCCAGTGCCTCCCAGGCCGTCATCATCAACAGCCGCTGCTGCGGGTCGAGTTCCGCGGCCTCGGTGGAGGACATCTCGAAGAACTCCGCGTCGAACTCCGCCACCCCGTCGACGTAGCCCGCGCGGCGACTGGTGATCCTCCCCGGCCCTGGACTTGGGGAATACAGGGTGTCCACGTCATAGCGTTCCGGTGGTGTCTCGCTCGTCATGTCCGAACCGTCACGGATCAACTGCCAGAGCTCATCAGCTCCTGACGCGCCGGGGAACCGGCAGGCCAGGCCGATCACGGCAATCGACCGTGCCTCGATCTCCGCTGTCGACCTCTTCATCAGACCACTCCTTCGATGCGTCCCCGACGTCCCAGCGCTGCTGCTGTTCATTGCTCCGCGGTGCTGCCGCGGAGGCTGCGGCCGCGGCGCGCCCTGGGCTGCATACCCGCGCCGCCATACCGAGAAAGCCGCCCCCTTCAGGGGCGGGTGGGAGCTCGCCGCTAGATGAATGAGTCCTCAACTCCGTGCTGGCCAGTCACATCCGCGGGGACGCCTGGCCGGACCATGTGCCCGCAGGGCACGCACCGGTGTCGTCGGCGGACGGCAGGGCCTCCGCTCCGGTCGCGCCGCAACATCACGCGTCCGGCCGGAACCGCCACCAGGCAGCAACCCTCGCGCCTCTCGCCGACGACAACTCAACACGTGATTGTCGTATGCAAAACCGTTTCCCCCTGTTACTGATCCCAAGATTGGCGGGAAGTGATCGACTGGGGGTTGAAGCACAAGGAATGTGGACAGCATGCATAGTTGAGCAGCTTTCCGTCCCGGCGCAGAGCTCCGCAGCCGGGTAGTACCGTAGCGGCGCCGGTACGATGAGAGCCATCCGAAGTTCCGCTTGTGGCAGTACGTACGGGCGCGGATCTGGTTTCATTTCCAGTCATGGATCCCCAGACGCCCGATCAAGCCCGGCAGAGTGGTGAGCGACGCACCAGGCGGCTGCAGAAGCTGCGCCTCAACGGACCCGACCCCGAGCCGGAGTTCGACCGCATCGCGGGCATCGCGGCCAGCCTGACCCAGGCACCGCTCGCCATGGTCAACTTCATCAACGCAGACCAGCAGATGTTCCGCGGCATGTACGTCCCCCCGTCCAGCCCCGACGGCGACGGTGACGGCGACGGACGGCCGATCTCGTTCGACCTGAGCGATCTCCCCGCCGAGATCCCGCGCGAGGCCCCGATCAACTACGGCTTCTGCCCCCATGTCGTGGCCCAGGGTTCCCAACTGGCCCTGGACGATGTCTTCGCGTACCCGCGATTCAAGGGAAATCCGCTGGTCAACGAGATGGGTGTGCGGGCGTACCTGGGCACCCCGCTCCGGGACCACACCGGCATGATCCTCGGCACCCTGTGCGTGGCCGACATGAAGCCCCGTCAGTGGGGCACGGCGCGCAAGGAGAGCATGCAGCAGCTCGCCGAGACGCTGCTCTCCGAATTCCGGTTGCGGGACAGCCTCCTGGCCCAGCAGCAGGAGATGTTCGCCATCTTCGACCGCGCCCCCTTCCCCATCATGCTCACCGAAGGCCCGGAGCATCTGCTCCGCTACGCCAACGCCAAGCAGGGCACGGCGTTCGGGCGGGTCCGTCAACTCAGCCCGGGGCGCCAGGTCCTCTCGGCCCTGGACGCGGTCGGCGTTTTCAACGCGATGGACCACGCCTACCGCACGGGCCAGACCATGACCCTGCCCGAGGCGCAGGTCACCTCCTTCGACTCGCTGATGCCGCAGGTGTTCACCTTCACCTGCACTCCCGTACGGCTCTCACCCTCGGCCCCCATCAGCGGGGTCCTCACGGTGGCGATGAACATCACGGACCAGCCCTCGTCGGACACCGAACCCCGCCAGTTCGCACAGGACTTCAAGCACCAGCTCGAGAACCTCAGCCCGGGCAATACGGGCTGGCCCCAGCCCGGCCAGGGCGACGAGAGCAGTGTCTTTCTGCGGTGAGCGCCCGCGGCCGTCCGTGACGCCCGCCTCTCGGAGGGGGTCCGTCATCGCGCCGCCTCGGGCGACGTGCGGGGCGGCCTGACACCGGTACGGACGATGCCGGCGGCGGGCCGGCGACAGCTCTCGGGGTGATGGCGCGTCACCTCATCGGTACATCCTCATCGGTACTGGGCGAGCGGGGCGGCACAGCCGCCCCTCGCCCGCTGCCCGCGTTCCGCTTCCCGGCCCGTGTGTGCGTGCACGCCTCGCGCAGCGGCGCATGGCCCGTGCCGTCGGCGTGCGTGTGTGCAGTACGACCGATGCGTGTGCGGTGACATCCGAAGACGGCCGAATTGCTCGGCCATTTGCCGTTCACGCCTTTTCGCATGCCTTGAGTGGCTCCCATCATTCCTCCACATGCTTTTCACGGAAAAGCGTGGGGCGCACCCTCGAGAACCTTTTTCTCGAATACCCCGGGACGACAACCCGTACACGAACGGGTTTCCGAATCGGGATCCGGTCAACTTTCTCCGCAAGCACGCCCGGACAGGTCTGCTCGCCGGCCCCCGCGGGCCCCTGCACAAGGGGTTCGCGACCCCTGGACAGCACCCGCGGGCGCCTGCGCGAAACCACACCAGAAGCACCGCTGTCAAGTTGTCGGGAAATCTGCTTCGTGTGTGCCAAGGGCATAGTTACGGACCGCTAAGCTCCGCTGTGGCTGGGCGAGTTGACGCGACTACACACGGTCGCCTCCCGCCTTACCACGTCATGCCTGTCTCGAGGGAGATCAGTTCAGTGATCCGAGGAGTGCCGCTGCATCCGGGCACGACCCGCGCGATGTCAGGCCAGGTATCCCCCCGTTCGATGGTGTTGCTTTGAGGATGTCGATGGAACGTGCAACTCCCCCTCCCGCGGCCCGTGCACCCGCCCTGCGGTACACGTCGTGGCTGGTGCCGCCCGCCCTGTGTGCCGGGACTCTCGTCACCGCGGCCGCAGGGCCCGGCGAGGCCCAAACCTCCGTACTGGTCGGCGGGATAGCCGCCACCACGGCCGCGTGTGCAGCCCTGCTAATCCGCCTGCAGCGGCGGCTGCACCGGGCCCAGAACGAGCACCGGGCGGTGCTCGTCCGGCAGGAGCAGTACGAACGCCGGCAGACGGAGACCGAACAGGCGCGGATCGAGTCCGTGCGTTCCACGCTCGCCGCTCAGATGCAGGAACAACTGCACCAGGCCCAGTTGCAGGTCGAGCGGGAAAAGGCGCTGGTGGCCCGGCTGTCCGAGGAGTACCTCCCCGAGGCGCTGCGGCACATGCGGGACGAAGGGGCGACGATCGACGACGTTCTCTCGTCCATCCTGCAGTCCCCCGGCCTGCCCGCGGAGTTCGGGGCGGAGCACCGGTCGCTGCTCAGAGAGATGCTGCTGCGGTTCGAGGACGAATTCAACCGCTCGACCACGGCGGAGCAGGCGGTCGTCAGCATCGGCAGCCGGATGCAGGTCCACACCAGCAAGATCCGCGGACTGCTGCACCGGATGCAGCAAGAGCACGGCGGCCAACCGGCCGTCGCCCAGGGCCTTATGGCTCTGGACAAGGAGATCGGCCCCGCCGACTGCCTCGCCGCCGGCATCGTCGTCCTCGGTGGCGCGGACCGGCCCTCCCGCCAGTTCCAGGAGCCGCGCCGCCTGCTCAGCGTGGTCCGCGGCGGACAGGGGCGCATCAAGGAGTTCGAGCGCATCGAGGTGGCGCAGCTCCCCGACCTCGGCGTCGACGGCGCGCTGGTCGACCATCTCACCCTGATCCTGGCCCAGTTGATGGACAACGCCACGCGGTACTCGCCTCCGACCGAGCCGGTCATCGTCTCCGGCAAGGAGGTGCCCAACGGCGTCGGTATCAAGATCCAGGACGCCGGCAAGGGGCTGACCGAGGAGAAGAAGCGCGAGGCCGAGCAAGCACTGGCCGGTGTCGCCGCCGGCCCCGCCATCGGAGGTCTGGCGGAAGAAGCCCAGCTCGGCCTGCGCGTGGTGGGGATGCTGGCGCGCAAGTACGACATCAGGGTGACGTTCGACGATTCACCGTGGCTCGGCACGTCGGTCGTGGTCCTCGTGCCGCTCAAGTACTTCAGTCCGCTCACGTCGGCCACGGTCCCGGACGCGCCCACGATCCCGGCGGTCCCGCCGCAACGCGGTGAACCGCGGGTGATGGACGTGGTCGACCGGGCGACCACGGCCGGCGGACTGCCGAAGCGCAGCAGACGTGCGCGGCCGGAGCCGCCCGCGGCCGACGGCGCCGACGGAGCGCCCGCCGCCGACGCGGCGTTCCCGGACGATGCCTTCGCGGTGCCCTCGGAGCAGTCGTTCTCCGGGATGGCGGCCTTCGCCTCGGGCACCCGGCCTCCGGCCGGAAGCGACACCGACGACCACGTAGAAGAGCCGGAGAGTGACAAGCCATGACGCAGCAATTGACCGACATGAGCTGGGCTCTGCGCGACCTGACGGAGAGCATCCAGGAGATCCGCTTCGCGCTGGTGGCGTCCAGCGACGGGACCGCCATCACGGCCCACGGTACGGACCGGGACACCGCCGACCGGTTCGCCGCTGTCGTGGCTGGGCTGCAGTCCCTTGCACAGCCCGTCGCCCAGCAATTCCCCCAGGAACGGGGCCAGTTGCGGCTGGCGATGATCGAGGTCGACGGCGGCCATCTCTTCGTGGTGCGCGCCGGTACGGAGACCTATCTCGGCGTCATGGCCGAGGAAGGACTCGACCAGGGCCTGCTGGGTCACAAGATGAGGACCACGGCTCGGCAGATGGGCGACCATCTGGGCACCACGCCCCGTCAGGACGAGCACTCTGGATGAGTGAGCCCTCCCGGACCACCGATCCCTTCGGCCTCGAACGCTTCTACGTCCTCACCGGGGGCCGCAGCAGCCCTGAGGGGATCGCCACCACGCTCGACGTGGCGACGCTGGTCGTCGCCAACTTCGCGCCGGAGCCGGGTATGCAGCACGAACACGAGGCGATCCTCCGGTTGTGCCGCAATCCCCTCTCGGTCGCCGAACTCGGCGCCCGGCTCCGACTGCCGTTCAACATTCTCGCGGTGCTGGTGGCCGACCTGCTGAAGGACGGCCGTGTGGAAGCCCGTGACCCCATTCCGGCCTCGGTCGGCCAAGGGGCGTACCAAGCACTGCTGGAGGAGGTTCTCCGTGGACTTCAACGGATCTGATCAGCCCGAACCACCGCACCCGGCGGCCGAACTCCATGCCGGCAGCCGCTCGGTGAAGGTGATGATCGCCGGCGGCTTCGGCACCGGCAAGACCACCATGGTCGGCAATGTGAGCGACATCGAGCCGCTCACGACGGAGGAGACGCTGACCGAGGCGAGCGCGGGAGTCGACGACCTCATCGGTGTGGCGGACAAGAAGACCACCACGGTGAGCCTCGACTTCGGGCGCATCGGTCTCAACGACCAATTGATCCTGTACCTCTTCGGGACCCCGGGCCAGGAGCGCTTCTGGTTCCTGTGGAACGGCCTCTTCAAGGGCGCCCTGGGTGCCGTGGTCCTGGTGGACACGCGCCGTCTCGCGACCAGCTTCCGTGCCATCGAGGAGATGGAGCGGTTGGACGTCCCCTTCGTCGTGGCGCTCAACGTGTTTCCCGACTCCGGCAACCATCCCGAGGAAGAGGTACGAGAAGCCCTGGACGTGCCCCCCGACACCCCCGTCGTCACCTTCGACGCCCGCGATCGAGGATCGAGCCGGGACGTGCTCATCACGCTCATCAAGCACCTCCAGGAACGGTCCACCGCCGCATTGGAGTCCCGATGAACGCTCAGCCCGCCGAAGGCCCGCGTCCCGAGGCACGGCCGGATCCGGCAACCCGGTGCCCGGCTCGTAGTGCCGGCGCCGGGAGCCTGACGAGGCTGTACGGGCCGGAGGCCTCGGCCGATCCGCAGGGGATCTACTCGCGTCTGCGCAAGCAGTTCGGCCCGGTGGCCCCGGTCCTGCTGGAAGGCGATGTGCATGCCTGGCTGGTCCTCGGCTACCGGGAGAACCGGCGCGTGCTGGACAACCCGAGCCAGTTCAGCCGTGACGCACGGATCTGGCGGGACTGGAAGGAGGGGCGCATCGAGGAGACATCACCGCTCGTTCCGATGCTGGCGTGGCGGCCCGACTGCGTGTCCCAGGACGGCGAACCCCACCGGCGGTTGCGGGGCGCGGTCACCGACAACCTCCAGCAAGCCGCGAGCCGCGGGATCCGCCGCCATGTGACGCACTTCGCCAACAAGCAGATCAGCGCGTTCGCTGCCGACGGCCACGCCGACCTGGTGCCGCAGTTCGCCGAGTACCTCCCGATGCTGGTGCTCACCCGGCTCTTCGGTCTGCCGGAGGACGAGGGGCTGCGGCTGGCCACCAGTTGCGCGAAGCTCATCAAGGGCGAGGACGCGGTCGCACACGACGGGCGCATCATGGAGGTGCTCGGTGCACTCGCGGAACGCAAACGGCAGGAACCCGGCGCCGACTTCGCCACCGGCCTTCTGGGGCACGAGGCCGGCCTCGACGAGAGCGAGATCCACAGTCATCTGAGGCTCGTCCTCATCACCGCGCACACCACGACCAGTAATCTGCTGGCCCGGGTTCTGGAGCGGATCCTCGTCGACCCGTCCCACCTGACCGACCTGGTCAGCGGGCAGGTGAGCTTCTCGGCCGTGGTCGAGGAGGTGCTGTGGAACACTCCGCCGCTGGCCGTGGATCCAGGACGCTTCGCCACCACCGACACGGAACTCGGCGGCCAGCACATCAAGGCCGGTGACCTGCTCGTCCTCGGTCTGGCGGCCGGGAACGTCGATCCGGAGATCCGGCCTCATGCCGCCGTCTCCGTCCGCGGCAATCAGGCCCATCTCGCGTTCGGCGCCGGGCCGCACGAGTGCCCGGCGCAGGGCATGGGCCAGGCGATCGTGGAGACGGCCGTGGACGTCCTGCTCCACCGGCTTCCAGCGCTCCGTCTGGCCGTCCCGCCGGAGAAACTGACATCCACCGCGTCCACCTGGGAGGCCCGGCTCGACAGCCTCCCGGTCGCGTTCACACCTCAGCCGGCTGCGCACTGACCGCGGGCCGGTCGGCTCCCTCTTCCCGAGGGAGCCGATCGGCCCCGGTTGTGTCTCTTTCAGGTCGCTCGCCTCGTCCCGCGCCTCACACGGCGAGCAGATCGTCGAGGGAGCCGCGGCCCTGTTGCTCCGCGGCGGCGGCGGGAGTGTCCTTGGCCGCGGCGTAGCGGCCGGTGTTCAGTGCCCACTCGTAATTTCCGTTGATCCAGTGCCGGATCGCCTCCACGCCCATCCGCACCCGGTCGCGTTGGGCATCGTCGAGCCCCAACTCGTCGCACATCGCCGGGACATGGGCTTCCAGGCGCAGGTACTTCCGCAGACACGCCTCGGTGATACGGACCGCCTCGTCGATGGCATCGGCCCAGGATCCGCCGCGTTCGTCGCGCAGTACGGACACCAGGTTGTGGCCGTCGCCTCGCCTCTGCTCGCGCTCCAACGAGTGGATGTCGTTCATGAACCCGATCGTGTCCGCCGCCATGTCGCGCAGGCCGATCATGGTCGGATGGGACTGGACCTGGGCGGGTACCTCGAAGCGGCGGCTGCGCTCCCCCGCGTCGATGGAGTGATGGATGCCCACCGTCCGCCTTCTGAAGGCCCGGTAGGCGGCCGAACCGAGCGTGACGCCCCGGGCGGCGAGGTCGATCTCCTCCGTGTGCGCGACGAGGAAGCGCCCCCAGGACGCGGCGAACCGTCCGCGCCATGCCAGCGACATGCCATCGGCGAGTTGCTCCCACACCTCCGCCCAGGCCAGCGTTATGGGGCACTCGACGCGCGGAGGGGTCCCGGCCGGGCGGAGCGGGGTGACGATGAGCTCGCGGGCGACCTCGGCTATGCGGTCGGACCGGTCGGGCTTCCCCGTGTCGAACTGATCGTCGAAGAGGAACGCTAAGGAGAACCAGTTCATCAGCGTCACCATGTCGGTGGCGCCTGCGTGGGGGTAGGTCCGGGCCGCGGCCTGGGCGAGATCCCAGGACTCGTATTCCTTGAACGCGGCTTCGCTCCTGACCAGTCCCGCGTTCCACACCCACCGCAGATGGCGCTCACGAGCCGCGGCGAGGTGCGGGCTGACCGGGGTGACGAAGGGGATCTCGAAGCGGACATTCTGAGGCATCTACTGTCCTCCTTGGGCGAGCGGTCCCAGGGCGCGACTGCGCGCGGGCTTCGACCAACTGACGCTATCCGTAAGACCGTTGGCATGTCAGAAGAACTACCGACAAAAAAGATCAAGACTCGTACGCTCCCGAACGCATGCGCTCCCAAAAGCCGCGAGTTTCGCATATGACGAACGCCCTTGCGGGCGGGGACCGTTACGGCACCTGACGCGCCTGCGGATACGGTGCTCCTGTGGCGAACAGCGGGGACTGGACGGAACGGTACGAGAGCGGCACCGTGCCGGGGAGCGCGCTGCTCATTGCGGCGGCCCCTGTCGGCAAGGGCCGCTTGATGGACGCGGCGGAGGTGCTGCCGGCCCTTGCCGCCGTTCCGCCCGGTGTCCTCGTGGGAACAGCGGCCGCGAGCGTCGTGGAGCTGGTCGACCCGGCCGACCCCCAGGTGATCCTGACCCGTCTCCGCACGGCCGCCGCCTCCCCCGGCCCGCTGCTGATCCATCTCATCGGGCAGCTCACGCTCGACCGCAAGCAGCGGCTGCCGCATCTGGCACTGGCCAGGACGACCCCGGTCACGGTCCGCTACACCGGGTTCCCCTGGCACTGGCTGGCAGCCGAGCTGGCCCACCGCGCACTGGGCAGCACCGCCGTCTTCGCGGATCTGGTCGCCGAAGCGGGCGCCTGGCAGCGACTGCGGGCGGAGCCGGGTCTGCTACTGATGGGACTGCCCCTGTACGGGACGGTGTCCCCGCCTCCGGACCGCCGTGCGGTCTCGTCCCCCGTCTACAGCCGTGCCGTCTCTGAGGTGCTCCGACCGGCGAGCGCGCGGCCCGCGCCTGCCGAACTCCACCGCCGCGCAGTGACCTTGGCAGGCATGCACCCCGAGGCCTGGGACCTCGCGGGGACGGGCGTGGCGGAAGGGGTGGTGAGCGGGATCGCGCCGGTGGGCCCGGACATCGCGCCGGACCTCGCGCCGGGTCTCGCCGTGACGGGGGCATCCGCCGGACCTGGGTCCGCTCCCGGTCGGATCTGTCAGGGTCAGGCCGGCCCCGGTCCGGCGGGCCCGGATCGGATCGGCCCCGGTCACGGTCACGGTTTCGGCCGACCGGGCCACGACGCTGTCGGACAGGCCCCGGGGGCAACGGAGTTGGCGACGGGATCACCAGGATCCCCCTCACCGGCGCGGGACGCGACTGCGGCTCCCCCGCAAACGGCTCCGTCGTCCCGGTACACCACGTCTCCGTACACCACGTCTCCGTACACCACGTCTCCGGACACCACATCCCCGGACACCACGTCTCCGGACACCACGTCTCCGGAGACGACGCGCGAGGCCCGGTCGCCACGGCCACAACGAATGCCCGGCAGGATCATGGAATCGCGTTCCGCCGGCCCACCGCAGTCCGCTCCCCCCGCCCCACCGCAGTCCGCTCCCGCCGGCGGTGCAGCCGCAGCGCACCAGCACCCGCCCGCTCCCCCCACCCCGCCCGCGTACACGCCCGCCCACCACCCGTACCCGTGCCCGCAGGAACCCGCACCGGCCGGGCAGCAGGCCGTTCCGGCGCAGCGGGGAGGCGCAGTGCCCCGGCGGGACGCCGTACCGCCGCGGCCCGAGGCCGTCCCCGATCCGCATCCCGCGATCCTGGCCGCCGCCCGTGAGGGCCGGCACGGAGAGGCCGCAGCCATGGCGGCGGCCTGGGAGCAGCAGGCCCTGCGCACGCACGGGGCCACATCGGCGGAGGCCCTGCACTGGCTGGAGGTCCGGGCCGACCTGGCACGACTGGCCGCCGACTACGCCCGCTCCTGCGAGCTGTGGACAGCCGCAGCCTCCGCACGCCTCGGCCGGGGCGAGCCCGCGGACGCCCCCGACCTGGTTGCCGCCGTCGACCGGGCACACCACTGCTGGGAGCAGCTCGGTGACGGTGCCGTGGCGCTCGCCCTGGCCGAGCACCTGGCGGAGGTACGGCGCCGGGTTCCCGGCCGGCGGCCCGGCGCCGTGGACGCCCTGAACCGGCGGGTCGACGCGCTCAACACCACCGGGACCGGCTGACCGTGCGGACGGACTGCTGCCGGGCCCGGCAGCGTACGGTGTCCCGCCGCCGTCGCCCGCCACGGTCGCCGCTCCCACGGTCGTACTCGACAGGGTCCGCCCCCTCCGCGTACGAGGACGTACGCGGAGGGGGGCCGTAATCCGGGAGTCCCTGGGAACACGTGAGGCAGCGAGACGACCGAGGAGCCGGACATGTCCGACGTTGACGAGTCACCGCCCGGACGCGACGAGACCCGGGAGCAACGGGCCGACCGCAGGTGGGCCGAGCTGCTGCAGGAAGTGCGCGTGGCACAGACCGGCGTACAGATCCTGCTGGCGTTCCTGCTCACCGTCGCCTTCACACCGCGCTTCCAGGACCTGGGCGACGCGGACCGCGTCATCTACGTCGTCACCGTCCTGTTCGGCACCGCCGCGGTCGGTGCGCTGATCGCCCCTGTCTCCTTCCACCGGATGGTCTTCGGCCGGCACCTCAAACCGGAGTCGGTGACCTGGGCGTCCCGCTTCACGCTCGTGGGTCTCGTGCTGCTGCTCTGCACGCTGCTCTCGGCACTGCTGCTGATCCTCCGCGTGGTCCTCTCGGACCCCCTGGCGGTCTGGCTGACGTTCGGAGCCCTCCTGTGGCTGGCGGGCTGCTGGTTCGTGCCCGCGATCGTTGTGCGGCACCGGGCCCGCGGCCCCGAACGGTCGCGGTGAGGGACGGGCGGGCGTGCACGATTCCACTCCGATGTCGCACCCTGCGTACGGGTCCCGTCCGATCGGTCAGCGGATCGCGTGCGCGTGGATGAGGCGACCCATACCATTGCGGAACGCCTCGTAGCTGCCCCGCAGTTGGGTCCCTGGCCAGTCGGCGGGCAGGAGGTCCCCGGGCAGGAGGGGATCGGCGAGCAGATGGCGCAGGACCGCGGCGCCCGCGGTGAACTCCCCCGCCGGTTCGGTGGCTCGTTCCAGGGCGGACCGGAGCGCGCGGGCCCGGCGCGCCCAGTCGTCCAGATCCCACAGCCCCTCGGCAAGGCGCCTCGGATCGCCGTCCGGGGCACCGGTCAGCAGCGTGCACTGCCCGGCGACGACGGGCGGGTGCTTCCGTACGAGATTGGCCGGGCGGAGCCAGGTGCCCTCGCGGAGTTCGGCGAGCCGCAGACGGGTCATGGCCTGACGCAGGGCGGCGCGCTCGGCGGCCGGACGGCGCTCGGCAGTGACGACGGCGATCTCCCACTGGCCACGCCAGCGGCGGGTGCGCGGGCTCAGGCTGTCGTCCTGGCGGGCCTGGCGCTCCAGGAGGCGTGCGGTGAGCGCATAGCCGCCCTCGCGCGGCTCGAGGTCGCCCGCGGCGACCATCCGGGAGAGCGCGACACGGATGGTGCCCTCCGCGATGCCGAAGAGCTCACCGGCGCCGACGAGGGAGCGCACGGGCAGGTGGGGCGGGTGGTGGCCGAGAAGTGTGCTGAGCACGACGGAACGGGCCGTGAGCGGCCGCAGCCCGAGATCCTCGCCGATGTCGGTTTCGCAGCCGAGGCCGGTCCCGCCGCCACTACCGCGTCCGGGCCCGCTGCCGGTGCCGTCGATGCTCTTGCCGTTGCCGTCCATCCGGTCCGCAAGCCTAGCTCGTGCGCCCCTTACGCGCTTCCAACGCCTGTGCAAGAAGTGTAATGTCCAGGAGTGGGACAAGGAACCGACCGGGAGGTTGCCGTGAGCGCCACGCACGAAGTCCTCAACCAAGCCCCGCCGCTGGCCCCGTTCAGCACCGCTGACGACCCGGCGCTTCTGGAAGCGCTGCGCCGCGACGGCGCCGGCTGGGGTGAGCAGCGGGTCAGGGACCTCGGCGCGCTCGCCGGTTCGGAAGAGGTCCAGGAGTGGTCGCGCCAGGTCGAGGAGCAGCCGCCCCGCCTGCGCACCCACGACAGGTACGGGCACCGCATCGACGAGGTCGAGTTCCATCCGGCCTGGCACCGGCTGATGACGGTGGCGGTCGAGCAGGGCCTGCACGCGGCCCCGTGGGCGGAGGACCGCCCCGGCGCCCATCTCGTCCGGGCCGCCCAGTTCTACGTATGGTCGCAGGCCGAGGCCGGGCACGGCTGCCCCGTCTCGATGACGTACGCCGCCGTTCCCGCGCTTCGCGCCCAGCCCGAACTCGCCGCCGTCTACGAGCCGTTGCTCGCCTCCCGGACGTACGACTACGGTCTGCGGCCTCCGTTGGGCAAGGCCGGTCTGATCGCCGGGATGTCGATGACGGAGAAGCAGGGTGGCTCGGACGTACGGGCCAACACCACGCAGGCCGTGCCCGCGGGCGACGGCTCGTATCTGATCACCGGTCACAAGTGGTTCACCTCGGCGCCGATGTGCGATGTCTTTCTCGTACTCGCGCAAACACCTGGAGGGCTGACGTGCTTCCTGATGCCGCGCGTCCTGCCGGACGGCACGCGCAACCGGATGCATCTGCAGCGGCTCAAGGACAAGCTGGGCAACCGCTCCAACGCCTCGTCCGAGATCGAGTACGACGGCGCCCTGGCCTGGCCGGTGGGCGAGCAGGGCCGTGGGGTGCGCACCATCGTCGAGATGGTCAACATGACCCGGCTGGACTGCGTGCTCGGTTCAGCCGCGGGCATGCGCGCGGGCCTGCGTCAGGCCCTCCACCACACCTCCCACCGGCGGGCGTTCGGCGCCGAGCTGGCCGACCAGCCGCTGATGCGGAACGTTCTCGCGGACCTCGCCGTCGAGTCGGAGGCGGCGACGGTGCTCGCGATGCGGCTCGCGGCGGCGACCGACCGTGCCCAGGCCGGGGACGAACAGGAGGCGGCACTGCGCAGGCTGGGCCTGGCCGTCGGCAAGTACTGGGTCTGCAAGCGGGGCAGCGCGCATGCGGCGGAGGCTCTGGAGTGCCTCGGCGGCAACGGCTACGTCGAGGAGTCCGGCATGCCGCGGATCTACCGCGAGGCGCCGCTCCTGTCCATCTGGGAGGGCTCGGGCAATGTCGCGGCGCTCGATGTGCTGCGCGCCCTGGCCAAGGAGCCCGCGGGCCTCGACGCCCTCCTCGCCGAGGCGGACGCGGCGGCCGGCGCCGACGCACGGCTGGACGCGGCGATCGCGCGGGTGCGCGCCGCACTCCCCGGACTCGCCGATCCGCAGCGGGCGCAGCTCGGCGCCCGTCGGCTCGCGGAGGAGATCGCACTGGTACTCCAGGGCAGTCTGCTCGTACGGCACAGCCACCCGGCGGTCGCGGACGCCTTCTGCGCGTCGCGGCTCGGCGGCGACTGGGGCAACGCCTTCGGCACCCTCCCGGCGGGGACGGATCTGGGGCCGGTCCTGGAGCGCGCCCGGCCGAAGGACCTGGCGTGAGCGAGACGGGGAGGGGGACGGCGCGGTGAACGGCGGCAGCACGAGCGGGGACGGTCCCAGCGCAGACGGCCCCATCGCAGACGGTACGGGCGCAGACGGTACGGGCGGCGCGAACCGCAGGGGCGTCCGCGTCGAGCGGCAGGGCCCGGTCACCACGGTCGTCCTCTCCCGGCCCCGGGCCCGCAACGCCGTGGACGGTCCCACTGCCCATGAACTCGCGGCCGCCTTCCGCGCGTTCGACGCCGACCCGGAGGCCCGCGTCGCGGTTCTGTGGGGCGAGGGCGGAACGTTCTGCGCCGGCGCGGATCTGAAGGCCTTCGGCACCGAGCGGGGCAACCGCGTCGAGGCGGGCGGTGACGGTCCGATGGGCCCGACCCGGCTTCGGCTGTCCAAACCGGTGATCGCCGCGGTGAGCGGGTACGCGGTGGCGGGCGGCCTCGAACTCGCTCTGTGGTGCGACCTCCGGGTCGCCGAGGAGGACTCGGTCTTCGGCGTCTTCTGCCGCCGCTGGGGCGTCCCGCTGATCGACGGCGGCACCGTGCGGCTGCCCCGGCTCATCGGCGCGAGCCGGGCCATGGATCTGACACTCACCGGCCGCCCGGTGCCCGGCCCCGAGGCGTACGAGATGGGGCTGGCGAACCGCCTCGTGGCGCCGGGCACGTCGCGTGAGGCGGCCGAACGGCTCGCCGCGGAGATCGCCCGCTTCCCGCAGGCGTGCCTGCGTGCCGACCGGGCCTCCCTCCTCCGCCACGAAGAACTGACCGAGGAGGAGGCGATGGCCGCCGAACTACGCGGTGGCCAGGGCGTGTTGACGGAGGCAGCGGCCGGGGCCTCCCGCTTCGCGGCGGGAGCGGGACGGCACGGCGACTTCACCGGCATCTGAGCCCGCCGGCGCCGG
The DNA here is from genome assembly GCF_040681345.1 of Streptomyces sp. NPDC051776. Taxonomy (NCBI): domain Bacteria; kingdom Bacillati; phylum Actinomycetota; class Actinomycetes; order Kitasatosporales; family Streptomycetaceae; genus Streptomyces; species Streptomyces sp. NPDC051776. The sequence continues at coordinate 81,602 of NZ_JBFAYQ010000016.1, read as the reverse complement.
AAGGGGCACAAGAACGAGCACAAGAACGAGCACAAGAACGGGCACCGTGCGGCCGGGTGGGCCGCATCCGGCACCCGTACCGGGACACGCACGGGCACGTGGCTGCCGCACAACCCCCGTGCGCAGCCCGGCGCGCGCTCCTGTGCGGTCCTAAGACGAACCGCGACGGCGGTCCGCGGCGAGCCCGGGCACACCTGCCATGCCGACCCAACAGGACGGCGCCGGACGGCTGTTGTCCACCCGGCGCCGGAACCGAACGGGGGCGACTCTGCCCTGCCGGTCAATCGATCCCGCGGAGAATATGGGACTCCGCCGGATCTTCCTCGTAACCGGCGAGCCTGATCGGAGCTGATCGTGCCCAGACGTCGAAACTACGGACGTCCGCGCTCCGCTGGCGCCGTTCTCCGCGTTCGGAATGGCTCTGGTTGGGCTTTGTCTCTTCTGGTGTCACCGCGCACACTCCTTAGCGTCGGGTGAAACCGGACGTGCCGGCCACGGACTCGACCGCTGCGCCGGACGCCCGGTTCGGGCTGCTGTGCAAAGGCAGTTCGGACGCGGTGGCGCCGGGTTGTGCGACCGGGAGCGGGCCTTGGTGCCGGCCGGCTCCGCGGGACGGCCGAGGGTGTCGGTGCCTTCTGTAAGAGGCTGTCCGTCGACCTCCAGATTAGCGACCGATGCGCTCCCGCGCTCGCGATAAAGCGTCGCTCCACCGACACGCTCCGTTTTCCCCGCAGCTCCGGGGCACTTTCCGCGGATCGGATTCACCACTGTTCGCATGCGGGGACACGCTCTCCGTCACCGCGTGCCAACGGGGCGGCACTCCGGGCACCCCTCCGCCCGCCACCAGCGTCTCCGGTCGGGCCAGGGCACGGCTTGCGCGCGGCTGCCCGTGGTCCGGCGGCCCGGCGGCCCGTGGCCCGGTTGCCTGTTTTCCGGCGGCACGGCGGGGAACCCGTGCCGCATGTCCGGCCAGGGTGCCGCTGAGCCCGTGCACGAGTCGTACTGGATGGCGTCCTCGGAGAGCACTGCTCTTCCCTCCCTCGACGCCGATCTGGAGGTGGACGCCGTCGTCGTCGGCGCCGGTATCGCCGGGCTGTGCACCGCGTGGGAACTGCAGCGCGCAGGACTCGCCGTGGCGCTGCTGGAGGCGGACCGCATCTGCTCGGGAGTGACGGGCTATACCACGGCCAAGCTCACCGCCCTCCACACGCTCGTCTACGCCTGGCTGCGGGAGAGGCACGGCTCCGAGGACGCCCGCCTGTACGCGCGGTCGCACCAGGAAGCGCTCGAGCGCGTGGACGGCCTCTGCACCGAACTGGGCGCGGACGCCGACCTGGAGCGGATCCCGGCGTACACCTACGCCGAGTCGGACCGGCGGCTTGCGGAGATACGCGCGGAGGCCGAGGCCGCCCGCGAGGCCGGGCTGCCCGCGTCGTTCGTCAAGGAGACCGGACTGCCCTACCCCGTCGCAGGGGCGGTGCGGGTGGAGAACCAACTGCAGTTCCACCCACGGAAGTTCCTGCTCGCGCTGGCCCGCGGACTGACCGACGGCGGGGGCCGGATCTTCGAGCGCACCCGGGCGGTCGGGCTGCACGACGGCTCGCGATGCCGTATCACCACGGAGAGCGGTGCGACGGTGGTGGCGCGGGACGCCGTGATCGCGACGCATTACCCGGTCTTCGACCGGTCGATGCTCTTCGCCCGGCTCAGGCCGCGCCGTGAACTGGTGGCCGCAGCCGAGATACCGGCGGAGCGCGCCCCGGCCGGGATGTACATCACCCCCGAGCAGCACACCCGCTCGGTGCGCAGCGCCCCGCTCCCCGACCCGGGCCGGCGGCTGCTGATCGTCACCGGGGAGGCGTTCGAGCCGGGCAGCGGCGGCGTGGAGGAGCGGTACTCGCTGCTGAGCACTTGGATACGCGGCCGCTTCCCGGAGGCCGCGATCGCCTACCGGTGGGCGGCGCAGGACAACGACACCTCCGACCGACTCCCGTACGTGGGCCACTTCCACCCCGGTACCCAGCACGTCTACGTGGCCACCGGCTTCGGCGGCTGGGGCATGAGCGGTGGGGTGATGTCCGGCCGTCTGCTGGCCGCCCACATCACGGGCGGGCCGCGCCCGGCCTGGACCGAGCTCTACGATCCGCGGCGGCTGCCCGGCGTGCGCGAGGCGGGGCCGCTGCTCCGGCAGCAGGCAGCGGTGGTCGGGCGCTTCGTGGGCGACCGGCTGCACACCTCGCACGTCGACTCGACCGCGGACATCCCGCAGGGCAGCGGCGCAGTCGTACGGGCGGGCGGCCACCCCTGCGCGGTCCACCGGGACGAGTACGGGTCCGTCACCGCGGTCGACGCCCGCTGCACCCACCTGGGCTGCCTGGTGCACTTCGACGACGCCGAGAGGGTGTGGGAGTGCCCGTGTCACGGCTCACGGTTCGCCCCGGACGGCAAAGTGCTCCACGGCCCGGCCACCCGTCCTCTGGAGCCGCGCGAGATCCCGGAGTGACCACAGGAGCGGAATGGACCGGAGGAGCGGGGCGAACGGGATAAGCGGAGCGAGCCGGACGAGCCGCAGGGTGCCGGATCAACGGGAGTGGACCGCCGGAAAGGACCCAAAGGAGCCCAAAGGGTGGCGCCGCGGCTCCGCGGAGCGGAGGGTGGAGGCAGAGAGAGGGCCCCGGCCCGGATCGAGGTGAGCAGCCGTGCCCGTCACGACGCGAGCGATTCAGGGTGCGCCGTGCTGGGTGAGCCTGATGGCGCACGACCTGGAGGCCTCCCGCGCCTACTACGCCTCCGTGCTCGGCTGGGACTACAAGCCCGGCTTCCAGGGCCAGGGCAACTACTCCATTGCTCTCGCGCACGGCACACCGGTGGCGGGGCTGGGCACGGGCGGCCGGGTGGTGGGATTCCCGGTGTCCTGGACGCCGTACTTCGCCGCCGACAGCGCGGACCGGGCCGCCGAGCGGGTACGGGAGCGCGTCGCCACGGTCGCGGTCGGGCCGCTGGAGTTCGGCAAGGGGCGCTTGGTGGTGGCGGCCGACCCCGAGGACGCGGTCTTCGGGATCTGGCAGGGCGAGATCGATCCGGACTGGCGGGTGGGGTGGGGCACGGGGGCACCGGCGCGGCTCGAACTGCGCACCCGGGACCCCTTCGCGTCCGCGCTCTTCTACGGGGGAGTCTTCGACTGGGACGCACCGGGCGCGGACCACATCGACGTCCGGTACGAGGACGAGCGTGTGGTCCTGCGGATCGCCGGGCACGCGGTTGCCGATCTGCGGGGCGGCGGCGAGGAGGCCGCGCCCGATCCGCACATGCGGCCGCAGTGGCACGTCTACTTCTCCGTGGACGACGTGGAGGCCGCTGTCCGCAAGGGGGTTGAGGCGGGCGGCACGATCGTCTGCCCGCCGTCGGCGTCGCACTTCGGCCCGGTCGCATCGCTGCGCGACCCCGAGGGCGGCCTTTTCCACGTGACGCGGGCCGACGACTGATCCGGCACCCGATCCGCGCCCCGCGACGGCTGCTCGCGGGAAACGCGACGACCGGCTCCGTGGAACGCCACGACTCTCGAAATCGGCGCAGCCGGTGCGGTTATGCGCCGGAGGGCGTTGGGTACGACCGGCCCTATGCGCCGTTTGAAAGGTATATCCCCAGATATCCAATTGGTGGCCAAGGCGACGCTGGCCGCAGGCTTCGCCTGGTGGCTCTCGCAGTTCATGCCGGGCCACAACCTTCCCTACTTCGCGGCCCTCGCCGCGCTCCTGGGCGTGTATCCCACGGTGCTGAGCTCGTTGCGCGAAGGCGGACGCTACGCCTTCGGTTTTCTGCTGGGGCTGCTGCTCGGCGTGCCGGTCGCGATCCTGCTGGGACCCACCGTGTGGGGCCTCCTCGTGGTCGTCCCGCTCTCCCTGCTGATCGCGGCCTGGCCGCAGCTCGACGGCCACGGCATGCAGGTGCCCTTCGCCTCGCTCTTCGTCCTGCTCGCCGTGGGCAGTGAACCGGTGGCCCGTGCACTCCCGCTGCTGGGCGACGTGCTGCTCGGCGTCGCCGTCGGCCTCACCGTCAACGCCGCGCTGCCGCCCGCCCTCCGGCAGGAGGAGACCGGGCGCGCCTTCCGCCGGCTGGGCCGGCTCACCGCGGAGCTGCTCCACGACACCGCCGCCGAGGTACGAGCGAGCGATCTGTTCGCCCCCGCCCACCGCCGTCAGCGGGCGCTCGCCGTGCACAGCGGCGCCATCGACGTGGCCGACGCACGGGCCGAAGCGGCCGAGAGCCTGCGGTTCAACGCGCGTGCGCGACTGGCCCGGCGCGAGAGCCCGCTGCCCGCGAACCCGGTGCTGGAGGCCCTGTACGCGGCGGCCGAGCAGGCGCGGGTGATCACCCGCGAGGCGCGGCGCTGCGGCGCGGGCTCCGATCCCACGATGCTGGGCCCGGGGTTCCGCGCGCGGATCGCCGATCTCCTCGATCTGCTGGCCGAGTTGGTGGCCGAGTGCGGCCGGACGATGCGGGCCCCCACAGCGGAGCGGCTGGAGGAGGCACAGGTCCGGTTCCGCGGTCTGCGGGCGGCGGCGGAATCCGCCCGCACGGAGGGGTTCGAGAATGTCCCGTACCGGCGGCTCGCGGAGGCGCAGCTCTGCGCCCTCGTCCTGCAGCTCCTCCTGGATCTTGCGGCGGACGGTGCGGGGGAGGTGGCCCCGGAACGGCTCGGGGTCTCGTTCGGGGTCTCGTACTGAAACGCACCGCTGACCTGAAGTCCGCCATACCGGACTACGCCAAGAACCAGAGGCTGAACCTCGGTTCGGGCCGACCGCCTGCGCCGGGGCCTGCCGCTGCGGGCGAGCCCCTTCGGAAGCCGAGGAACCGGGCGGCGCCGGGCCCGGTCCCGCGCTGCCGCCCGTTCCGTAGATTGGCTCCATGCCCCCGCACACGGACCGGGACCTCGACCGGCGCTACCGCCTCGCTCTCGGGCAGCAGCCCACGTATCCGCGCGAGCTGGCCGGGAGCACCCTCACCGCCGCCCTCCCCGGCGGCTATGCACACCTCGAGCACCGGGTGCGCCTCGGCGAGGGGGACGAGGTCTTCGCGCGGGCCGCGGCGTACGTCCTGGACTGGGGTGTCCAGCGCGGCGCGGGCTTCGGTGTGCACCCCGCCTCTCCGCCGGCGCAGGGGGCCACGGCCCTTGTCCTCGTCACGCTGCCGGGCCTGCCGCGGCCGCGGCTGGCGGCTCCCTGCCGCGTGGTGGCGACGGTGTCGGAGGAGGACAGAGCGGGCTTCGCCTACGCGACGCTGCCGGGACATCCGGAGTGCGGGGAGGAGTCGTTCGTCGTCGTACGCGACGGGGAGGGCGTGGTGTGGTTCACGGTGCGGGCGTTCTCCCGCCCATGCAGCTGGTACGCGCGCCTCGGCGGCCCCCTGACCCGATGGGTGCAGCAGGCAGCAGCCTCCCGCTACCTCCGGGCCGTGGCGGCTGCGGTGGGCGCCGGAAGCGGCGGCCGCTGATACTGGCTGGTATGACCGTCCTCGTCGGAACCTCCGGGTGGCAGTACAAGGACTGGCGCGAAGTGCTCTATCCGCCGGACGTGCCCCAGCGGCTGTGGCTCGAGGAGTACGCCAGGCACTTCGCCACGGTCGAGAGCAACAACGCCTTCTACCGGCTGCCCAGCAAGGAGAACTTCACCGCCTGGCGCGAGCGCACCCCCGGCGACTTCCTGATGGCGGTCAAGGCGAGCCGCTATCTCACCCACATCAAGCGGCTGCGTGACCCGGAGGAGCCCGTACGGCGGCTGATGACGCATGCGGCGGGCCTCGGGCCCCGGCTCGGTCCCGTCCTGCTGCAGCTCCCGCCGACGCTCCGCGCGGACGCCGCGGCGCTGGACGCCTGTCTGCGCTGCTTCCCTTCCGGGACACGGGTGGCCGTCGAGCCGCGCCACGACTCGTGGTGGACGGGCGGTATTCGGCAGGTGCTGGAGGACCGGGGCGCCGCGCTGTGCTGGACCGACTGGGGTTCCCGGCCCGCCACACCCCTCTGGCGGACGGCCGGATGGGGGTATCTGCGACTGCACCAGGGCCGGGCCGAGCCGTGGCCGCGCTACGGGCGCCAGGCGCTGGCCACGTGGGCCCGGCGCATCGCCGACACCTGGCCGGACGAGGCGGAGGTCCACGTCTACTTCAACAATGACCCGGGCGGCGCAGCCGTCCTCGACGCCGTGACCTTCGCCGAGGTGGCCGCCGCGGCGGGCCTTGAAGTGAGCCGGACACCGGAACGCGACGAAACGGGGTGACGCGGACGATGATCCGCAAGCACGTGGTGGTCTCCGGCGACGTGCAGGGGGTGTACTTCCGCGACACCTGCCGCCGCACGGCCCTCCGGTTCGGGGTGGCGGGCTGGGTGCGGAACCGGCCTGACGGGGCCGTGGAGGCGGTCTTCGAAGGGGATCCGGACGCGGTGGAGCGGATGGTCGCCTGGGCGGACGAGGGCCCGCCGACGGCGATCGTGGACAAGGTTTCGGTCGGCGACGAGGAGCCCGAGGGGCTCGCGGGCTTCGAGATCCGGCCGACCCCCTACTGACGCCCCCGTCCGCCCGGGCCTTTCCGGGCGCCCGTCGCGTCCGGATGCAGCTCAGCGATCCGGTGGCATCCTGAATACGTGTACGAACCGGCACTAAGCCTTCGTTTCCCCGCCGAGCTGCGGCTCTTCCTCCCGTCCCGTCACAGGCCGGACGGTGTGGTCCGGGTGGAGCCCGACGGGACCTCGACCCTGGGCCATCTCGTCGAGTCCGCGGGCGTGCCCCTCCCCGAGGTCGGCGCGCTGCTGGCCGACGGGCGGCCCGTCCCTGCCTCCTACCGTCCGAGCGCGGGCGAGACCGTCGAGGTGCGCGCTGTGGAGCGCCCGGAGCGGCCGGGCTCCGGACCGCTGCGGTTCGTGCTGGACGTCCACCTGGGCGCGCTGGCGCGGCAGCTCCGGCTGGTCGGCGTGGACGCCGCGTACCGCAACGACATGGACGACGACGCGCTCGTCGAGCAGGCCGGCCGCGAGCACCGGGTGCTGCTGACCCAGGACCGCGGGTTGCTGCGCCGCCGCGCCGTGTGGCGGGGCGCGTATGTGCGCGGATCGCGCCCCGACCGTCAACTCGCCGACGTACTGGAGCGCTTCGAGCCGCGGCTCGAACCGTGGACCCGGTGCATGGCGTGCAACGGGCTCACGGAACAGGTCGGCAAGGCCGAGGTCGAGCATCTGCTCCGGCCAGGGACACGCCGTACGTACGACATCTACCGGCGGTGCCGGGACTGCGGCCGCGTCTACTGGCGCGGCGCGCACAGCGGCCGGCTGGAGCGGATCGTGTCGGCGGCCCGCCGCTTCGCGGTCGCGGGGGTGGCTGCCGCGCTGATGGCCGGCGGGCTCGCGGCGTGCACGGACGGAGGGGGCGACGGAGGCCCCAGCCCCACGCCGACCAAGGAGTCCCCGAAGCAGGAGCTGTCCCCGTTCACGGGCCTGCCCGCGAAACCGGCTCGCGTACTGGCCGTCAAGATCGACAATGTCGGTCCGTCCCGCCCGCACACCGGGCTGGGCGCGGCGGACATCGTCTACGTCGAGCAGGTCGAGGCCGGGCAGAGCCGGATTCTGGCGGTGCTGTCGTCCAAGCTGCCCCCGACGCTGGGGCCGGTGCGCAGCGCCCGTGAGTCGGACCTCGAACTGCTCCGGCAGTACGGGAAGCCCGCACTGGCGTACTCGGGTGCCCAGTCGAAGCTCAATCCCCTGATCATGCGGGCCCCGCTCTATCCGCTGCCGCCGTGGAAGGCTCCCGACGCGTACTACCGCGAGGGCAGCAGGCAGGCGCCGCACAACCTGTTCGTCCGCCCCTCCCGTCTACTGGCCGCGGCGCCCGACGCATCGAAGTCCAAGGACATCGGCTTCCGCTTCGGATCCGCGCCGGACGGCGGGAAGGCGGTGAACGAGCAGACGGTCCGCTTCCCCGCCGCCCGGTTCGCCTTCACCTGGTCCTCGCAGGCCAAGCGGTGGCAGGTGTCGATGGACGGGACGCCGATGAGGACCACGGACGGCGGGCGGCTGACGGCGGCGACCGTGGTCGTGCAGCGCGTCACGGTGCGGGACTCGCAGTTCAGCGACTTCCTGGGCGCCGTCTCGCCGTACAGCGAGACGGTGGGGTCGGGCACCGCCGAGGTGCTGCGCGGCGGCAAGAGCTACGACGCCCGGTGGAGCCGGAAGACCGCCGACGACGGCACGACGTTCACCACCTCGTCCGGGAAGCCGATGAACTTCGCCCCCGGGCCGGTCTGGGTGGTCCTGGCCGCCAAGTGACCGCGGTGGCACGACCGTTGATGCCGAGCCGCGGACCCTGACCGCGGCGGTGATCCGCCGGGACGTCGTTCGCCCCCGGGGGATCACCGCGCGGATGTGCGCTGCGCCTGCTTCACATGCCGACGCGGCGGGTACCCAAGTCATATGACGGTCAAGGGTGTTGACGTCGCCTCCTACCAGCCGACGGACTACAGCACAAAGGGCCTCGACTTCGTGTTCATCAAGATCACAGAAGGCAGGACCTACACCAATCCGAAGTGGGTCGCCCAGCGCCGGACCGCGCGGGAGGCCGACCTGGTGACCGGCTTCTACCACTTCGTGCGGCCGGGCAGCATGACGGCACAGGCCGACTACTTCATGTCGAGGATCAATCTGGTGCGCGGCGACATGCTCGTACTCGACTGGGAGGACACCGGCGTCACGAACGCCCAGAAGGACTCCTGGATCAAGTACGTGCAGAGGAAGCGCCCGCACACCCGGGTGCTGCTCTACTGCAGCCGCGACTTCTGGCTGAACCGGGACACGACCTCGTTCGCCGGCGACGGTCTGTGGATCGCGAATCACAACGGGAAGCCCGGCGAGCCGGGCATCAAGCACCCCTGGCGTTTCCACCAGTACAAGACCACGCCGTTGGACACGGACATCGGCCGGTTCGACGACAAGGCCGCGCTGCGCGAGTGGGCCCGCTCCAAGACGCCCTGACCGGAGCGGGCCACCCGAGTCCCGCGGCACGGTCGGGACGCCCGGACCGCGGGGAACGGGGGAACGACGGTGCGCCGGATCAGCCGACGCGCTCGATCCGGGCGTTGCGGATGAGGTTCTTGCCGGGCTCACGGACCTGTTCGAAGGCGGCGTTGTTCAGCAGGGCACAGCTCCCGGAGGTCGAGGCGACCTCCACGGTGACCGACTTGTCGTTGTCCAGGTTGGTGACCTTGAGCCGTGTCCCCAACGGGAACTCACCACTGGACGCCGCGGGCGCCCCGCCCTCGCCGGACAGCGTCACGGTCGAGCCCTGGCAGACCACCTCGCCGGCCGCCCGACCACCCTCTGCCCGACCGCCGTCGGCCTGCTCACCGCCGGCCAGGTCACCTCCTTGGTCCTTGCCGTTCCCCGGCCCCCTCGCCGCCGGCCCGGTCACCCCCGGGAGCGTCGGCTCCGTCCTGTTCCGGCGGCGCCTGGCCCTCGGACGGAGCGGCGGCTTCCCCGCCCTCGGTGCAGCCAGCCGCCTTTCGCTGGGCCTCGATCTGCTGGATCACCTGCTGCCGGTTCGCGATACGAGCGGCGGAATTGGCGTCCGGATTCGCCTGCTGCCCGGCGATGAATTCCTGGTTATTGCCGAGCGCGGTCGCGAGGCCCTGGCAGGTGACGGATTCCTGGCTCGTACCCGCCTGACTCGTCCCTGTCATGGCGAAAGCCGCGCCCCCGACCAGCGCCGCGGCGCCGACCAGCACGGCGATCTTCTTCTGAGGACTGACCGTTTTCTTCCGTGACACGTGCAACTCCGTTCTCGATCACTGACCCGCAGCCGGAATTGGGGCCACGTTGCCCTGAAGAACGTGACTCGCGCGTAACTTGCTCAGAGTCGATAAATAGACGAATCAATCCGAAAGGAATCAGGTACGTTCGACTGCGCTGAACGCTCATCCAAGGGACCATGGATGCAGTGCCGCGCTGCATGGGTAACCGAGAGAGGTGCCCCGGATGAGACAGACCGATCCTCGGAGGGCTGACCTCCGCCGGATCGCGCCGATTGGTGCCCCGGAGGCGTCGACTCCCGGGGGGCTGCTCGACGTCCTGGGCATTGCCGCGGTCGTCCTGGACTCCTCGGGCCGGATCGCACTGTGGAGCCCTGCCGCTGAGCAGCTGTTCGGCTACACCGCGGACGAAGCCCTGGGCCGCTCCGCGGCCAAGCTCCTGGTGGACCCGCAGCACGTACCCCTGGTCGTCGAGCTGTTCCAGCAGGTGCTGGGCGGCGCGAGCTGGTCGGGCGGTTTCCCGGTCCGGGTCAAGGACGGCAGCCTCCGCATGTTCGAATTCCGGAACATGCGGATGCAGGACCAGCAGCGGAACGTCTACGCGTTGGGCATCGCCACCGACCGGGAGGCTTTGCAGACCGTCGAGACCGATGTCGCCCTGTCCATGCGACTGATCTCCCAGTCCCCGATCGGCCTCGCCGTGCTCGACACCGACCTGCGGTACGTCCTGGTCAACCCCGCCCTGGAGCGCATCAACGCACTCCCTGCAGCACAGCACCTCGGCAAGCGCGTTGCCGAGGCGATGCCGTACCTCGACGTCGACGCCATCGAGTCCGCCTCCCGCCAGGTCCTGGCCACCGGCACGCCCCTGCTCGACCAGTACGCGGTCGGCCGGGCCCCCGGGGACCCGTCGCAGGAGCACGCCTGGTCGGTGTCCTACTTCCGGCTCGAGGACACCGGCGGCAAGGTCCTTGGTATCACGATCTCCGTGATCGATGTCACCGAGCGCCACCTGGCGACCACGGAGATGACCCGGGCCCGCCAGCGGCTCGCCATGATCGCCGACGCGGGCGTACGCATCGGCACCACGCTCGACCTCCCGCACACCGCCCGCGAACTCGCCGACATCGTCGTGCCGGACCTCGCCGACCTGGCCGCGGTGGATGTGCTCGACGCCATCATCGACGAGCGGCAGAGCGGGGTCCCGGCCTCCAACGGCAGCGGACCCGCGGTCTTCCGTGCGCTCGCGGTGAAGGCCGCCTACCGGACCGAGGCCTCGCGCGCGCCCGACCCCGCGGGCAACGTCGCGCGCTACGACCCCGACCGCCTCATCACCCAGGTCGTCAACTCCGGTCAGCCGATACTCGTTCCGCACCTGGACGACGAGTCGCTGCGCCGCGTCGCCCGGGACGACTACTCCGCCGCGCTGCTGGCCCGCGCCGGGGCGCACTCGTACCTCGGGGTGCCGCTCACAGCCCGCGGCGCCGTCATCGGCACGCTGAGCCTGATACGCGCGAGGACCCGGGCCCCGTTCGACGAGGACGACCAGCTCCTCGCCTCCGAGCTGGCCGCGCGCGCGGCCATCAGCATCGACAACGCGCGGCTGTATCGCAGCGAGCGCCGCACCGTGCTGGCGCTCCAGCGCAGCCTGCTGCCCCGGCGCCCACCGCGCCAGTCGGGCCTGGAGATCGCCTACCGCTACCAGCCCGCCGGATCCACGCACGAGGTCGGCGGCGACTGGTTCGACGTACTACCGCTCTCGGGCGACAAGACGGCGCTGGTGGTCGGCGACGTGATGGGCAGCGGCATCACGGCCGCGGCGACCATGGGGCAGCTCCGCACGGCGACCCGCACCCTGACCGCGCTCGACCTCGAACCGGCGGCGGTGCTCAGCCATCTCGACGAGGTGGCCACCGGCCTCGAGCAGACCTTCGCGACCTGCGTATACGTGAGCTGCGATCCGCCCTCGGCCCGCTGCCGGATATCCAACGCCGGCCACCTGCCGCCGATCCTGGTCGACCCGGACGGCACGGCACACCTGCTGGACATCCCGACCGGGGTGCCGCTCGGTGTCGGGGACGTCGCCTTCTCCACGGCCGATCTCGACCTGGCCCCGGGCAGCCGGCTGGTGCTCTACACCGACGGCCTGGTCGAGACGCGGGACGAGCCGATCGACGACCGCCTCAGGGCCCTGCTGCGGATGCTCAGCGGCCCGCGGCGGTCGCTGGAGCGCACCTGCGATCTGCTGCTCCACTCCCTGCGCGACCCCGACGGGCACGACGACGTCGCTCTGCTCGTCGCCGAGGTCAAGCCCGACTGAGCCCTCCGTACGGATCCGGTGCCGGGCCGGGCGCCCCCGGCCCGTGCCGCCGTGCCGGAACAGCACGGCGAAAACGATGCATCCTACATTCAAGAGATTGACGTGCGCAAGTCATTGACGCACGAGGAGTCTTCACTTAAACCATCTCCTGAGAGCGCTCTCACACCCTCTCTCCCCTCCCCTCTCAGGAGGCACTCCCCCATGAGCACGAGCAGCCTCACCGCGGCGGATTCGATTCCGCCCCGTAACAAACGCAGAGCGGTCCTCGCCGCTCTGTCCGCCGCAGCCCTCGCACTGGCCGGGCTCACCACTGCCGTCACCGCACCTGCGGCGCGCGGCGACGTACCGCCCACACCGGGCTGGAACCTTCAGTGGAGCGATGACTTCACCGGTCCCGCCCGATCCCTCCCCTCGTCGGCCAACTGGCAGATCGACACCGGCCATTCGTACCCCGGAGGCCCCGCGAACTGGGGCACCGGTGAAGTCCAGAACTACACGGACTCCCCCGACAATGTGAGCCTGGACGGCTCGGGCAACCTGCGCATCACACCGCTCCGCGACGGTGCGGGCAACTGGACCTCCTCCCGCATCGAGACGCGCCGGGCCGACTTCAAGGCTCCGGCGGACGGCACGCTGCGCATCGAGGGCCGTATCCAGATGCCGAACGTCACCGGCAACGCCGCGCTCGGCTACTGGCCCGCATTCTGGGCGCTGGGCTCGCCCTACCGGGGCAACCACTGGAACTGGCCGGGCATCGGCGAGTTCGACGTCATGGAGAACGTCAACGGGATCAACTCCGTCTGGGGCGTGCTGCATTGCGGCGTCAACCCGGGCGGCCCGTGCAAGGAGCCCGAGGGCCTCGGCGACAAAGAGGTGTGTCCCGGGGCGAGTTGCCAGTCCGCCTTCCACCGGTACCGCTTCGAGTGGGACCGGAGCACATCCCCGAACGAGCTGCGCTGGTACGTCGACGACCAGCTCTTCCACTCTGTGAACGCGGACCAGGTCGGCGCCTCGACCTGGGCGCAGATGACCGACCACGCGGGCTACTTCCTGCTCCTCAACGTGGCCGTCGGGGGCGCGTTCCCCGACGCCCTCGCGGGCAGGACCCCGACGGCGGACACGGTCCCCGGACACCCCATGCTCGTCGACTACGTCGCAGTCTGGACCCGTGACGGCGGAGGCGGCACCCCGACGGATCCGCCCACCGACCCGCCCGGCGGCGGTTCCTCCACCCTCAGTCTCCGGGCCGGCGGCGAGCTCGGTGCCGCCGCCGGCTCGGCTTCCACCGCCACCCTCGCCTCCGCGGGCGGCGCCAACTACGACGGCACCCCGCACAACCCGCAGACCTTCACCGCCTCCGGCATCACGAAGAAGTACGACGGCGGGTCCACGGCGTTCGACCTGTTCGTCGATGCCGGGACAACGGTCGCCAACGGCCAGCAGTTGCGGGTGAGTTACGACCGTACGGGCGACGGAAGCTGGGACAGGACCGAGACCTACCAGTACTTCGCCACCGACCCCGTCCCCGGCTACGAGCACTACACCCAGGACAGAGGCCTGAAGGCGTCCACCGGATCGCACGGCGACCTGGTGAACGGCAAGGTCCGCGTCGAGGTGTGGAGCGCCATCGGCAACGGCGCCAGCACGCTCGGCACCGGCAACCAGTCCACCGTCCGCATCCCGTACACGTGACAGGGGAGGCACCACCATGCGACGGATCCTGGCGGCCGCGGCCGCCGCACTCTTCTTCCTGACGACGGCCTGCACGAGCAGCGGCAGCCCTTCCGGCGGGCATGAGCACACCGGGGGCAAGGGCCAACACGCGGCACACGCCTACCGGTTCACCCGCGCACAGACGGCCGCGATCACGGCGCAGGCCGCCGCGCCCGTCCGGGGCAGCGAGTTCCGCGCCGAGTGTTTTTCCAGCCACCGCAAGGGCGACGATCCGATCGTCTTCCCCGGGGAGGCCGGCCGGTCCCACATCCACGAGTTCTACGGCAACAGGACCGCGAACGCCTCTTCCACCCTGGAGTCGCTGAGCGCGGGCACCACCAACTGTTCACCCCAGGTCGACCTCTCCTCGTACTGGACACCGACCGTCTACAAGGACGGCGTTCCGGTCGCCCCCGAGAAGGTGACCGTCTATTACCAGGGCATCACCGACCACACGCGCGCGGTCGCGCATCCCCGCGGACTGCGCTACGTCGTCGGCAACGCCCTGGCGACCAGCCCCGACCAGAACCCGGCGGCCCGCTGGTCCTGTGTCGGCCAGCCCGAGTCGAGCCGGGACTTCATGAACTGTCCGGCCGGGACGAAGCTGGAGAACTACCTGGACTTCCCGACCTGCTGGGACGGGAAGCGGCTGGACAGCACCAACCACCGCGACCACATGGCGTACGCGATCGGCCAGACGTGCCCGTCGACGCACCCCGTGGTCGTACCACGACTCGAACTGCTCATCACCTATCCGGTCAACGGCGGTGGACTCAGCCTGGCGGGCACCCGCAATGGCACCAACGTCACCGATGCTCCGGGCTACACGTTCCACGGCGACTTCTTCAACGCCTGGGACGAGAACGAGCTGCAGCGGCGCGTCACCACGTGCATCAACGGCGGCTACATCTGCGGAACGGACGGCAATCCGATCGAGCAGTGAGCCCGCACCGGGCCTGGTGGCCCCCCGCGCCCCGCCTCCGGAAGGCTGGGCGCGGGGGCACCGGTCATGTCGCCGAGCCGTACCAGAGGGTCGTCGCGTTGCAGAACTCGCGGATGCCGTGGCCGGCCAGCTCGCGGCCGTAGCCGGACCGCTTCATGCCGCCGAAGGGATAGCCGGGGTGCGAGGCGGTCATGCCGTTGAAGTAGACGCCTCCGGCCTCAACATCCCTTGCGCAGCGCTCCTGTTCGGCCGCGTCCTGCGTCCAGACATTGGAACTCAGGCCGAAGGAGGTGTCGTTGGCGACCTCGAGCGCCTCGTCCAGGTCCGCGACCCGGTAGAGCGTGGCGACGGGACCGAACGCCTCCTCGTGGTGGATGCGCATGCCGGGCGTGATGTCGGCCAGGACCGTGGGCTCGTAGAACCATCCGGAGGGCTGCTCCTCGGGACGGTCGCCACCGCACAGGACCGTCGCACCGCGCCCCCGCGCGTCGTCCACCAGCTCCTCCAGCGAACGCCTGCCCTGCTCGGTGGAGAGCGGACCCACGTCCGTGACCTCCTCCATCGGGTCGCCGACGGTCAACGAGGACATGGCCTGGACGAAGCGCGAGGCGAAGGTCTCGTAGACGGCGTCGTGCACGATGAAGCGCTTGGCCGCGATGCAGGACTGCCCGTTGTTCTGCACCCGGGCCGTGACCCCCACCGGCACGGCGCGGTCGAGATCGGCCGAGGGCAGTACCACGAACGGGTCGCTGCCGCCGAGCTCCAGCACGGTCTTCTTGATGACGTCACCGGCGATCGAGGCGACGGCCCGGCCCGCGGGCTCGCTGCCGGTGAGCGTGGCGGCGACGACGCGCGGATCCCGCACGATGTCGGCGACCGCGTCGGAGCCGATGAGGAGCGTCTGGAAGCAGCCTTCCGGATAGCCGGCCCGGTGGAAGAGGTCCTCGAGGTAGAGCGCGGTCTGCGGCACGTTGGAGGCGTGCTTGAGGAGTCCTGTGTTCCCGGCCATCAGGGCGGGAGCGGCGAACCGTACGACCTGCCAGAGCGGGAAGTTCCAGGGCATCACGGCGAGGACGGGGCCGAGGGGCCGGTAGCGGACCACGACTCGGGACGCACCGGAATCCTTCCCATCGGCGTCCCTGGGGTGCTCGTCGGCGAGCTCCTCCTCGGCGTGCTCGGCGTACCAGCGCATCGCCTTGACGCATTTGGCGGCCTCGGCGCGCGCCGCCTTCAACGGCTTGCCCATCTCCACCGTCATCGTGCGGGCGATGTCGTCCTGGTCCGCCTCCAGAAGGTCGGCCGCGCGCCGCATCAGCTCGGCCCGCCGGGCGAACGACGTCAGGCGGTGGTCCCTGAAGGCGCGGTGCGCGCGTTCCAGCCGGACCTCGATCTCCTCGCTGCCGAGGGCGTCGAAGGTCTTGAGCGTTTCCCCCGTGGTGGGGTTGACAGTCGCGATCGGCACGGGAATCCCTCCTCGGGCGGCGGTCTGGGGAAGCCACGTACGGCAGCCGTGCGCGACATCGGTGCATCAACTCGCGGGTGACCCGCTCCTCCGTTTCTACTCCCGACGCGAGGCTTCCGCTTCCGCAGCCGGCCGGGGCGAGGCAGCCGTATTCCCGTCCTTCGGCAGGCGGGGGCAGCGGCCCCTTCCCGTGACAGGGGTGGCAGAAGTGACGCCGGACAGCCGGGGCCGTCCGGGGGAGACGCGCGACCGGACCACCTGGTCGTGCGGCCCGCATCGATCGCGGACCGCACGGCCGGACAGCGCCGCCCGAGCGCCCCGCCAGTGGCGCGGCGCGGTCAGAAGCTCCAGCGCAGCACCGCGCCCAGCCCTCCGGCCGGGCCCCGCATGCCCTGGGGCACCAGCAGGACGTCGGCGTCCGCCCCCGTCGCCGAGCGCATCAGCGCATCGTCCGCCCGCGCCCGCTCGGGCCGGGCGACGCCCATCGCATGGGCCTCGGAGCGCTGTACGGCGATCTGGTCCGGACCGGGTCCGATCCATACGTCGCGTGCCGCGTCGGAGGCGGCCTCGGCCATCAACATCGTCTCCACCTGGTGGCTGCGAGCGGCGTCCACGACGGCGGGTACGCCTTCGGCCGCCCCGCCGGGTCCGGTGTCGACCGCCCCCGACGGCCCGGAACGGTGGTCGCCCGGTCGGCCCCGTCCGACGCGGAAGCGTTCCAGGGCGGTCTCCAGGCGGCCGCGCGCCTGCTCCTCACGCACCTCGTCGATCCGCCGGTCGAGGTGTTCGTTGTGGGCGGAGGACCTGCTGCCGCGTTCGACTTCGACGGTCACCGCCTGGATCTGCTCGGGGAGTTGGAAGTGCACGGCCCTGCGCTCGCGTGCGTCGCCGACGAGCACCAGCGCCTCGGCTCCGGCCTCCGGCCAGCGGCGGGTCAGCTCTGCGGCGATCAGTTCGGCGTTCTCCTGCCAGACGTTCTCGGTCTTGTTCCGGTAGTGCCACTCGTACCGGTCCTCGGGGACGCTGCGGTGCGCCCGCCACTCGCGGCCCTTGGCACGGCCCGCCGTCTCCCGGCGGAGGGAGTCGCGGAGCTCCAGGTCGGCCCCGTTGCGGTCGATGTAGGCGATCACGCAAGGCGGCAGGTCGTCCACGAGACCGAGGAGCGGCGAGGTGTGCGGCAGCGTCGACCAGGCGGCCTCGCCCATGAGCGGCGCCCTGGTGAGCGGGATGTCGAGGACGACCTCGGCACCGGCGGCGAAGAGTGCGCGCCCCGGCGGCGTACCGGAAACCGGCTCCTCGGCGAGCGTCCTCATCAGGGCCCGGGTGGTGTACGCGTCGGCGCCCTCGTCGATCAGCCGGTTCGCGACGGCGCGTTCGCGCAGGCGCTGCTGTGCGGGCGCGTCCTCCGTACTGCGCGTGGTGTCGATGTACACCGAGGCCCATGGGCCCGGACGGTCGAAGAGCGGCTTGAGAAAACCGAGTTCCATGATCTCCCCCAGGCTCGGGGACAGTGAGTATTTCCAGATTAGGACGAACCGCCAGATGTGCCGTTCTTGCGGAGGAACCTACGGAGCCGGTCCAGCGGCCAGGTGTTGATCACGTCCTCGGCCGTGAGCCAGCCGCGCTGTGCCGTGCCCACCCCGTAGCGAAGGTAGGAGAGGTGGAGCGGGGCATGGGCGTCGGTGTTCACCGCGAACTTCACGCCGTGCCGCTTGGCGCGCAGGATGTGCTCGTCGGACAGGTCGAGGCGGTCGGGGTGGGAGTTGATCTCCAGGGCCGTCCCGGTGCGCGCGGCCGCCGCGAACACGGCGTCGAGGTCGATATCCAGCCCGGGCCGCTTGCCGATGATCCGGGTGGTCGGGTGGCCGATGATGTTGATCTCCGGGTTCTCGCACGCGGTGACGAAGCGCCGGGTGAGGGCGGCCCGGCCCTGGTTGAAGTGCGAGTGCACGGACGCCACGCAGATGTCGAACCCCTGCAGGAACTCCTGCGGCCAGTCGACGTTCCCGTCCGGGTCGATGTTGAGCTCGGTGCCGTGCAGCAGACGCATCTTCCGGTGTTTTCCGTCGAGTTCGCGGACCCGGTCGCGCTGGGCCAGGATCTTCTCGTCGGTCATCTGCTGCATGTACAGGTTGGGTGCGTGGTCGGTGATCGCGAAGTAGCGCAGGCCACGCCGGGCCGCCGCCTCGACCATCTCCGCCAGCGTCGCGAGACCGTCGGTGAGGCTGGTGTGCGAGTGCAGGTCCCCGCGGATGTCGGTCTCGGCCAGCAGCGCGGGCAGCTCGCCCTTGAGCCCGGCGGCCACCTCGCCGCGGTCCTCGCGGAGGGTCGGCGGGATCCATGGCAGGCCGAGACGGGCGTAGACCTCCTCCTCGGTCTCGGAGACGATCTTCTTGCCGCTCTTGGCGTGGAACAGGCCGTACTCGGAGAGCTTGAGCTTGTGGTGGACGGCCATCTCGCGGGTGCGGATGTTGTGCGCCTTCGATCCGGTGAAGTACTGCAGGCCCGCCCCCCAGGAGTCGGGAGGTACGACGCGCAGGTCGACCTGGAGCCCCTTGGTGGTGCGGATGGAGGTCTTCTTCACGCCGTGCGCGATGACCTCGGCCGTCTCGGCGAGGTCGGTGAAGGCGTCCATGAACGGCTCAGAGCGGTCGGCCGCCACCAGGACGTCCACATCGCCGACGGTCTCCCGCATACGGCGGAGCGAGCCCGCGTACGTACAGCTCTCGCAGCCGCTGATCGCCGACATCCGGGCAACGATCTCCTCGGCGACGTCCATGGCGACATTGATCGGCACCCGACCGCCGGCGGCCTGCATGAGCCCGATTCCGTGGAGGATGTTCTCCTCGGTTCGTGGTCCGAAGCCCTTGAGGTCGCGCAGCCGCTCCTCGTGGATGGCGTCCAGCAGCTCCGGTACGGAGGAGATGTGCAGGTCCTCGTAGAGGGTCATCGCCTTCTTGGGGCCGAGCGTGGGGATGCTCATCAGCTCGCGCACCCCGGCGGGGATCCTGGCCCGCACCTCCTCGACGGACGGCATCGTGCCGGTGCGCAGGTACTCCAGGACCTTGTCGGCGATGGACTTGCCGACGTTGGGGATCTCGCGGAGGCCCTCGGCGTCGAGCTTGGAGACATCGGCGTGATAGCCGCCGATGGCACGTGCGGCTTTCTCGTAGGCGCGGGCCTTGAACGCGTCTCCGCCGGTGATCAGGACGAGGTCCGCGTACTCCTGCAGCAGGGCCTCTACATCCTCGTTGGGCCGGACCACACGGTCATTTTAGTTCGGGCCCGCCTCGCGGGCCTCCGCGGCGGCGGGCCCGCGAGGGTCGTGCACCGTGCCTCACATGGCCAGATGCGCACGGAGATGCGTGACCTCCTCGATCTCCACACCGGCCTTGGCGAGAAGCTGACGCGCCAGGTCGTTCAGCGCCCGGGCGGCCGCGATCTCCTCGCCCACCCGTGGCTGCTCCGGATCGTCGGGGTGCTTGTTCGCGCGCCCGTGCGCCCGGAGTTCCGTACCGTCCTGGAGCCTGAGAAGCGCGGCGGCCTCGGTCTTGTTGTCGACCTCACGGAACTCCATGTCGACATGCCATCCGACGGTGGTGTCCATGGCTTTCACCTCCAGCGTCACTTTCCAGCATGCGCCTTGGCGTGGGGCAGGAACCAGTCCCGGGCGAGTTCGCAGACGGTCTCCAGCGCTCCCGGTTCCTCGAAGAGATGCGTGGCCCCGGGTATGACCTCGAGCCGGTTCTCGCACGTCAGTCGGGCGCGGGCCTCGCGGTTGAGGTCGACGACGGTCTCGTCCCGGCCGCCGACGATCAGCAGGGTCGGGGCCCGCACCCCGCCGAGTCGCCGGCCGGCCAGGTCGGGCCTGCCGCCCCGGGAGACGACCGCGAAGACGGGCTCACCCGGAGTGGTGCCGCCTCCGGCCGTGCCGTCCGGGCGCGAGTCCGCAGCGGCGTCCGCAGCCGCCCTCTCCGCCTCCGCAGCGGCACTCTCCGCCTCCGCGGCGGCGTCCGCAGCGGCCCAGAGCGCGGCGGCCGCGCCCGTGCTCGCCCCGAAGTAGCCCACGGGAAGGCCGTACTCGCGGCGCACCATGCGGGTCGCCTCGGTGAGCCGGCGCGCCAGGGTCTCGATGTCGAAGACGTTCGCCCGGTCCCGCTCCTCCCCCGGCGTGAGCAGGTCGAAGAGCAGGGTGCCGAGGCCCGCCTCGGCGAGGGCGGCGGCGACGGCCCGGTTGCGCGGACTGTGGCGGCTGCTGCCGCTGCCGTGCGCGAAGACGACGATTCCGCCGGCGCCCGCCGGCAGGACGAGGTCGCCGGGCAGGACCACCCGGTCCGACGGCACGGGGATCTCGACGGCCCCGATCACATCGGAGGGGGCCTTCGCCGTCGCGGCCGCGCCGTGCCGCTCCCGGTCCGCGGCCTGCCGGTCGAGCAGATCGACGACCTCGTCGTCCGAGGTCTGGGAGAAGTCCTGGTACCACTCCCCCACGGCGAAGAAGGCCGCGGGCGTGGAGAGGCACACCAGTTCGTCCACGGTGTCCCGCAGGTGGTCCACCGCGTCGGGCGGCGCCACCGGGACGGCCAGGACGACCCGTTCCGCCCCATGGGCCCGCGCCACGCCGCAGGCCACGGACGCCGTCGCCCCCGTCGCGATGCCGTCGTCCACCACGACCGCCGTGCGGCCGTCCAGCGGGAGACGATCGCGGCCGCCGCGGAACCGCTCGGCCTGCCGCCGGAGTTCCGCTTCCTCGGTGCGTTCGACGGCGGCGAGCGCGGCGTCGTCGGCCCGGCTCATCGCGGCGATGTGCTCGTGCACGATCCGCACGCCGTCCTCGCCGATCGCCCCGAACCCCAGTTCCCGGTGGGAGGGGACGCCGAGCTTGCGGACAAGGATGACGTCCAGCGGGGCTCCCAGGGCGCGGGCCACCTCGTACGCCACGGGCACTCCGCCACGGGGCAGCCCGAGCACGACGGGGTTCTCATCTCTCAGGTGATCCAGCTCGGCGGCCAGCAGACGGCCCGCTTCGGCACGGTCGGTGAACATGGTGCACCCCCAGCCCGGGGAGACGGAGAAACCCGCAGGCCTGGTCACGTCCCTGATACTCCGACTCCATCCCAAAACGACCGAACATGCAAACGGCCGGTCCGGGCCCCTCCCCGGCCTACGCCCCGAGCGCCGCCCGCACCCGCGCGGCGACCTCCGCCGCCTGCTCGTCGTCCGCGTACCGCGTGCGGGGCCAGAAGAAGCCGCGCAGCCCGTCCTTCCGGTTGCGCGGCACCACGTGCACATGGAAGTGCGGTACGGACTGGCTGACCCGGTTGTTGGCGGCGACGAACGACCCGGCCGCCTCCATCGACCGTTCCACCGCGCCGGCGACCCGCCGGACTCGGCCGAAGAACGGCCCCACGTCCGGCTCCGGCAGATCGGTGAGCGTCTCCACGTGCCGCCGCGGAACCACCAGGACGTGCCCCGGGAACAGCGGCCTGGTGTCGAGGAAAGCCACCGCGGTCCCGTCGTCGAGGACCCGATGTGCCGCCACCTCGCCGGCGACGATCCCGCAGAAGCGGCAGTCCGCCGCGCTCGTACCCACTCCCGTACTCCCCTCCGCCCGTGTTCCCCTCCAGTCAACTCTCCGCGGGCGCGCTTCGCCGCCCTGTACGACAGACCCCGTACGCACGCGACGCACGCGCCACGCACGCACCCCGTACGCACGCGCCGGCCCCGAACCACCTCCGCTCGCAGGAAGGACGGCCCCGGAGCACCCTGGAGGCATGGAGAACGCCGCAGACAACCCCGATCCGGACTACCCGGTCGTCGTCGCCCCGTTCGAGACCGACGCCCGGTACCGCCTCGTCCATCTGCAGGGCCTCGGCTGGGAGCCCCTGGAGCGCGAGGAGTTCGATGTGCGGGTGCGGGAGGTGTTCCCGGATCTGGATCTGGACGACCCGGAACAGGTCTACTGGACGGACCGGCCCGGCGAGTGGCCCGCGTGGCACCCGGGCGAGGCATGAGCAGCCCTCCGTCACCCGCCGACCGCGAGCGTGCCCGGGAACGGGCCCGCCAGGAGGCCGGGGAGCTGTCGGCCGAGGGCATCCGCCGGATCGCGCTGACCTGGGTGGACAACGCTGGCATCACCCGGACGAAGGCACTGCCCACCGGCCGGCTCGCGCGGGCCGCCCGCTGGGGCGTGGGCATGTCCCCGGTCTTCGACGTCTACCTCGTCGACGACTCCAGCACCACCAGCCCCCTCATCGGCGGCCCGGACGGTGATCTGCGGCTCTTCCCCGACCTCGACCGGCTGACCTCGCTGTCCGGGCAGCCGGGCTGGGCCTGGGCCCCTGTCGACCGGTACGACCAGCAGGGCCTTCCGCACGCCGGGTGCCAGCGGCTCTTCGCCCGCCGCATGGCCCGCCTCGCGGCGGACCGCGGGCTCGAACTGCGCATGGGCTTCGAGACGGAGTGGGTGGTCACACGCGGCGACACTGCGGGGGCAGGACTGCACTACCCCACCAAGGGCCCGGCGTACGGCATGACCCGGCTCGTGGAGCTCTCCGAGTACCTGGGCGACCTCCTCGACGCCCTGATCTCGCAGCGAGTCGAGGTGCTGCAGATCCATCCCGAGTACGCGCCGGGGCAGTTCGAGGTGTCGGTGTCGCCCGCGGACCCGGTGAGGGCGGCCGACCTAGCCGTCCTCGTACGGGAGACGGTCCGAGCGGTGTCAGTACGGCACGGGCTCGCGACCTCGTTCGCACCCACGGTCGAGCCCGGCTCCGTCGGCAACGGCGGCCATCTGCATCTGAGCGTGTGGCGGGACGGGGTCAACCTGTGCCGGGACGGCGACGGGCCCTGCGGCATGACCTCGGTCGCCGAGGGGTTCCTGGCCGGGGTGCTCCGCGCCCTGCCGGCGCTGCTCGCCATCGGGGCGCCGTCGCCCGCGAGCTATCTGCGGCTCGAACCGTCCCGCTGGGCCGGGGTTTTCCAGTGCTGGGGCGTGGAGAACCGCGAGGCCGCCATCCGTTTCGTGCCCGGGGCACCGGACGACCCCGCGGGTGCGAACGCCGAGATCAAGTGTTTTGACTCGGCCGGCAATCCGTACCTGGTCACCGGCGCCGTCATCGCCGCGGGGCTGGACGGGGTGGACGCGGGGCTCGCGCTGCCGCCGCCCGTGTCGGGCGACCCGGTGCATTCGGAGCGGGTGCCGCGGCTGCCGATGTCGCTGCCGGAGGCGCTGCGGCACTTCGAGAGCTCGGCCGTGCTGCGGGAGGCGCTGGGCGAGGCGCTGTTCGGGGCGGTCGACGCGGTGCGGCGCGCGGAGGTGGATCTGTTCGCGGGAGCGGGTCCCGAGCACATCGCGGCGGCCACCCGCTGGCGGTACTGAGGGGGCGGTGCTGGTGGGGACGGCGGAACCGGAGCCCGGGGAGGGGGTGCTGGACGCCGCGACAGACGCGGGCCCACGGCTTCCGGCCCTGGTCGACCACCACTGCCACGGCATCGTCCGGTCCGCTCTCGGCAGGGGGGCGTTCGCGTCGTATCTCACCGAGTCCGACGCCCCGGCCGCGCCCGGCACCTCGTACGCCGACACTCAGCTCGGGTTCGCGGTCCGGCGCTGGTGCCCGCCGCTCCTGGGCCTCGAACCGCACTGCCCGACCTCGGTCTACGTCACCCGGCGCCGCGAGCTGGGACCGGAGGAGGTCGCCCGGCGGCTCCTGCGGGCGACCGGAATCGCCACCTATCTGGTGGACACTGGGCCGTACGGAGACCTCACGCACGCGCACGAACTGGCCGAGCTGGCCGGTGCGTCGGCGCGCCGGATCGTACGCCTGGAGCTGCTGGCCGAGGAGACCGCGGACGGCGCCAGGACCACGGAGCCGTTCCTCGACGACCTTGCGGAGGCGATCCGGACGGCGGCGCGGACGGCGGCCGGCTTCAAGTCCGTGGTCGCCTACCGGTACGGGCTCGACTTCGCGCCCGGCCCGCCCGACCCCGCCGAGGTGCGCGAGGCAGCCCGGCGCTGGCTCGAGCGGCGGGCCACGGCCGGTCGGATGACCGACCCCGTGCTGCTGCGCCATCTGCTGTGGTCCGCGGCGCGGACCGGGCTCCCGTTGCAGCTCCACACCGGGTTCGGCGACCCTGACCTGACCCTGCACCGGGCGGACCCGCTGCTGCTGACCGGCTTCGTCCGCGCGGTCCGCCCCACCGGCTGCCCGCTCGTCCTGCTGCACGGTTATCCGTACCACCGGGGTGCGGCCTACCTCGCGAACGTGTATCCCCATGTGTACGCCGATGTGGGTCTCGCGCTGAACCACACCGGGGCACGGGCCGGTGCCGTGCTCGCCGAGGTGCTCGAGCTGGTCCCCTTCGGCAAACTGTTGTTCTCCACCGACGCCTACGGCCTGCCCGAGCTGTACGTGGTCGGGGCGCGGCTCTTCCGTGAGGCCCTGGCCGGGCTACTGGACCGCTGGACCGCCTCGGGGGCCTGGTCCTCCGAGGACGCGGGGCGGGTCGCGGCCATGATCGGCGCAGAGAATGCCCGGCGCGTGTACGGACTCGAAATGTGACGGACTGCATTACCCCACATATGCGTTGAGCAAACCTCGCACGCGCCGCGTGTGTGAGGGTGAAGAATCAGCGCGCGGGGGTTCCCTCGACGCGTGAGCAGGAGACCGGAAGAACCGGAAGAAGGTGTTGCGGGATGCGTCCCGATTGCTCGTACGGCACCAGCGGTGGTGAGTTGGCGGTTCCGATGGCGTGGATGTACGCGGAGTACATCGCCGACGAGCTGCTGCGGACCGGGGACCTCATGCCTCCGACGACCTTCGAGTTCCGGGCCGGGCGGGACGCCCTGGCTCTGACGATCTTCCTCTCCGACACCGAGGGGGAGCTGTCCGGCATCCGCGTCATCTCGCAGATGGAGCACTGGCGTTCGCTCACCGCCCACGACCAGCCGTGGGAGGAGTGGGTCCGCGAGCGCCTGGGACATCTCGAACGGGAGGACGCGGGCCAGGACGGCCCCAGCCCCGATCTCGAGCTTGCCAAGGCTGCCTGGCAGTGGCTGGACGAGACCGAGCTGCTCGCCGCCGACCTCGACGCGCCCGGCCCGTGGAGCGACGCCGGTCTCGACACCTGCGAGGAGGACGCACCGAAGGTCTGGACCCCCGCGTGGCAGCTCGGCCTGCCGCTCGGACACCTGGCCATCCACCTCTTCTGAGGTTTCTGACACATCTGTCAACTCGCTCGCCGCTCCATTGAGCCGATCGCTCCTCTGCTGCGTACCTGATAGCGGACAAGGAGCGATGAATGAGAACGCAGCAGCATCTCGCCACGGGCGCCTATGCGCTGGGCATCATGGACCCGGCCGACGCCTGGCATTTCGAGGCGCACCTGGACGAGTGCGCGACATGTGTCGCGCAGCTCCGCGAGTTCGCCGGCATCGAGAAGCTGCTGGCGGATCTCGCGACGGCATGGCCCCCCGGGGAGACCTGGCCGCCGCAGCCCAGCGAGGGGCTGCTGGACCGTGTCACCGGAGAGGTGGCCATGGCCCGGCGGGCCGCCCGGAAACGGCGGCTGTACTTGGTCGCGGCGGCCGCCGCGCTGGTCATCGGCAGCTCCGTGGTCGGCGGGCTCGCCGCGTCAGGACCGGGCCCGGACGCACCTGCCGACCCCGGTGAGCAGGTGCTTGCCGCGAACGAGACGATCCGGCACACGGACGCGTCCAGCGGTGTCTCCGCGATGATCTCCATGACGGAGCGGGCCTGGGGGACGGATATCGGGCTCGAAGTCCGGAACGTTCGGGGCCCCTTGAAGTGCCGGCTCGTCGCCGTCGGCAAGCACGGCGAGGAGGAGACCGTCTCCACCTGGTCCGTACCCGAGAGGGGGTACGGCGTTCCGGGTACGGTCACCGAGAACAAGGCCCTGCATTCCGAGGGCGGAACCGCCATGGAGCGGAAGGATATCGACCGGTTCGAGGTGTGGACGCTCGACGGGCAGCGCCTGGTCGCGGTCGACGCGTAGGAACCGCTCCCCATCGGCCCCTTCCGGTCCCTTCCGACTCATTCCGGTCCCTTCCGGTCCTTCCGAGGGCGATGCCCGTACGCGTGGAGCGCATGTCCGCCGGCGCGCGAAGACGGCCATACGGCGTCCCGCCGGGGCGCGGGTCCCTGGAAGCGCGGCTCCAGAACGCCGAGGGGGCCCCGGATCTCAGCTCCCGAACGCCGACAGCAAGCGCTCGGCCGCGAGGGTGGCCGTCAGCGTCCCCTCCCGCACCTGCTGCTCGAGTTCCGGAGCCAGGCGGCGCACCTCGGGGTCGTCCCGCAGACGGGCGAGAACCTGGTCGCGGACCATCGACCACGTCCAGTCGACCTGCTGCTCCCGTCGCTTCTCCGCCAGCCGCCCGGTCGCGTCGAGCACCTTCCGGTGCTGCTCCAGACGGTCCCAGAGCGTGTCGAGGCCAGTGCCCTCGCGGGCACTGCAGGTGAGCACCGGCGGATTCCATTCGGCGTCCGGGGGCTGCAACAGCCGCAGCGCGCCCGCCAGTTCGCGGGCCGCGGCCCTGGCGTCCCGCTCGTGGGGCCCGTCGGCCTTGTTGATGGCCACGACGTCCGCAAGCTCCAGCACGCCCTTCTTGATGCCCTGGAGCTGGTCACCGGTGCGGGCCAGGGAGAGCAGCAGGAAGGTGTCGACCATGTTCGCCACGGCCGTCTCGGACTGCCCGACGCCGACGGTCTCGACGAGCACCACGTCGTAACCGGCCGCCTCCATGACGACCATCGACTCCCGGGTCGCCCGCGCGACTCCGCCCAGTGTGCCCGCGCTCGGCGAGGGCCGGACGAAGGCCGCAGGGTCGGTGGCCAGCCGCTCCATCCGCGTCTTGTCGCCGAGGATGGAGCCGCCGGTACGGGTGGAGGACGGGTCGACGGCGAGGACCGCGACTCGGTGACCCTGCCCGGTCAGCAGCGAGCCGAGTGCGTCGATGAAGGTCGACTTGCCGACACCGGGAACCCCGCTGATCCCGACCCGGCGGGCCGCGCCCGTGTGCGGGAGCAGCTCGACCAGCAGCCGCTGCGCGGCCTCCCGGTGATCGGCGCGGGTGGACTCCACGAGGGTGATGGCCCGGGCGGCATGCGCCCGGGACCCCTCCAGCACGCCCTTGGCGTAGGCGTCGATGTCGATCGTGCGGGCCCTGCGGACTGTCATGGGCTCACAGCTCGTGGCCGAGGACCCCGGCGAGGGCCCTCAGCAGGTCGTAGGCGGCGTCGGGAATGACCGTGCCGGGCGGGAAGACGGCGGCGGCGCCCATCTCCTTCAGCGTCTCGACGTCCTGGGGCGGAATGACACCGCCGACGACGATGGTGATGTCCTCGCGATCCTGGGCTGCGAGTTCCTCGCGCAGCGCGGGCACCAGCGTCAGGTGACCGGCGGCCAGCGAGGAGACCCCGACGATGTGCACGTCGGCCTCCACCGCCTGGCGGGCGACCTCGGCCGGCGTCTGGAACAGCGGGCCGACGTCGACGTCGAAGCCGAGGTCCGCGAAGGCGGTGGCGATCACCTTCTGGCCGCGGTCGTGCCCGTCCTGGCCCATCTTGGCGACCAGGATGCGCGGACGGCGGCCCTCCTCGCGCTCGAAGGCCTCGACCAGTCCGCGGGTACGCTCCACGCCGGACGACGGCCCGGCTTCCTCCCTGTACACACCGGAGATGGTACGGATCTGACCGGAGTGCCGTCCGTACACCTTCTCCAGGGAGTCCGAGATCTCGCCCACGGTCGCCTTGGCGCGGGCGGCGTCGACGGCCAGCGCGAGCAGATTGCCCTCCAGCCCGGCGCCGGGACCGGACTCGGCGGCCCGGGTCAGCGCGTGCAGCGCAGTCCGGCACACGTCCTCGTCGCGCTCGGCGCGCAGCCGCTTCAGCTTCTCGATCTGCTGGGCGCGGACCGAGGAGTTGTCGACCTTGAGGACCTCGATCTCCTCGTCCCCGCCGACCCGGTACTTGTTGACCCCGATGACCGGCTGCCGCCCGGAGTCGATACGTGCCTGGGTGCGGGCCGCCGCCTCCTCCACGCGCATCTTGGGGATGCCCGCGTCGATGGCCTTGGCCATGCCGCCGGCCGCCTCGACCTCCTCGATGTGCTGCCACGCCCGCCGCGCCAGGTCGTGGGTGAGCCGCTCGACGTAGGCGCTGCCGCCCCACGGGTCGATGACCCGGCAGGTGCCCGACTCCTGCTGGAGGAGGAGCTGGGTGTTGCGGGCGATCCGGGCGGAGAAGTCGGTCGGCAGCGCCAGGGCCTCGTCGAGGGCGTTGGTGTGCAGGGACTGGGTGTGGCCCTGGGTTGCGGCCATGGCCTCGACGCAGGTGCGCGCCACGTTGTTGAAGACGTCCTGCGCGGTGAGCGACCAGCCGGAGGTCTGCGAATGGGTGCGCAACGACAGCGACTTGGCGTTCTGCGGCTCGAAGCGCTTGACCAGCTTGGCCCAGAGCAGCCGCGCCGCGCGCAGCTTGGCGACCTCCATGAAGAAGTTCATGCCGATCGCCCAGAAGAAGGAGAGCCGGGGGGCGAACGCGTCCACGTCAAGCCCCGCCTCGCGTCCGGCCCGCAGGTACTCGACGCCGTCGGCGAGCGTGTACGCCAGCTCCAGGTCAGCCGTGGCCCCGGCCTCCTGAATGTGGTAGCCGGAGATGGAGATGGAGTTGTACCGCGGCATCTTCTGCGAGGTGAAGGCGAAGATGTCGGAGATGATCCGCATCGAGGGCTGCGGCGGATAGATGTAGGTGTTGCGGACCATGAACTCCTTGAGGATGTCGTTCTGAATGGTCCCGGCCAGCTTCTCGGGCGGTACGCCCTGCTCCTCCGCTGCGACGATGTAGAGCGCGAGCACGGGCAGCACCGCGCCGTTCATCGTCATCGACACGCTCATCCGGTCCAGCGGGATGCCGTC
The DNA here is from genome assembly GCF_040681345.1 of Streptomyces sp. NPDC051776. Taxonomy (NCBI): domain Bacteria; kingdom Bacillati; phylum Actinomycetota; class Actinomycetes; order Kitasatosporales; family Streptomycetaceae; genus Streptomyces; species Streptomyces sp. NPDC051776. Next base: position 52,441 of record NZ_JBFAYQ010000016.1, on the reverse strand, counting down.
GAAGAGCTGCCGCATGTCGTAGATCGAGTCGATGGCCACGCCTGCCATGCCGACGTCACCGGTCACGCGCGGGTGGTCGCTGTCGTAGCCGCGGTGGGTGGGCAGGTCGAAGGCGACCGACAGGCCCTTCTGGCCGGCCGCGAGGTTGCGGCGGTAGAAGGCGTTGGACTCCTCGGCCGTGGAGAAGCCGGCGTACTGCCGCACCGTCCAGGGCTGGTTGACGTACATCGTGGGGTAGGGGCCGCGCAGGTACGGGGCGATGCCCGGGTACGTCCCCAGGAAGTCCAGGCCGTCGAGATCCTCGGAGGTGTAGAGCGGCTTGACGCCGATGCCCTCAGGGGTGTCCCAGACCAGGTCGTCGTCCGCCTTGCCGGTGGACTCCTTCAGTGCGGCGCGCCACTGGTCGCCGGTGACGGCCGGGGCGTCCCCGGCCGGGTCGAGGTCGACGCCGGTGAAGTCGGGGATCGTCGCGGGCTCGCCCGCCTTGCCGTGCATCACGCCACTCCCATGTCGTCGAGGGCCGCGGTCAGGGCCGCGACCGCGTCGGCGCCCGCGTACAGGAACGTCCCGATCCCGGCCGCCTCGTAGGCGGACCGCTTCTCCCCCGGCCTTCCTGCCAGGTGGATGCGGGTCGCACCGGCGGCCGTGAGCTCGGCCGCGGCCTTCTCGGCCTGCTCCGCGTACACCGCGTCGCTGGAGCAGAGGCAGACGGCCGCGGCGCCGCTGGCGGCGAAGGACTCGGCGAGCGGGCGGCCGTCCTCGGCGGGGACGGCCTCGATGCCGCCCGCCTGGAAGAAGTTGGCGGCGAAGGTCGCGCGCGCGGTGTACGCGGCGGGGGAACCCAGGTTCGCCAGGAACACCCTGGGCCGGGCACCGGTCGCCGTCAGATGCGCGTCGGAGCGGGCCCGCAGCGCCTCGTACGCCTCGTCGCGGCGCACGACGGGCAGACCGCCGGACGGGCGCGCGGGCGCGGGCTCGCGCTCCACCGGCTGCTCGGCCAGGAGCGGGAACTCGCTGACACCGGTGACCGGTTCGCGGCGGTGGGCCAGGTCCTCGGAGCGCCGCTGCCACGTGGCGCCGATCCGCTCGGCGATGAGACCGGAGCGCAGGGCGGCGGCCTGGCCGCCCGCTCGCTCGATCTTCTGGAACCACGACCAGGCGGCACGCGCCAGTTCGTCGGTGAGCCGGTCCACATACCAGGATCCGCCCGCCGGGTCGATGACCTGGGCGAGGTGGGACTCCTCCAGCAGGATGGAGGAGGTGTTGCGGGCGATCCGGCGGGCGAAGGCGTCGGGCAGGCCGAGCGCGCTGTCGAAGGGCAGCACGGTGACGGCGTCGGCGCCGCCGACCCCGGCTCCAAGGGTGGCCACGGTGGTGCGGAGCATGTTCACCCATGGGTCCCGACGGGTCATCATCACCGGGGACGTCACGGCGTGCTGGCGCTGCGCGGCAGCGGCCGGACTCACCCCGCACACCTCGGCGACACGGGCCCAGAGACGGCGTGCGGCGCGGAGCTTGGCGATCGTCAGAAACTGGTCGGCTGTCGCCGCGTACCGGAACTCCAGCTGTCCGCAGGCCGCGTCGGCCGACAGCCCGGCCTCCGTCATGTCGCGGAGGTACGCGACGCCGGTCGCCAGGGAGCAGCCCAGCTCCTCGGCGGGCGAGGCCCCGGCCTCGTGGTACGGCAGGGCATCGGCCACCAGGGCCCGTACGCCGGGGTAGTTGTGGTCGCAGCGGCCGGCGAGCGCGGCGGCGGCCGCGGACCGGCGGGCAAGGTCCTCGTCCTCGCCCGTGCGGGCGAAGAGGCCGAGCGGGTCGGCGCCGAGGTGGCCGAGCGCGGCCTGCGGGGCGACGCCCCGGTCGTCGCAAAGCCGGAACAGCTCGCGCGCGGCGGGCTCGAAGTCGGCGCCGGGGTCGAGGACCACGGGCGCGAGGTCGAGGTAGACGCCCTCCAGGGCTTCCGGGAGTTCGGCGACGGGCACCCCGGACTCTCCGACGGCCAGCCATACGGAGGTGGCGCCGTTCTCCAGGTCGGCGAGCAGCGCCTCATTGGACCGCTTGGCGTCCGGATGCGTGTGGCGCTGGCGCACCTCCCACCCGGAGACCGCGGTGCCCCCGGCCCTGCCGCCCCGGATGAACGGCGGGAAGCCCGGGTAACCGGAGTCGGCGACGCCGTCCTCCGCGGTGTAGAGCGGGCGGGTGGTGAGCCCGTCCTCGAGCTCGGTGGAGAGGGCGTCCTCTGCGGCGGTGTCCGGGACGTCCGCACCCGACTTGCGCAGCACGCCTTCCACGAGGCTCTGCCACTGCTTACGGGGCGCGTCCGGGAACTCGGCGGCCAGGGACAGCCCGTCGTCAGGCAGGACCGTCATAGGGGGAAGGCTAGGGGAGTTCGGCCCCCCGGCAGCAGGTCACACGGCTGTGACCTTGCCCTCGTTCGATGGTCGGACCACCCGTACGGCAGACTCGGCGCGTGCGAAAGATCCTCGTCATCGGTATCGGAGCAGGCGACCCCGACCATCTGACCCTGCAGGCCGTAAAAGCAATCGAAACGGCCGATGTCTTCTTCATTCTCGACAAGGGCCGGGAGAAGGCGGATCTGGTGGAGCTGCGCCAGGAGATCCTGTCCCGCCACGCCGGGGACCGACCGTACCGGGTGGTGGCCGCTGCCGATCCGGAACGCGATCGCAGCGCCCCGCCTCCCGCGTACGCGCCCGCCGTCGACGACTGGCGCAGGCGCCGGGCGGACATCTGCGAGGCGCTGATCCGCGACGCGTTGAAGGACGGGGAGCGCGGGGCGTTCCTCGTGTGGGGCGACCCGGCGCTGTACGACAGCACGATCGCGATCATGGACGACATCCAGGCCCGGGGCGCGGTGTCGTTCGACTACGAGGTCCTCCCCGGCATCAGCAGCGTCTCGGCCCTGGCGGCCCGTCACCGCACCGGCCTGAACCGGGTGGGCCGCCCGGTGCGCATCACCACGGGGCGCAGACTCGCGGAGGAGGGCTTCCCCGAGGACGCCGACGACGTGGTGGTGATGCTCGACGCCCACCAGGGCTATCTCGGCCTGCGGGACGAGGATCTGCAGATCCACTGGGGCGCGTACGTGGGGACCCCGGACGAGATTCTGGTCGCGGGCCCGCTGACGGAGGTCGCGGACCGTATCTCCGAGGCACGGTCGGAGGCGAGGAACCGCAAGGGCTGGATCATGGACACCTATCTGCTGCGCCGGCGTCGGTAGGGCGGGGATTGCGGCCCGTACACCGCAGCCTGGCCTTTCTTGACTCCGGCTCCGTTGCGGAAGTTAATGCAGACATGAGGACCAGAGGTGACGAGCAGCCGCTGACCATCGGCGAGCTCGCCGAACTGTTCGGGCTCCGCCCCCACGAGCTGCGGCACTGGGAGGCGACCGGCCTGCTGGAGCCGGCGCACCGGGTGGGCCGCCGTCGCCGGTACACCCAGGAGCATGTCGCCAAGGTGGCGACGATTGTCCGCTGGAAGGCCGCGGGCTTCAACCTGGAGCAGTTGCGGGCGGTTCTCGATGCGCGCAGCGCGGACGATCGCCATGAGCTGCTGCGCCGCCACCACCGGGAGCTGGAGGACCGGATCCGGCAGGTCGAGGCGTCCAAGGCGCTGATCGAGCACGCCCTGGAATGCGGGGCCGAGGACTTCACCGAGTGCTCGGAGTTCCGTCGGCTGGTCGAGCGAATGTGACGATTTCGGGTATACCTCACGAAACAGGTGATTGACGACGCACGAGTGATGGCGAGGTCGCGATGACCGGTATCCAGAACCAGGCGTACGAGGCCACCCCCGCAGGCCAGGGCGGAAACTCCACCTCCCGGAGCCCCGGCAAGACGTCCTTCGACAACATCTACGACCTGCCCGATCCTCGTGCCTACTTTCGGACGCTGAGGCCTCTCGAGTACCAGATCCCGCACCACGCCCAGCACGTCTTCCGCAGGCTTCTCGCCGCCCACACCCCCGTCACGGGACGTGACGGACCGGTGACCGTCCTCGACCTCTGCTGCTCGTACGGCATCAACGCCGCGCTCCTCAACCACGACGTGACGCTCGGCGACCTGTACGAGCGCTACACCAATGACCGCAGATCGCGCCTGAGCACCGCCCGGCTCGCCGAGGAGGACCGGGCGTTCTACGGCGCCCGGCGCCTGCCGCACACCGCCCGCGTGACCGGCCTGGACGCGGCGCGCAACGCCGTCGCGTACGGGCGGGCTTCCGGACTGATGAGCGACGGCTTCGGGGAGGACCTGGAGCACGACGAGCCCAGCCGGAATCTGATCCGTGCGCTGGAACCCGTCCGACTGATCACGGTGACGGGCGGTATCGGCTACATCACCAGCCGCACCTTCGAGCGGCTCCTCCCGCACATGGCCGGGCCGGTATGGGTGGCCGCGTTCGTGCTCCGCACCATCTCCTACGGTCCCATCGTCGACGCCCTGGCCGGCGCCGGGCTCGTCACCCAGAAGGCCACCTCGCGGACCTTTCCGCAGCGCCGCTTCAGCAGCCCGGACGAACAGCGAAGCGCCGTCGAGGCGATCGAGGCCGCCGGCCTCTCGCCCGCGGGGAAGGAGAGCGCCGGCTACTACCACGCCGACCTGTATCTCTCGCGGCCCACGGCGCACGCGGCCGCTTTCCCGGTCTCCGATCTGCTGGAGGGGGGCTGACGGCGTGCCGCGGGGGGCGCGGGACGGGGTGCCGCGGGAGGCACGGCGGACCTGGGCCTGGGAGGTGGGTGAACCGGGCCCGGTCGCGTCCGGCCCTCTGCGGCGCCGCGAGCGCACCGTCGCCGACCCGGGCCCGTACGAGCTGCTGCTCGAGGTGGCCGTCTGCGGCGTCTGCCGTACGGACCTGCACCTGGCGGAGGGTGATCTGCCGCCCCGCAGGCCGGGCTGCATCCCGGGCCACCAGGTGGTGGGACGCGTCGCGGCCGCCGGTTCCGCGGTCCGGGACGTCTCCGCCGGAGACCGTGTGGGTGCCGCCTGGCTCGCGGGCACCTGCGGCGCATGCCGCTTCTGCCGGTCCGGCCGGGAGAATCTGTGCCCGGACTCGCGCTACACGGGCTGGGACATCGACGGCGGCTACGCGGGGCTCACGCTCGTCGACGCGCGCTACGTCTACCGGCTGCCCGAAGGCTGGGGCGACGATGAGGTCGCCCCGCTGCTGTGCGCGGGGATCATCGGCTACCGCGCCCTGCAGCGCGCGGAGTTGCCGCAGGGCGGGCGGCTCGGCGTGTACGGGTTCGGGGCGTCGGCACATCTGACCGCACAGCTCGCCGTCGCCCGCGGCGCGACCGTGCACGTCGTCACCCGTTCCCCCGCGGCACGGCTACTGGCGCGCGACCTGGGGGCGGCCTCCGCCGGGTCCGGCCCGCCTCCCGAACCGCTGGACGCCGCGATTCTCTTCGCTCCGGCGGGGGATCTCGTACCGGTCGCGCTGGAGGCCCTGGACCGTGGAGGGACCCTCTCCGTCGCCGGGGTGCATCTGACCGCCATCCCGCAACTGGACTACGAGCGGCATCTCTTCCAGGAGCGGACCGTGCGCAGCGTCACCGCGAACACCCGTGAGGACGGCCGGGCCCTGCTGGCCGAGGCGGCCCGGCTGCGTCCCACGGTGCGGCTCTCCCGCTACCCGATGGACCGGGCGGACGAGGCGCTGGCCGATCTCGCGGCGGGACGGGTCACCGGCGTGGCCGTCCTGATCGCCTGAAGCGGCCGTACGAAGCAACCGCCCCTGAACACAGAGCCGCTGACGGCCTTTCCGCGGGAGACCGCTGCCGCGCACACCTCCCCGGCGTCCGGCAACTGCCGGTTAAGTTGCCCTGCTCAACTACGGTCCGGAACCGGGCTGGTGCCCTCCGTTCCTGCCATGGCAAGATGCTCTACGCGGGTTGGTACGACTTAACTGGCCGTGAATCACAGGCAGTAGAAGCTGGGAGAAGGTGAAGATGCCGGTGGGGGAAGGCGCATCGCCGAGGGCTGCGGGGTCTCCGCTCGCCCGCCGGCTCAACTACCTGTTCACCAACATGCATCCACCGGGGTCCCCGTACACCAACGCATATGTGGCCGAGGAGATCAGCCACGGCAGCGAGTACGGCGGCGTCACGCTCACCGAGCAGTATCTGTCGATGCTGCGCAATGCCAAGCGGGCCAATCCGAGCCCCGAAGTCCTGCGCGCGCTCGCCAAGTTCTTCGCCGTGCCGGTCGGATATCTGCTCGGTGATCTGTCGGAGTCCCAGGCCGAACGCGTCGAGGAAGAGGTCCAGTTCCTCGTCGCCATGCGCGACCAGCGGGTGCGCGCCATAGCGCTGCGCTCGGTGGGTCTGCCGCCCGAGGTGCAGGACAGCCTGACCGACATCATCAGCCAGTTCCGGCGGCAGATGAACCTTCCGGAAGGGCCTCAGGAGTCCGGGGGTGAGGCCTCCCGTGGAGGTCGATGAGGTCGACCGGGCCCGGTCCGGGCTCTTCTACGAGTGGCGGCGAATCGGCGACGAGGACGGTGCGGGTGTGCGAGTCGGAGGAATGCGCAGACGGTGCAAGCAGCTCATCAAGGAGCTGGGGCTGCCTGCTTCCACCGATCTGCAGGGGCTCTGCGATGTCGTCGCCCGCCGTGTCTCGCGCTCCATCCACCTGGTGCCGATGAGCCTGGAGGGTGTGGTCTCCGGTATGACGGCCACCACCGACGACGGCTACTGGATCTTCTACGAGCTCAAGACCTCGCCCTGGCACCAGGTCCACATCGTGCTCCATGAGATCGGTCATCTTCTGCTCGGCCACGAGCAGGACCCCGCCGTCACGGAGGACGCCCTGCGCGTCTGGACGCCCACGGTCGACGTGGCGACGGCGATGCGCCGCATGGGACTGACCATGGGCTTCGCACGGCACCACTGCTACGACAACGTCACCGAGCGGGAGACCGAGGTCCTGGGCACCCTGCTGATGGAGCACGTGGTGCCCTCGTCCGTGGACGAAGGCCCCCCGCTGCGGGGCCAGGCGGCCGAACTCGCGGCCCAGCTCGGCCCGGCGCTCCAGCACGTACGCCGCAGGAGCGGCGCAGGCGCGTGCGAGGACAGCGGCGCGGACAGGGGCGACCGCCCCGGGCCCACCGGCGACACGCCGCCCGGCGAGGGCGGGGACGCCCGTGTTTGACGTCATCTACCTCTGCTTCGGCGCCGCCGCGTGGGCCATCGTCGCGTACAAGACGCGGGCCTGGCTGCGCGACCGGAGGAATGCCGACCTCGGGCTCACCTGCGTCATGACCGCCGGTGTGGCGACGGTCTTCCTGCTGTCCGCGCCCAGCGTGTACCGCGGCTTCGACCGTCTGACCGGGGTGGCCAACCTGGCGATGGTGTTCCTCTACTCGGCCGTGGTGCAGTTCGCCATGGGCGCCCTGGTGCTGCTGCTCCGCTGGACCGGCGGCACGAGCGAGGAGGAGCGCACCCGTACGGCCCGGCGGGCGTGGACGGTGGTGACCGTCGTGGGCGCGGTATGGACCGTGGCGGTCGTCTGCTTCGCCGTCGGCCGCCCGGACGCCGTCGAGCACCCGCGCGACTTCAGCACGGCCTACGCGGACGCGCCCGGAGTCGTCACCTTCCTGGTGCTGTATCTGGCCATCTTCGGGACCGGCCTGGCGGCGCTGGGCGTCCTCTGCCCCCGCTACGCGGGACGGCTGGACGGCTCCTGGCTCGCCCGCGGTCTGCGGGTGATCGCGGCCGGGTGCTGGCTCGGCCTGCTGTACTGCGCCTGCAAGGTGACCGGGTTCGCCTTCTCCTGGGCGGGCCGGGAACTGTACTGGCTCTCCAACGGCATCGCGCCGATGAGCGCTTCCGTCGCCGCGCTGCTGGTCCTCGCCGGGTTCGCGCTGCCCGCGGTCGGCCCCCGGGTGTCGGCCTGGCGCAGACTGCGCCGGCTGGAACCGCTGTGGCGGGCGGTCACCGCGGACGCCCCCGAGGTGACGATGGGGCACCGCTCCTGGCCGGCGCTGTGGTCCTTCACCGATGTGGAGTGGCGGGCCAACCGGCAGATGGCCGAGATCCGCGACGTCCAGCGCGGCATCCGGCGCTACGTCGAGGCGGACGCCCTCGGCCTGGCACGGGCCAAGGGCACGGAGGCGGGGCTCGACGAGCGTCGTCTCACCGCACTGGTCGAGGCGGCGGCACTCCGCCGGGGCCTGCAGAACCAGGCCGTGGGACACGTACCGGCGCACAGCGCGGACAGCGTCGTGGTGACCATGGGCGCCGATCCGGCCGAGGAACACGAGCATTTGGCGCTCGTCGCGGACGTCTACCGCCTGCCCGTGGTGGACGACGTCCTCGACACACTGCGAGAACGGAGCGCGGCAGCGCCGCAATGACCGCGGCGCCCCGAGCGAGGTGGCCCTGGACGGGGGTCTGGGCCACCTACGACACGGGCGGCGTCGGGGAGGGAAGGATCCCCGGCGCCGCTCCTGCGACCGGATCACTAGAGTCGCTGTCCATGCAGAACACCGCCGAGTCCGGCTCCACACCCCCCAATACACCGGCCGGGGACGCACCGGCCGCCGACGCCGCCGCGCTGCTGGCCGACCCGTACGCCGAGTACGACCGGCTCCGGAAGGCCGGGCCCGTGCACCGGATCACCGGCACCGACGGGCGGCCGGCGTGGCTGGTGACGCGCTACGAGGACGTACGTCAGGCACTGGCCGATCCGCGGCTCTCGCTCGACAAGAAGAACGGAGTGGTCGGCAACTACAGCGGGTTGCGGCTTCCGCCGGCCCTCGACGCGAACCTCGGCAACATGGACCCCCCGGACCACACGCGGGTGCGCCGCCTGGTCGCGAAGGCGTTCACGCCGCGCCGCATCGAGCAACTCCGCGAACCGGTACGGCAGGTGGCCGACGGACTCCTCGACGCCATCGCGGACGAGGGCCGCGCCGACCTCATCGCGTCCTTCGCCGCGCCCCTGCCGATCACCGTGATCTGCGATCTGCTGGGCATTCCCGCGAGCAACCGGCCTGACTTCCGCGCCTGGACCGACGCCCTCATCGCGCCCGATCCCGCGCGGCCCGAACTGGCCCGGGCGGCCGCGGGCAACATGCTCCGCTTCTACACCGAGCTCATTGCGGCCAAGCGAACGGAGCCCGGCGACGACCTGCTGTCGGACCTGGTGCGCCTGCGCGACGAAGGCGGAGACGACCGGCTCTCCGAGGACGAACTGACCTCCCTGGCCTTCATCATCCACTTCGGTGGCTACGAGAACGTGGTCCATCTGATCGGCAATGCGGTCCTGGCGCTGCTGGACCACCCCGATGTCCTGGAAGAGTTGCGCAGTAATCCGGCCAAGCTCCCGGCCGCGGTGGAGGAGTTCGCCCGCTACGACGCGCCGGCGTCCCTGGCCGTCCGCCGCTTCCCTCTCGAGGATGTCGAAATCGGTGGTGCCACGGTTCCCGCCGGCGAGACCGTGCTGCTCTCCCTGGCGTCCGCCAACCGGGACCCCGAGCAGTTCCCCGATCCGGACCGTTTGGATCCGCACCGCGTCCCTTCCGGACATCTTTCGCTCGGCCACGGCATCCACTACTGCCTGGGTGCGCCCCTGGCCCGGATGGAGACCGAGATCGCCCTCTCCGCACTACTGGGCCGTTTTCCCGACCTCTGCCTGGCCGTTCCACGGGACGAGCTGCGGTGGCGGCCGTCGATCAGGGCGCATGGCTTGATATCGCTCCCAGTTTTCTGCCATCCGGAAAAGCGAACAGGCATTTGATGCATGACCACTCCTCGATGAGGTAGAAAGGTGCTCATGCCCGCCCGGTGTGCATCCCCCGTCGCACCGGGCGGGCCTTCTGCGTTCGCGCCACCGTCGGCGCCGTGAGCGACTCCCGTGGCGCCGTGATGGGTGTGGACGCCTGTCCCACCGGCTGGGTGGGTGTGGTGCTGCGCCAGGGCCGCTTCGCTTCCGCACACGCCGCCCCGGATCTGGACGGCCTCCTCGACCACGGCCGGGGCGCGGCGGTTGTGGGCATCGACATCCCCCTCGGGCTGCTGGACTCCCGCTGGCGGCAGGCGGACCGGCTCGCGGCCGCCCGCCTCGGACCGCAGCGGGCCCGGGTCTTCGCCGTACCGCCCCGCCAGGTATGGGAGGAGGACGACTACGCGGCGGCGAATCACCGCTGCCAGATGGTCACCGGCTCGGGGCTCAGCCGGCAGAGCTGGGGGCTGGTGAAGAAGCTCCGCGAGGCGAACCGGGTGCGGGACGCGGGCGACGAGCGGCTGCACGAGGTGCACCCGGAGATCTCGTTCATGGCGATGGCGGACGGCGCCCCCGTGACCTGGAGCAAGAAGAGCTGGAACGGGCAGCAGGTACGCCGCCGTCTGCTGCGCGCCCACGGCGTCGTCCTTCCCGAGGACCTGGACGCCGCCGGCCGCATTCCCCCCGACGACGTGCTGGACGCCGCGGCCGCCGCATGGAGCGCCCACCGCATCGCGCACGGCACGTCCGAGCGCCTGCCCGACCCGCCCGAACGCACCGCGAGGGGGCTCCCCGTCGCCATCTGGTGGTGACGGGCGGCGGGCGATTCGAGGCCGGATATGGGTACACGTTCACGGACGCAACCTGTCCGTCAACTGCGGCCCACCCCGTCCGCGGCCGGTGCACGGGTGCCGACGCCGTTCGCGGCATCCGCAGACCGGTTGCCCGCTCGCCGCGTCCGCGGGCCTGGGCCGGCGACCGCGGGCGGTACGCCCGTACGCAAGGCGGTGGATCCTGATGCCCGAACTGCCCGATGTCGAAGCGTTCCGCGACGTGCTGGCGTCCTGCGCCGAGGGGCGGCGGATCCGGCACGTCGAGGTGAAGGACAGCGGCGTGCTGCACGGCGTGGGAGCGGAACGCCTGCGGAGCGGGCTGGAGGGCCACCGGTTCGCCGAACCGGAGCGGCACGGCAAGTGGCTGCTCGCCCCCACCGACGGCCCGACCGTGCTGCTGCACTTCGGGATGACCGGGGAGCTCGTGTGCTGCAGCTCCGGAGACCCGCCCCACCCGCACGACCGGGTCGTCTTCACGCTGGGGCGCGACGAGCTTCGCTACCGCGACCAGCGCAAGCTGAAGGGTCTCTGGTACGACGACGGCAGCGGCGCGGCCGTCGACCGCGTCCTCCGCGACCAGGGACCCGACGCGATGACGCTGAGCCGTTCCGGCCTCACGCAGCTGCTGTCCGGACGGCGCGGCCGCGTCAAGACCGCCCTCACCGACCAGTCGCTGGTAGCAGGGCTGGGCAATCTGCTGGCCGACGAGATCCTGTGGCGGGCTCGGGTTCATCCATGGCGCCGGGCGGACCGACTGAGCGACGACGCGTACCGGCGGCTGCACACCGAGATGCGGCGGACGCTGCGCTCAGCGGTGCGCGCCGGACGCGTACCGCCGCGGAGGTCCTGGCTCACGGGCCGTCGCGATGATCGCGACCCGAAGTGTCCGCGCTGCCACGGTCCGCTGCACCGGGGCCGGATCAACGGGCGCAGCACGGTGTGGTGCCCGGACTGCCAGCCCGACAAGGAAGAGAACGACTCTGCGTGAAGAAGAGATGACACAGCGCAACGACTGGAGAGTGGCATGACGCCCGGACCCGCCCGTGTGATCAGCGGTCCGTGGAGACGTCCTCGCGGAGGCCGTCGGAGAACTCCCACCACTCCAGGGGGAGCCAGTCGCCGTTGACGAAGGCGTCGACCGTCGCTCCGCCGCCGCGGATGGCCACCGTGGTCCCCGGCGGGTAGGTGGTGCCGGACAGCCCGAGCACCGGGACCAGCAGGGTCCCGAGGCGCTGTGCCACTTCTCGCCCTCCTTCACCGAATTCTCTGGATGCCGACCGGATATTCATGCCGACTTTACCGGGGTTGTCTGAGTCTCCCCCCGGGGGAATCATGAGAGATAGGTCACGCGGATGGAGCGGCCGTGCCGCCTCGCGCTTTTCGCGCCCGCCAGGGCCGCATTCGACCGTGCCGTTCCCCCGCGGGCAGCAAGAACAGTGCAAGGCCAAGCGGAGGTGGTATCCAATGAAGGCCGTCGTCTACAAAGGACCGTTCAGCGTGGCGGTCGAAGAGGTCGAGAAGCCCCGGCTCCAGCACCCCAACGACGTGATCGTACGGGTCACCTCCACTGCGATCTGCGGCTCCGACCTGCACATGTACGAGGGCCGCACAGCGGCCGAGCCGGGAATCGTGTTCGGCCACGAGAACATGGGAATCATCGAGGAACTCGGCGAGGGCATCACCTCGCTCAAGAAGGGCGACCGTGTGGTCATGCCCTTCAACGTCGCCTGCGGATTCTGCACCAACTGCGTCGAGGGATTCACCGGATTCTGTCAGACCGTCAATCCCGGCTTTGCGGGCGGTGCTTATGGCTATGTGGCCATGGGTCCGTGGCCCGGCGGTCAGGCCGAATACCTCCGGGTTCCCTACGCCGACTTCAACTGCCTGAAGCTTCCGGCGGGGAACGAGCACGACACCGACTTCATGCTGCTGGCCGACATCTTCCCGACCGGCTACCACGGCTGTGAACTCGCCCAGGTTCGCCCGGGCGAGAGCGTCGCGGTGTACGGCGGCGGGCCCGTCGGTCTGATGGCCGCCTACTCGGCGCTGCTGCGCGGCGCGAAGAAGGTGTTCGTGGTGGACCGGGTCCCCGAACGGCTGCAGAAGGCCGAGGAGATCGGCGCCGTTCCGATCAACTTCGCCGAGGGCAGCCCGGTGGAGCAGATCAAGGAACAGACCGAAGGCGTCGGCACCGACAAGGGCGTGGACGCGGTCGGGTACCAGGCGATGGCGCACGGCGCCGAGCGCGAGGAACCCGCGACCGTCCTCAACTCCCTCGTCGGAACGGTGCGGCCGACCGGAGCGCTGGGCATCCCCGGCCTCTACGTCCCGGCCGACCCCGGAGGCCCGGACGAGAGCTCCAAGAAGGGAATGCTCCTGATCTCCATCGGCAAGCTCTTCGAGAAGGGCCTTCGGCTGGGCACCGGTCAGTGCAACGTGAAGCGCTACAACCGGTACCTGCGCGACATGATCATCGAGGGCAGGGCGAAGCCGAGCTTCGTCGTCTCCCACGAACTGCCCCTGGACCAGGCGCCGTCGGCGTACGACAAGTTCGACAAGCGCGTCGAGGGCTACACGAAGGTGATCCTGCACCCGTGACCCCGTAGGGGCCCGCGTTTCGCAGGCCGCGGGGTGAGGGGCCGAGCGCCCCTCACCCCGCGGACGTCATCGGGCAACCGTGTTTCAGCCCCGTACGGTCCTCACGCGTCGTACAGCGCGTCGATCTCCCTGGCGAAGACCTCCTCGATCCTGCCGCGGCGGAGTTTGCGGGACGGCGTCACCAGGCCCGCCTCCTCGGTGAAGGAAGAGGGCAGCACCCGGAACGCCCGGATCGACTCCGCCTTCGAGACCAGGGTGTTGGCGGCCGTCACCGCTCTGCGGATCTCCGCCTCCAGGTCGCCGTCCCCGACTGGGTCCCAGGCGTCGAGCGGCGGCTTGCCGCGCAGCGCAAGCCAGTGCTTGACCGCCTCGTTGTCGAGGGTCACCAGCGCGGCCACGTACGGCCTGTCGTTGCCGACGAGGAGGCAGTGCTCGATCAACGGGTGCTCGCGGACGCGCTGTTCGAGCTGCGAGGGCGAGATGTTGACGCCCCCGGCGGTGATGATGATCTCCTTCTTCCGGCCGGTGATGGTGAGATAGCCGTCGGCGTCGAAGGACCCGATGTCGCCGGTGGCCATCCAGCCGTCCCGCAGGGTGGAGGCGGTGGCCTCGGGGTCGTTCTGGTACTCGGCGAAGACCGTTCCGCCGCGCACGAGGATCTCGCCGTCGTCGGTGATCCGGATGGACGTACCGGGGATGGGCGGGCCCACGGTGCCGAAGCGGACCTTGCCCGGAGGGTTGCAACTCGCGGCCGAGGAGCACTCGGTGAGCCCGTACCCCTCGTAGATCGTCAACCCGGCGCCCGCGTAGAACAACCCCAGACGCCGCCCCATGGTCGAGCCGCCGCTGACCGCGTTGCGCACTCTGCCGCCCATGGCCTCGCGGACCTTGCTGTAGACGAACCTGTCGAAGAAGCGGTGCTGGACGCGCAGTGCGGCGGACGGCCCCGGGCCCGCGTCGAACGCCCGCCGCTCCTGGGCCTCGGCGAAACGGACCGCCACATCGACGGCCTTGCCGAAGACGGCGGCGTTCCCCTCCGCCTCGGCCTTGTTCCGGCCGGCGTTGAAGAACCGCTCGAAGACCTGCGGAACGGCGAGGAGGAAGGTGGGCCGGAAACCGGCGAAGTCCTCGATCAGCGCCTCGGCGGTCATCTCCGGCTGGTGGCCCAGCCGCGCCCGGGCCCGGATCGCGGCCACCTCGACCATACGGCCGAAGACATGGGCGAGGGGGAGGAAGAGCAGCGTCGACGCCTGGACCCCTTCCGGTGCGAAGACCGGGCTCCAGCGCGCGACGAGGTTGTCGGACACGGCCATGAAGTTGGCGTGAGTGAGCACACAGCCGCGGGGTGCACCCGTCGTGCCGGACGTGTAGATGACGGTGGCCACCGAGCCCGGGGTGACCGCGAGCCGCTGCCGGTGCACCATGCTCTCGGGGATGTGCTCGCCCCCTTCGACCAGCTTCTCGACGATCCCGGTGTCGAGTTGCCAGACGCGGGTGAGGGTCGGAACCCGGTCGATGACCGAGCCGAGGGTCATCGCGTGGTCCTCGTGTTCGACGACGATGGCGACGCAGCCCGTGTCGAGCAGGATCCACCCAACCTGCTGGGACGAGGAGGTCGGGTAGATGGGGACCGGCTGGGCTCCGATGCTCCACAGCGCATAGTCGAAGAGCGTCCATTCGTAGCGGGTGCGGGACATGATGGCCACCCGGTCGCCGAACCGGATGCCGTCCGCGACCAACCCCTTGGCGAGGGCCACGACTTCGTCCCGGAACTCGGCGGCCGATACATCCGTCCACCGTCCGTCCGCCTTCCGCCCGAGCGCCGCCTTGCCGGGAGCCTCGGCGGCATGGTCGAAGACGGTGTCGGCGAGGCCGCCGACGTGGGGTGCGGTGGCCATCGCAGGCGTGGTGAACTCGCGCACGCGCATGCTCCTCGTGGGACTGGGAGCCCGGGGGACGTGCACGCTAGCGTGTGGACGGGTGTGATGAAAGCGCTGCAGCGCGTAGTCGTGCTCCGTTGCGGAATTGTGCTTCCCCACGTCGTACGGCGACCGGCCGAAGCCCCCGTACGGGGCGGCAGTTGGTCGCTGAGCGGCGTGTTTGCGGGCGCACAGGTCGCACGTGATTCCGGCGCGAATCCTTCACGCTCCGGCGTTCCCCCGACGGCTCGCGCCGCGAACCGGAATCCCGAGCCGGGCGGCGGCTGCGGGCGCGGCCCATGCCAACGACCTTCTGGGCTGCACGGCGGCCCTCGGGGAGGGAGCGGCGCAGGAGTAAGCGCCGGACGTCCGAGCGGCGCGGCTTGCGCCGCGCGTGCGCATCAGAGCCAGCCGTTCCTGCGGAAACCCCGGTGGATGAGGATGCAGGCGGTCACGATGACACCGAGGACCAGCGGATAGCCGTACGCCCAGCGCAGCTCCGGCATGTGGTCGAAGTTCATGCCGTAGAGGCCGCACACCATGGTGGGCACCGCGATGATCGCCAGCCAGGCGCTCATCTTGCGCATGTCCTCGTTCTGGGCCACCGTCACCTGCGCGAGATTGGCCTGGAGGATCGAGTTGAGCAGGTCGTCGAACCCCGTGATCTGCTCGGTCACGCGGGTCAAGTGGTCCGAGACATCACGGAAGTACGCGCGTATGTCCGGGTCGATCCCCGGCAGCATGTGGCCCGGTGCGGGCTCGGACAGCGCCTGCAGCGGGCGGTCCAGCGGCGCGACCGCCCGCTTGAGTTCGAGGAGTTCGCGCTTGAGCTGATAGATCCTGCCGGTGTCGGCGCCGCCCCTGCGGCGGGCGAAGACGTCGCTCTCGACGTCGTCGATGTCGTTCTGGATGGCGTCGGTGACCGCGAGATACTCGTCCACCACATGGTCGGCTATGGCGTGCAGGACAGCCGAGGGCCCCTTGGCCAACTGGTCGGGCACGGCCTCGAGTTCCTCGCGCAGCGGGCCGAGCGAGCCGTGGCGGCCGTGCCGGACGGTGATGACGAAGTCGGGTCCGGTGAAGACCATGATCTCGCCGGTGTCCACGACCTCGCTGGTCGCCGTGAGCTCGGCGTGCTCGACGTAGCGCACGGTCTTGAAGACCGTGAACAGAGTGTCGTCGTACGGCTCCAGCTTGGGGCGCTGATGGGCGTCGACGGTGTCCTCGACGGCCAGCGGATGGAGGCCGAACAGCTCTGCGACTCCGGCGAATTCCTCCTGGCTCGGCTCGTGCAGACCGATCCATACGAAGCCGTTGCGCCGCTTCCGCACCTGGTCGATCGCGTCCCCGGCCGGACAGCTGCCGCTCTGGCGGATCCCGTCGGTGTAGACCACGCAGTTCACCACTGCGCTTCCGAGCGGCGACCGGGCCGGGTGGCTGAGGTCCACCTTGTGGCGGCGGTGCGGCAGACGGACCGCTCTGCGGAGATTGCTGATCACTGACACGGGCGTGCTCCTCACACAGCTGAGCGGCCAGTGTCGCAGGCAGGCCCGTGCCGGGACGAGCCCTCCCCGTCGCGGAGGGTCAGACGGGCAGCTTGAACCAGATGCGCTTTCCGGCGCCGAGCGGTTCCGCGCCCCAATCCTGGGAGAGCTGCTCGACGATGAGCAGACCGCGGCTGCCGGCGGACGTCTCCGACGGCGTCCTGCGGTGGGGCAGCGTGCTCGAGCAGTCCTGGACCTCGACCTTGAGCAGCTCCTGCGAGTCGCCGTTCAGCCGGAGCAGCCGCGCCGTCAGCATGGCGTCGCCCTCGGTGTGCATCACGGCGTTGGCGATCAGCTCGTTGGCCGCCGCCACGGCCGCTTCGCACGTCGTCTCCAGGCCCCAGTGGATCAGCGTGCTTCTGAGCATCTGACGCGCCTGGGCCGGCGCCTGGGGGTCGGAGTGGGTGACCAGGCAGCTCCAGTGGCGGCGCTCCTCGGGGTGGCGGGCGCCGGTGAGGCCGACCAGCAGCAGAGCGACGTCGTCCTCCTGCCCCCGCCGGGACTCGATGGTGGCGACGATGTGCTCGGCCAGTTCGTCCTTGTCGTCCGGACCGCCGCACAGGATGCTCTCGATCTGGCGTACTCCCTCGTCGATGTCCATGCCGTGGAACTCCACGAGCCCGTCGGTGCACAGCAGCAGCGTCTCGTCCGGGCCGAGCTGGAGGCTGGTCGGCGGGTACGAATTGCTGCTGTACTGCGGTAGGCCGAGCGGGAGGCCGCCGTGCACATACGGGCGCGAGCACCGGCCGTCGGCATGCCGGACCAGGGGACCGTGGTGACCGGCGCGAACGAACTGGGTGCGGCCCGTCACCGGATCGAAATCGGCGTAGATGCAGGTGGCGAAGCGGTCGGTGTCGAGGTCGTGCAGGAACGTGGAGGCGCGGGCCATGACGGTGGAGGGCGGGTGCCCCTCGGCGGCATAGGCGCGCAGGGCTATCCGGAGCTGGCCCATGACCGCGGAGGCATGGATGTCGTGCCCCTGGACGTCTCCGACGGCCAGGCCGACCCGGCCGGTCGGGAGCGGCACCACGTCGTACCAGTCGCCGCCGATCTGGTGGCCGTTGCGGGCGGGGCGGTAGCGGACGGCGATGCTGGCGCCGCTCACCTCGGGAATGCTGGCGGGCAGCATGGCCTGCTGGAGGCCGACCGCCATCGCGTGCTCCTCGTCGTAGAGCACCGCGCGCTGGACGGACTGGGCCGTGGTGGCTCCGAGGGCGAGCAGCAGATTGCGCTCCTCGGGGCTGAAATCGCTCCGGCCCTCGTAGACGATGGCGATGGCACCGATCGTCCGGGCCTGGGCGATCAGCGGCAGCACGGCCGCCGCGGTGCAGTCCTTCGCCTTGCAGTACGGGGCCAGCATCGGGAAGCGCCGCATGGACTCATCCCGGTCGATGAACAGCGGGGTCTGGGTGCAGACCACGTGGTTCGGCGGGAGCGGGGTCTCCAGGCGTGTCACGCTGGTGCCCTCGATCAGCTCGGGTGCCATGCCGCAGCTGCCGACGATGCGCAGCCGGTCCTTCTCGACCAGGTAGAGGGCGATGCTGACGGCCCCGATGCTGTCCAGGAGTTCGTCATTGGTCAGGGCGCCCACCACGTCCTGGATGGTGAGGGCCTGGGAGAGCGCGGTGGTGGTCGCGTGGACCACATCGGTCTGGCGCTCCCGGGACCTCTCCAGCGCGGCCTGCTGCGTCAGATGCTCCAGCTCGGGGCTCGCGTCGCGGACGATGCCGACGACGCGGAGGGGGCGGCCCGAGGCGTCGCGCTGGATGTGGCCCTGGGTGTGCGTCCAGCGGACGGTGTCGTCCTTGCAGACGACACGGAAGTACGCGCCGTAGTTGTCACGGTGGCCGATCGCGTCGGCGACCAGTTCCTTCAGCCCCTCGACCTCCTCGGGAACCATGTGCTGGGCGAGGGTGTCCGTGCAGTCGTCGTATTCGCCGGGGGCGAAGTCGAACACGGACATGGCGCCGGCGTCGAGGAAGAACTTGTCGGTGTCCAGATCCCACAGGAAGCTGCCCATGCCGTTCAGCGCCAGCGCTTCGGGCAGTTCCTCCCTGAGGTCGGTCCCGGGCTCCTCGAGACGCATCCTCTGCGGCGCTATGTGGGGCGGTTGCAGGATGGGGTGGGTTGCCATGAGGTCTCCGGGCCTCGTCACACAGAACTACTCCGATCTACCAGAACACATATCGATACGCTCGTACAGATGGATTCCGGTACAGATCGGCTCTACACCTGAAAATTTAGGGCGATCCGACAAAGAATCCGGCGGTCTGTCGCGGGATGCACATCTCGTATTGCGGACCGACGATGGCATCACGCGGTTCCGACGCGCGGACGAGGAGGTACCCGGGTGTGCCCCCACGGTTCCGGTGGCGACGGCGCCGACCCGCTCCTCGACAAGGCCGCCGCCGCTCTCTCCGCTGACAGCACCGAGCAGGTGCTGCGGCAGGTGCTGGGCGGCACCAGCGCCGGGATCGCCATCCTCGACACGCGTCTGCGCTTCCTGTACGTCAATCCCGCGTTCGCCGCCATGGCGGGGATCCCGGCCGCCGGTCTCGTCGGCCACACCCTCGCCGAAGTGGCCCCCGGGATCGAGAGCCGCACCGATGTGCTCCGCGAGGTGCTCGCGGACGGGAAGACCCGCGAAGCGATCACCAGCGGCCGCACCCGGCACGAGCCCCCGTACGAGCGCCGCTGGTGGCACGGCGCCTACCACCGGCTGGAGGCGGGAGGCCGGGTGACCGGCATCGTCGGCGTCATCCTGGAGGTCACCGGCTCCCAGCGGCAGCAGCGGGAATTGGAACAGGCCCGCGAGCGACTGGCCCTGCTCGATGCCGCCGCCACCCGGATCGGCACGGCCCTCGATATGGACATGACGTGTGCGCAGCTCGCCGATTTCCTTGTGCCGCTGCTGGCGGACATGGCCACGGTCGAGGTCCTGCCCACCGACGAACCCGAGGGCCGGCCGCTCGAACCGCACCGTGATGTGCGTCTGCGCCGCGCCGCCCTGGCCGTCGCACCGGAGCTGCGCGGGGCCGTACCGCACTTCGGCAGGGCGGGCGACTTCGTGGCCCATCCGCCCGGCTCGACGGCGGCCCGGTGTCTGGTGGCCGGGCAGCCGGTGCTGCAGAACCTGCAGTCCGAGGAGGAGTTGAGCCGGTCGGCGCCGGAGGCCGGGAAGCTGGCCGCCTACCGGGCCGCGGGCATTCACTCGACCCTCGTCGTACCGCTCGCCGGAGCGGAGCACCCCATCGGCACCGTATCGCTGGCCCGGTCCGGTGACTCCCCGGCCTTCACCGACGAGGACGTGGTGATCACCCAGGACCTGGCGCGGAGGGCGGCCATCGGCATCGGCAACGCCCGCCGCTACGCCCGCTCCCAGGGCATCGCGCTGGAGCTGCAGCGCGCACTGCTGGCGGAGCCCGGCAGCCCGCACCCCAACATCGAATTCGCCTCCCGCTACCTGCCGTCCGGCAGCAGCGCGCTGGTCGGCGGCGACTGGTACGAGACCGTCCGCCTCTCGTTCGGCAGAACGCTCCTGGTCATGGGCGATGTGATGGGGCACGGCGTGGAGGCGGCCGTCGACATGAGCTACTACCGCTCGACACTGCGCTATGTGTCGGCGACCGACCTGCCGCCGCACCGGATCCTGCGCCAGCTCGACGCGACGATCTCCGGCAGCGAATCCGCCCGCCCGGCGACCTGCCTGCTCGCGCTCGCCGACCCGGCCCGCGGCCTCTGCTCCTTCGCCAGCGCCGGCCATCTCCCCCCGGCGCGGATTCTCCCGGACGGCACCACGGAGCTCATCGACCTCCCGAACGGGCCGCCCCTGGGCACCGGCTTCGGCGGGTACGAGCCGGTCACCCTCGACTTCACGGAGGGGCAGGTGCTGCTCCTGTACACGGACGGGCTGGTGGAGCGCCGGGGCGAGGACATCGATACCTCCCTGGAGCGCCTCGCCGCCCTACGGCTCCCCGTGACCGCGGGCGTCGACGAGATCCTGGACGAGGTCCTGCGACGCATGGCGGGCGAGGCCGCGGAGGACGACGTGGCCGTCCTGGCCGCGCGGGTCCGGCCTCCGTCGGGCCCCGGGACGGAGGAGGCGTAGTGCACCGCCCCCGGGACGCGGGCTCCGGGCGCGCTGCCGACCCCGTCACGACAGTGCGGCCGGGGCCGATGAGTTCCGCCCGTCCGCGCCGTCCTACGTGCATGAGGACGACGACAGCACAAGGCGTGACCGCGGCCGCGGTCACGCACCGGGCGAAGGGCGACTGAGATGACCACCGTGCTCGACCTGGAGCCGCCGGCCCGGCAGGTGGCCCGGCTCCTGGACCACATCGGCGACGACCAGCTCTCGGGGCCCACGCCCTGCCCGGACTACGCCGTACGCGACCTGCTGGGGCATCTGATCGGGCTCACCGCCGCCTTCCGGGACGCCGGGACGAAGACGCACACCGCGGCGACCGGGACGGACCCGAGCAGCACTCCGCCGCCGGGTCTGGAGGGCGATTGGCGCGCCCGTCTGACGGAGCAGCTCGGCGAGGTCGTGGCGGTCTGGCGCAGCCCCGAGGCGTGGGAGGGCATGACCGAGGCCGGCGGCATCACCTTCCCGGCCTGGGTGGCCGGAAGAGTCGCCCTCAACGAGCTCCTCATCCACGGCTGGGACCTCGCCCGCGCCACCGGACAGCACTACTCCTGCGACGACACGACCGTTCGGGCCGCGATCGCGTTCATGGAACCGTCGGCTGACGAGGCCGAGCGCGGCCCCCTGTTCGGGCCGGTCGTCGAGGTCCCCGACGACGCGCCGCTGCTGGACCGTGCCGTGGGGCTCAGCGGCCGTGAGCCGACCTGGTCCTCGCGGACGGCCTCGCGCCCGTAGAGACCGCCCTGACAGTCCCTTCGCGAGACGGGCCCCGGCGGAGATCCGCCGAACGCGGCAGCGGGGGCCCCGTTGACGCGCCCCGGCGTCCGCTGACGCGCCCCGGGCGTCCGCCGCGCCCCACGGCCGCGCGGCGGGGCTTGGGGCGGTGGCGCGGGGCGGTGGCGCGGGGCGGTGGCGTGCGGATGTGGCCGCGCCCGTCCGCGCTGGGCCCGACGGGCCCGTGTGCCCGTGTGCCCGTGGCCCGGCCCGCGGGACGGGCCCAGCGGGCGCGCGCTACGCCGGGCTCGTCGCGCCGGCACGTCAAGCGGCGTCGTGGAACACCAGCCCGAGCGTGTGGCGCATGCCCGAGCGGATCGCGCTGACCCCGTGCCGTACGGGCGAGGCGGACCAGCCGCGGGCCGACCGGACGGGGCGGTCGCGGGTGGTGAATACCAGCCCGTGGCCCTGCCGCAGCACCGTCGCAGTACCGCGCGACTGGGCGCGGGGCCGCTGCTCGACGAGCAGGAACTCGCCGCCGGTGTAGCCGGCACCCTGCTCATCGAGCGCGATCACGACCTGGAGCGGGAAGAACAGGTCCCCGTACAGGTCGCGGTGCAGGGCGTTCCAGTCGTCCCGACCGTAGCGGAGCAGGATCGGGGTGGGCCGGGTCTGGCCGGCCTCATGGCACATCTCCAGCCACTCCCCCAGGGTGTCGGGCCAGGGCGCGGGACGGCCCAGCTTCGCGGCCCAGTCGCGGGCAACGGGCAGCAGATGCGGGTAGAAGGCCTCGCGCAGCCCCCGTACGAGGCCGGGGAGGGGATGGTCGAAGTACCGGTACTGGCCGGAGCCGAAGCGGTGGCGTGCCATGTCGACGGTTGAGCGGAAGCGCTCGGTCTCGTCGTACATCTCGGCCACCGCCCGGCACTCGGTCGGGGTCAGGACCCGGGGCGTGAGCGCGCAGCCGTACCCATCCAGTTCCGCGGCAAGGGCCTGCCAGTCGGCCCGGGCGACGCGGTCGCGCGGCGTCACCCGGGCGCGTGCTGTCGCGGTGTCCGTGGCCGCCGCGCTCACAGCGACGCCACCCGCCGTCCGGCGGCCGGGCGTTCGCCGGGCGTGCGCTCGCCGAGGGCCGGTGCGCCTTCGAGCCGCAGCAGCGTCCGCTTGCGCTCCAGACCGCCGGCGTAGCCCGTCATCGAACCGTCAGCGCCGATCACCCGGTGACAAGGACGCACCACGAGCAACGGGTTCGCACCGATGGCCGTGCCGACCGCGCGAACAGCCGCGCGCGGGGCGCCGATCGCTGCCGTGAGCGCACCGTAGTGCGTCGTGGCGCCGTACGGGATCTCCTCCAGCGCCTTCCACACTCGCTGCTGGAAGTCGGTGCCGCGCGTGGTGTGCTCGATGTCGAACGCGGTCAGCTCGCCGTCGAAGTACGCGCGGAGCTGCCCGGCGATCCAGGCGAAGGCCGCCGGGTCGTGGCGCCGGCCGTCCTCGACGACGGCGCCGCGCTTCTGGCTCGGCACGGACACCGAGGCGAGCGCGGTGCCGCCCTTCGCGGTCGCCGACTCCTCGCCCATGAGCAGCAGTTCGCCCAGCGGGCTGTCCATCGTCGTGTAGACCGTCATCGGTCCGTCCTTTCCCTTGCCGTTCGTCGTTCCGGGTACGAGTCTGCGGCGCCTGCCGTGCCGTTTCCGGCGGAATCCGGACGTCGCATTCCCGCCGCTCCGCCCCGGTCACCGGTCGCCCTTCCGCCCGTGACCGGCCCCGGCCCTCGCCCCAGCGGTCTGCGGCCGAGGCGCCGCCTGCGCTGCCGCCTGCCACAGGTGGTGCATGGCGTAGGTGCGCCAGGGCTGCCACGCGCCGGCGTCCGCGGGCGTGGCGCCGACGCGGCGGAGACCGGCGCGGATGCCGGCGTCACCGGTCAGCAGGACGTCGGGGTCACCGAGCGCGCGCATGCGGATGTATCCGGCCGTCCAGGGGCCGACGCCGCGCAGCGCGAGCAGGCTTCGCTCGGCCGCGGCGCGGTCGGCGCCCGGGTCCAGGCTCACCGTGCCGTCGCTGAGCGCGGTGGCGAGGGTGCGCAGTGCGGTCCTGCGGGGCTCCGGCATGCCGATGTCCTCCAACGACGTCCCGGCGAGGTGGGTGGCGCGCGGGAAGAGGTGGGTCAGACCGCCGTCGGGCGCCGGCAGCGGCTCCCCGTATGCCTGGACCAGCGCGGCGCCGAGCCGTCTCCCTGCCCCCACCGACACCTGCTGGCCGAGCACCGCGCGGACGGCGAGTTCGTGGCCGTCGGCCGCGCCCGGTGCGCGCAGGCCCGGGCGCCGGGCCACCAGCGGGGCGAGCGCCGGGGAGTCGCCGAGCCGGGCGGCCACCGCGTACGGGTCCGCATCGAGGTCGAACAGGCGCCGCATGCGCTGGATGGCCGTCGTGAGGTCGCGCAGTTCGGTCAGGTGCAGCCGGCAGTCCAGCCAGCCTCCCTCCCCGTGCCCCGCCCTGCCCGTGCCGCCACCCGGCCGCTCGCCCACCTCGGCGATCCCGATGCCGTGCGGGAGCCGTAGTGTACGGCGGTAGGTCCGGGCCCCCGGGAATCCGGTGACCTCCTCGATGCCGGCGAGGGCGCGCCGCTGAAGGTGGTCGAGGAGCTCGCCGGACGCGTACGGGCCGCGGAACGCCAGCCTGAGCGGCACCCCGGAAGCGGGCGCGCCCTCGGGGCCGGCGTCAGCGGGACCCGTCGAGCGGCGGCCGGGCGCGGCCGCCCGCAGTCCGCGCGGCGTGATGCCGTAGATCTCCCGGACGGTGTCGTTGAACTGCCGCACACTGGCGAAGCCGGCGGCGAAGGCGATCTCGGCCGCCTGCAGGCCGGTGGTCTGCAGCAGGACGCGGGCGGTGTGGGCGCGCTGGGCCCGGGCGAGCGCGATCGGGCCCGCCCCGAGCTCGGCGTTGAGCTGCCGCTGGACCTGGCGCGCGCTGTAGCCGAGTCGTGAGGCCAGGCCGGCCACGCCTTCCCGGTCCACCACGCCGTCGCCGATCAGCCGCATGGCCCGGCCGACGACATCGGCGCGGGCGTTCCACTCCGCGGAGCCGGGCACAGCGTCCGGGCGGCAGCGCCGGCAGGCGCGGAAGCCGGAGGCCTGGGCGGCGGCAGCGGTGGGAAAGAAAGTCACGTTCCGGCGCTTCGGTGTCGTCGCAGGACAGCTCGGTCGGCAGTAGATGCCGGTCGTGGAGACGGCGAAGAAGAATTCGCCGTCGAATCTGGCGTCCCGGCTGCGCACCGCCTCGAATTTGCTGTCCTCGCTCATCACAGGTCCCAGTGTGTGCCTCTCCGCGGGAGAGAGCTGGCGGAAATCGGACATGGCTGTCCGGGCCCCCGGCGCCCTGCGGACAGGGCCTCGCCGGAGGTGTAAGCACCTGTCCGGCAGCGCTCGGCACGCCGGGCCGATGGTTGCGTCCACCTCGTGGCCTCCTGGTACGACGGGCGCAGGGCCGTACTACGCCCCCGGCGCGGCGGCGCGGGCGGCACGCCGCCTTCCTCATCCGATCTGATGAGTCCCTGATCCTTTCGGCGCACGGGCGGCAACCCGCAGCACACGGCCCCCCTTTGACTGGATGACATGTCCGCTGAGAGGCGGCGGACTCCTTTTCCGAAGGAGAAGACATGTCACGCATGGTCAAGACCTGTGCCGTTGCCGCGGCCGCGGCCGCACTGGTCTCCGGTGCCGCGGGCACCGCCCTCGCCGACTCCGAGGCCAAGGGTGTGGCCGCCCTCTCGTCGGGCACCGGCTCCGGGAATGTGCTCCAGATCCCCATCAACTTCCCGATCAACTTCTGCGGCAACACCATCGATGACGGCAGCCTGTTCAACCCGGCCATCGGCAACGTCTGCGCACACGGCGGCCTCGACCACGAGCGCCACCGCTACGACGCCCGGAGCAACAACAAGTAGGCCCGCTCCCACGCGGGCGGGCCGCCGGCCAGGCCCCCCGCCGGCACAGGGCGCCGGCCGGGCAGGAACCATCCGGCGTACGACCCCGGGTGGCCCTCCGCACGAGGCGGGGGGCCACAAGGCTTTCACCCGCGGATCAACGGTCCTCGCCGGGGACGAGGCGGAGCAGCAGCAGGGCGGTGTCGTCGGTGCGGTCGCCCGAGGGCTGGGCGCACCCGATGAGCCGGTCCGCGAGTTCGTCGAGTCCGGCGTCCCCGGCCCGGGAGAGCGTGTCGACGAGATGGCCGAGCGTCCGTTCCTCGTCCGCGCCCGGCGCCTCGATGAGGCCGTCGGTGTAGAGGGCGAGGACCGCTCCCCGCGGCAGCGGGATCTCCAGGGTCGGGTAAGCGGCGTCACGGTCGATGCCCAGGAGCAGCCCGGGCGGCGGGGAGAGGATTTCCGTACGGCCGCCGGGATGGCGCAGGAGGGGCCGCGGATGACCGGCGGAGGCCATCCAGGCCCGCTGCCGCCGTAGATCGAGGTGGGCGTAGAGGCTGCTGGTGAACAGACCGGGGTCCAGGTCGGTCAGCAGACGATTGGTGCGTGCCAGGACGGCGTCGGGCGATGCGCCGGCGACCGCGTGGGCGTGAACAGCCGTACGCACCTGGCCCATCAACGCCGCCGCGGTGACGCTGTGGCCCTGGACGTCGCCGATGACGGCGGCCGCGGTCCTGGAGTCCAGGCGCATCAGGTCGTAGAAGTCGCCGCCGATGTCCAGGCCGCGGGTGGAGGGCAGGTAGCGGGCCGCCACCTCCAGGCCCGGCACATGGGGCAGCACGTGGGGGAGGAGCCCGGCCTGCAGCGTGCGCGCGAGCTGATGCTTGGCGTCATAGAGGCGGGCGCGGTCCAGGGCTTGGGCGATCAGTCCGCTGAGCGAACTGAGGGCGGCGCGTTCGTCGGGGGTGAAGGGGTGCGGCCCATCGTAGGCCACGAGGAGGCAGCCGACCGTACGGCCGGACGCGATCAGCGGCAGGAACGCCCAGGCGGCCATGGAGGAATGCGCCTCGGCGAGCGCCGGGTACGCCCTTGCCAATTCATTGCCGGAGCCGTAGAACGCCGGTTCGCCCGTGGTCAGGGCGCGCACGCCCGGGGTGGGCGCGCTCAGCGGGGTGCCGTCGAACTCCTCCACGATCTCGGGCTCGTAGCCGCGGGATCCGACGACATGCAGCCTGCCTCCTTCGGCGACCAGCAGGGCGAGCCCCTGGGCACCGAAGGCGGGCAGGAGCTGGTCGGCCACGAGATCGGCGACGTCGCGCACGCCCACGGCCTCCGTCAGCGCACCGGCCAGCAGCATCAGGTGGTAGATGGCCCCGACGCGAGTGGGCGCCGTACCGGGCCCGGCCTCCGGGATGAGGCTGTCCTCGGGGCGCTCCTCGACGCGGGTGGGCGTGATGCGCACGCTGATGCCGGACGCGTCCGGGTAGAGCTGGAAGAACAGCCCCTGGCCGTCCGGCCGCCGTACGGTGAAGGACGTCGGCCTGCGGCTGAAGACGGCGGCCCGGTAGCGGTCCTCGTAGACCGGATCGGCCAGCCACGGCAGCGCATCCCACAAGCGCGATCCGATCACCGACCGGGCGGGCTCGCCCAGTAGCTCGGCCGCCTCCCTGCTGACGAAGGTGACCCGTCCTTCGAGATCCAGGGCGCATCCGCCCCCCGGGAGGCGTTCGATGAAGTCGACGGCCGCTTCGGCCTCGGCACGGTTCACCCGCGCCGGACGGAGCTGGGGCAGCACCCGCGGTTCATGCCCGGGCAGCAGCGGCCGCCCGGCCTCTGCTGCCTGCCGCAGCAGGCCCGCCATGCGCTCGCAGGCGCTATCGATCGCGGCCCGTTCGGTCGAGTCGAGGGCGTCGGGATGCGAACCGGGCCAGAGCAGCAGCACCGCGCCCCAGGTGGATGTGTCGGTTGTGACGGGGGCCGCGGACAGCGCGAAGTGATACGGGAGCACGAGCGCGGCGCGCGGATAGCGCCGGGCCAGCTCGCTCTGGGCGGCGACCCAGATCAGCCGCCCTTCGTTCACCGCGTCGGTCACCGGGAGCGGCGAGGCGAGGCCGACGCGGGCCCACGGGGTGGCGAACTCGCGCGGAACCCCGGTCATGACCTCCAGTCCGAGCATCTGCCGACCCGGCACCAGCAGATAGACCCCGCCCGCGTAGGCGCCCGTATCGCGCACGACCTCGGCCAGGATCCGGTCCAGCAGCCGCCGCGCGAAGTCCGGCCCTGGGGGCTGTGCGGCGTGGCCCATATGCGGACCATACGCCCGGGACCGGACAACGGCACGCGTTCCCGGAGCGGGGGCGGCCCGTGGCCCGCGGGCGGGCGGGGCGGCAGCAGGCTGGGCCAGGGCGGCCCCGGTGCGGTGCGGGCGCGGTCCGTTCTGGGCTGTACGGGGCTGTACGGGCTGTACGGGCGGGGCCTCGCCGGAGCGGGGCTCGGGGCGCGCTGCGGCGAACGCCGGGCCTCGGGGCGCGGTGCGGTGAGCGCAGGGCCTCGGACGCCGGGCCTCAGGCGCGGTGCCTCGGACGTACCGGCGGGCGCCGAGCCTCGGCCCGTGGGCGAGCGCCGAGGCCCGGGGCCATGAAAGCACGGGGCCTCCTTCCGGCCGCATCAGCCGTCCTCGCGCCCTCCGCCGAGCCCACACATGCCCCTTACCCACGGCGAGCAGGGCCAGAAGGGCAGTCAGGCGAGGCCCCGGCCCGCCCCTCGCAGGTGGCCGACCCGGGGCGGGCGCGACGACCCCGGGCGGCGCGGGCCCGCGAGTGCAGGGCGGACGAGGCCCGGGTTCCACGACCCGCCGCGGCCCGCCCGGCCCCCGGTGCCGGGGCCCAGGGGTACGGGGCGCCCGGGTACGGGGCGCCGGGTACGGGGCGCCGGGTACGGGGCGCCCCGTACCCGGCGGTCACGTCCCCCACAGCCCCGGCCGCCGTGCGTCCGGCCGGTGGCCTGGGACACTGGCGGCAGTCGTGCATGGTGGGTGCGGTCGTGAGAGGGGCGCTCGATGCGTGAGATCCTCCCGGCGCTGAGCCGCTGGTACGAGGCCGGGGCGACGTTCGGCCTCGCCACCGTCGTGTCCGTCAGTCGCAGCGCGCCGCGCGATCCCGGGGCCGCGATGGCCGTGGGCCCGGACGGCGAGGTGGTCGGCAGCGTCTCCGGCGGTTGCGTGGAGGGCGCGGTCTTCGAACTGGCCCAAGGGGTGGTGGAGTCGGGCGAGGCCCGCCTGGAGACGTTCGGCTACAGCGACGAGGACGCCTTTGCGGTCGGCCTCACCTGCGGCGGCGAAATCACCCTGCTCGTACGTCCGGTGTCCCGCGAGAGCGATCCCGGGTTCGCTGAAGTCGCCGCCGCCGTGGCCGGGCAGCGCCCGGTCGCCCTGGCCACCGTGCTCGCCGGGCCCGCCCCGCGCGGAGCGACGCTGGCGGTCTGGCCGGAGCGGGTGTCCGGGACCCTCGGTTCGGGCGGCCTGGACGCGGCCGTCTCAGCGGACGCCCGCGGCGAGTTGGCGCAGGGCGCGACCGGGCAACGGCACTACGGGGCGCGCGGGGAGCGGCGCGAGGACGACGTCACCGTCTTCCTGCAGTCGTTCGCCCCGCCTCCGCGAATGCTGGTGTTCGGCGCGATCGACTTCGCCGCGGCCGTGGCCCGCATCGGCGGCTTCCTGGGCTACCGGGTCACCGTCTGCGACGCGCGTCCGGTCTTCGCGACGCCGAAGCGCTTCCCCGGGGACGTCGAGGTCGTCGTGGACTGGCCGCACCGCTATCTGCGCGGCACCGTCACCGACGAGCGGACGGTGATCTGCGTGCTCACCCACGATCCCAAGTTCGACGTGCCGCTGCTGGATGTGGCCTTGCGCTCCCCGGCCGCGTACGTCGGTGCGATGGGCAGCCGCCGTACGCACGACGACCGGCTGAAGCAGTTGCGGGATACGGGACTTGGGAACGCGGAGCTCGCGCGGTTGCGCTCGCCTATCGGCCTGGACCTCGGCGCCCGTACGCCCGAGGAGGTCGCCGTCTCGATCGCGGCGGAGATCGTCGCCCTGCGCTGGGGCGGCAGCGGCGCGGCGCTGACGGATACGACCGGGGCGATCCACCCACCCGGTACGGGACCGCGTGACGGGCCCGAGTGACGGGGTCGCGTGACGGGCCCGAGTGACGGGGTCGCGTGACGGGCCCGAGTGACGGGGGGATGTGCGGCGCCCGGACCACGGCGGCACGGGCGCGGCCCGGCACGGCCGGCAGGCCACGAAGCGCCCGTTCCCCTTCGCCCAGCCCCGTAGCTGGCCTGCACCCACCGCACCGCGTCGGTCTCGGTCAGCAGGTTCGGCGAGGCGCTCCCGCGCAGCAAGTGGTCCTGGAACGCGGGGAGTCCAGCGACGTCGTCCGTGCGCCAGAGGCACAGGAGGAGGCAGGGACGGGACGAACGGCCCCGGAAGCCGTGTGCAGTTCAACGGTCTCGGGCACTGGTGAACCATTCGCCGCCTTCCGGCACCCCTGGTGACCGGCGCCCGCCGCCTGCGGAGCGAAGTCCCCTTCTTCTTACGGGTGTTCAGGTGTCCGCCCATCGCAGCGGGCCGTGCCGGAACGGCGGGAGCCGACCACGCGCCACGCCGGGCCGCGGGTGGTATGAGGCACATCCGGTGCTGTTAGATGGCTTCAACAGGCTTGACATTCGGGCGAGATGGGAACGGGCGGTCTCATGGGGGCGATGAAGGTTTCGGTGGTCATCGAGTCCGACGGGATCGACCTGCAGGAGCTGGACGAGCTCACCCGGAGTCTGGAGCAGGAGCTCGCGCTGCTCGACGCCGCGGACACCGTGGAACGGCCCGAGGTGCAGACCCTGCCCGAGGGCGCCAAGAGCGGCACCGTGGTGACCATAGGGACGCTGATCGTCAGCGGTGTCTTCTCGCGCGCCGCGCTGCAGGCGCTGGTCGGGCTGGTCGCCGAGTGGCGCAAGCGCGCCGAGGCTCGCCGGGTCGAACTCACCGAGGGCGACGACTCCCTGATCGTCGAGGCGCTGTCCCCGGCCGAGCAGCGGGCGCTCATCGAAGCCTGGATCGAGCGCCGCTCCGACGGCCGGTGACCACCACCGCCCGCCGCGCTGTGCGCCGGAGGCGCGCGGACCGCTCCGCACCCTTCGGCGCGCGGCGCCAGGCACATGGTGACCGGAGCCCGTCGTGACCCGAGCCGCGCTGCTCGTCGCGACGACCGAGTACGTGGATCCGGGGCTGCGGCTCCTGCGCTCCCCCGCCCAGGACGCCCGCCGCCTCGGCGCACTCCTCGACGATCCGTCGATCGGCTACTTCGACCGCGTCACCATGCTGGTGAACGAGTCGAAGGCGTCGGTCGAGGAGCACGTCGAGGAGTTCTTCCGGAACCGCGCGGCCTCCGACACCCTGCTGCTCTACCTCTCCAGTCACGGCATCCGCGACAAGCACGGACGGCTGTTCTTCACCACGGTGAGGACGCGCCGCGAACTGCCGGACTCCACCGCGGTGTCCGCCCGGTTCGTCGAGGAGCAGATGAGCCGCTGCCGGGCCTCCGGCAAGATCTTGCTGCTGGACTGCTGCTACGGCGGCGCGTTCGTGCAGGGCATGGAGCCGTTCGCGGCGGAGTCCGAGGAGCTGACCGCACAGGCGGCGGGCAAGGGCACCTATGTGATGGCGGCCTCTGACGTCCTCGAATTCGCTTACGAGGGCGAGCAGATGAAGCACCGATCGGGCCCGTTCCGCTCGGTCTTCACCGAGGCGATCGTGGACGGTCTGAGCACCGGGCGTGCGGATGCGGACAACGACGGTGTGATCACCGCCCACGAGCTCTTCGCGTACATCCAGGCCCATGTGCGGGAGACCGGCGTTCCGCAGACGCCGACC
This sequence comes from Streptomyces sp. NPDC051776, assembly GCF_040681345.1. Classification (NCBI taxonomy): domain Bacteria; kingdom Bacillati; phylum Actinomycetota; class Actinomycetes; order Kitasatosporales; family Streptomycetaceae; genus Streptomyces; species Streptomyces sp. NPDC051776. The sequence continues at coordinate 21,101 of NZ_JBFAYQ010000016.1, read as the reverse complement.
GAGTTCACCTCAGGCGTCCAGGGCAACATCCCCGTCGCCAAAGCAGCGTTGTGGCACCGCGGAGCGGGTACGGACGCCGACCCGTTCGCCGTGGACGGACTGCCGCTCGGCGAGCTGCTCCCCGCTCTCGTGCCGACCGAGCAGCGCGGTCTGTGCGCTCCCGACTGGCCCCCCAACGGCACGTTCGCCGTGCCGATCGGCCGTATGTACGACCCCGCCCAGGGCCTGCAGGAGACGCTCACCGTGGACCTGTCGGGGGGCGCGGCGCATGTCGGTGTCGTCGGCGGGATGTGGAGCGGCAAGACCTCAGTCCTGCGGACCCTGGCCTGCTCGCTGGCGCTCACCCATTCGCCCGAGGAGATGCAGATCTACGCCCTGCACGGGGAGCCGGACGGCCTGGCGCGCCTGAGGGGCCTCCCGCACATGGGCAAGGTAGCGGACTACGCGGAGGGCTGGGAGGTCCGCGAGCTGGTCGAGGGCGTCACGGCCACACTGGACCGGCGCGAGCAACTGTGCGCGGCCCTGCGCATCCGCTCACCCCGGATGTTCCGTGCCCGCCGGATGCGGGGTGAGCTGCCGGCGGAGCGCCACGGGGAGATTTTTCTTCTCATCGACTCCTGGCGGGACTTCGAGACCCGGTACCCCGAACTCGCCCGTCAGGTGCTCCGCGTCGCCCAGCAGGGCGCGTACTACGGGGTGCATCTCGCGGTCTCGGCCGGCCGCTGGCAGGACTTCCCCGAGGACCTGGCGCTGCACCTGAGCACCTGGATCGAGCTGGCGCTCGCCAACCCTCAGGAGTCGCGCATCGACGCGGAACTCGCCGGCGGCATCCCGCCCGGCGGGCCGGGGTTCGGTCTGACGCGGGGCCGGCGGTACGTACGCATCGCGCTGCCGACCCTGGCGGACCCGCGGACGGAGGACGAAGCGGCGTCCGGCGGGGGCGCGGGCGACATGAGCGGCACAGGAAGGATGGGCGCGGCCGCGACGGCCTTCGACGACGAAGCCGCCGGACTGGACCGCCTCGTCGTGCGGGTGGCCGAGTCCTGGGCCGGGCCCAAGGCGGCGCCGCTGGACACCAGCCCGGCTCCCACCGCCACAGGCCCCGGCTTCATGGACCTGCTGGACGTGGACCCGCTGCGCGCCGCCGCTCCGCGCTCCGTGCCGACGGGCACCACGCCGGAAGTCAGCACGCCGACGGGCACCGCGCCGACCGGCACCACGCCGGTGGGCACCGCGCCGACGGGCACCACGCGGGTGGGCTCCGTGCCGACCGGCACCACGCCGGTGGACGGGGCCATGGCGGAGGCAGATCCGCTGGACGTGGACCGGCTGGACGAGGACCCGTTCGCCGCGGACCTGCCTGGCACCGATCCGCCGCCGACGGCCCTGTTGGACGCCGGCCGGCCGGGCACCGCCCCGCTGGGCGTCGGGCCCCAGGGGTCCGGCCTTCCCGTACCGGCCTGGACTCCCCGGCCGCCGGCTCGCCAACTGACCGCGCCCCTCGGCGTCGACCCGACCGGCAAGCGCGTCCTCCTCGATCCCAAGGCCGCGTCGGACGGCGGCTGGGGCCCGCACGGCCTGCTGCTCGGAGCGACCGGATCCGGCAAGTCGGAGCTGCTGCGCACCCTGGTCCTGGGGCTGGCGTCGCAGCACTCCCCCGAGGACGTCAACTTCTTCCTGCTCGACTTCAAGGGTGCCGCCACGTTCTCCGACCTCGACCGTCTCCACCACGTCACGGCGGTCGTCACCGGCCTGGAGTCCGAACTCTCCCTCACCGAGCGCCTGTCCTCCGCGCTGTACGGCGAGTTGCAGCGTCGTCAGAATGTGCTGCGGAATGCGGGCAACTACGCCTCGCGCACCGACTACGAGAAGGCCCGTGCCGCCGGAGCGCACCTTGATCCGCTGCCCGCGCTCTTCGTCGTCGTCGACGAGTTCTCCGAACTCCTCGTGGCCCAACCGAGGTTCCAGGATCTGTTCATCGCGATCGGTCGCGTCGGGCGGTCGCTCGGCATCCACCTCCTGCTCTCGGCCCAGCGGGTCGAGGAGGATGTGCTGAGGGGGCTGGACACCCACCTCTCGTACCGGATCGCCCTGCGGACGGGCTCGGCGGCGGGGTCGCGGGCGGCCATCGGCACCCCCGACGCATACACGCTGCCCGCACAGCCCGGCGGGGGATATCTCAAGGTCGGCGTCGACAGCATGACGCGCTTCCAGGCCCCGTACGTCTCCGGTCCCGTCCGGCCGGGGAGCGAGGAGACGGTCTACGAGACGGTGATCGACCGGCTCGCGGGGCGGGGCCCCGTCGCCCATCAGGTCCTGCTGCCGCCGCTGGACGCACCGCCGACACTCGACGGTCTGCTTCCCGTCCGCACCTGGCGTTCGGGCAGCGGCGAACCGCCGGTGCCGCACGCCCCCGGTCAGATGCCGCACGCCCCTGGTCATCTGCGCGTCCCCGCCGGAGTGGTCGACCGCCCGTTCCACCAGCGCCGCGATGTGCTGGACGTGGACTTCTCGGAGCGGACCGGGCATCTCGCGATCGTGGGCGGCCCGTTGAGCGGCAAGTCGACCCTGCTGCGTACGCTCGTCTGTTCGCTCGCGCTGACGCACACGCCGCGCGAAGTACAGTTCTACTGCCTCGACTTCGGCGGCGGCAGCCTGCAGAGCCTGAGCGGCCTGCCGCACGTCGGCGGAGTTGCCTCCCGCCTCCAGCCCGACCAGGTGCGCAGGACGGTGGCCGAGATGACGGCGCTGCTGGACCGGCGGCAGCGGGAGGCGGCCGAGCCGGGTTCGGACACCCACGCCCCCTGGCGGCGGCGACACGGAACCACCGGGGCCGACGAGAGTTCCGGCGATCCGTACGGCGATGTCTTCCTCGTCGTCGACAACTGGGCGGTCCTGCGCGAGACCTACGAGGATCTGGAGCCCGCCGTCATCGATCTGGCCGCGCGCGGGCATGCCCACGGCATCCATGCCGTCATCACCGCCACCCGCTGGATGCAGGTCAGGCCGGCCGCCCAGGACCTGTTCCCCGTACGCCTGGAACTCCGTCTCGGCGATACCCGCGACTCCTCCATCGACCAGCACGCCGCGGCCGCCGTCCCCGAGGGACAGCCGGGCCGCGGACTGGCCCCGGACGGTGCGCACTTCTTCGCGGCGCTGCCGAGGATCGACGGCGGAGCGGGGGACGAGGGGCTGGCGGCCGCCGTCGAGAGCCTCGTCACGGAAGTGGCGCGCGCCTGGGCCGGACCGCCCGCCCCGCCCGTACGGCTGCTGCCCGATGTGCTGCCCGCGGACATGCTGCCCGCGCCCTCCGGCGACCGCATCGTCATCGGCACCGACGAGGAGTCCCTGGCACCGGTGCACCTCGACTTCGCCAAGGATCCGCACTTCGTGGTCCTGGGAGACAGCGAGTGCGGCAAGTCCAACCTTCTGCGCCTCATCGCCGAAGGACTGGTCACCTCACTGCCGCCGGAGCGGGCCAGGCTGATGGTCGTCGACTACCGCCGCTCGTTGCTCGACACCGCCGTCACCGAGCACCGCATCCTGTACATCGCGTCCTCATCGGCGCTCGGCCGCGACATCAACGACGTCGTCCAGGCACTGCAACAACGCCTGCCGGGAACGGATATGACGCCGGAACAGCTCCGGTCGCGCAGTTGGTGGACCGGGCCCGATCTCTATCTACTCGTCGACGACTTCGACCTCGTCACCACCGCCTCGGGGGACCCGCTGCAACCTCTGGCCGACCTGCTGCCCATGGCGCGGGACATCGGCTTCCACCTCATCCTCGCCCGCAGGTTCGCCGGCGCAGGACGGGCGATGTACCACCCGCTCATGCAACGCCTGCGGGAGATGGGCACACCCGCGCTCATCATGTCCGGCACCAAGGAGGAGGGGGAGCTGTTCGGCGTGCGGGCGCGTCCGCTTCCGCCGGGCCGGGGCCAGTTCGTGGACCGGCGCGCCGGAAGCCGCCTGATCCAGACGGCGCTGCTCGCGCCGGAGGAGACCTAGTGCCGAGCCCGCCGAGGTTCGCCACAAGCTCCCCCGGATACGACGGGACCCGCCGGTCGCGCCCCCGGCGGGTCCCCTCTGCGTAAGTACGAGCCTTCTTGCGAGCTTTCCGTACGAATCCTTCCCTCCCTACGGCTCAGCTCGCTGGCGAGGCGGCCGACTCCTGCTGCGGCGAACCGTCCGCGGCCCCGCTCTCGGCGCGCTCCTTGCGCGGTACGAGGACCCGCTCGGCCAAGTACCCGAAGAGCAGGCCGAATCCGGCCCACAGCAGTGCCTGGATGGCGAACGCCGCCATCCGGAACTCCCACAGCACGGTGGCCGGGAAGTCGGCGGGCGTCTCGTCGACCACGGGCAGGAACACCATCGCGAGCGCGACCACCCCCACGAAGGCCGCCGATGCCGTGATCGACGCGTTCCAGTTGCCGAGGCGCGGAGCGAGCCGCCGCCCGAGGATGACCGCGCCGACGCCCAGCAGGACGGTGAGCGCGATCATCAGGAAGAACAGCGCGGTGCGCTGGTCGAGCGTCTCGGCATCGGTCGAAGCGGGCGGGTTCGCCGGGTACTTGAGAAACGGCACGAGGCAGGTGGTGACGAAAGCCCCTCCGGCCACGAGCGCCGCTGTCGCCCGCGGCCCGAAGCGACCGATCCGCCCCAGGGCGAAGCAGAACGCCAGCGCGGCGATGCCGCCGACGGCGATGCCGAACACCAGGGTGCCGGTGGCCAGGCCCGCCGTCGACTGCACGGAACGACTGACCAGTTCCACGCCGCCGTGCTCGTGGGAGTGGGACTCCTCATAGGCGATGGCGGCGTCGACGGAGGGTTCGCCGATGAGATACGCGAGCGCGAAGGCCGGGACACCGGCGATGACGCCCGCGATCATGCCGCGCACCAACAGGGCGCGGATGGTGACGGAGTTCATGTGTGCGCTTCCCCACTCAGTGGCAGGGGAAGCCGAGCAGGTGCCGGCCGTCGTGCACCCACTCGTGGACGCCCTCGCCGGCGAACACGGCGAAGACCCCCTGCTCGGCGCCGACGAAGTACAGCAGGACGAGCATCAGAACGCCGACGAAGGCGGCCCAGGGCAGGATCGCCCGGATCGGCAACGGTGCTACGGCGGGCGGCGAAAGGGGCGTTGGGGCAACGGCGGACTGGGCCATGGCGAGACCTCCTCGGGAACACGCGTCCCGTCATCGTGTGGAGCACGCGACGACGGCGCGTGGGTCTGACTCACCGGCGGGCGCCTCTCGGCGAGATGCGGCCGCTCGGCACACAGTGGCGCGACCGTGCCGGACTTGCACCGGACTTCCGAACGCACCGTCGTCCTAGTGGACCCGACGGTACAGCCACTGGTCCGACCAGCCAACACCGGCCATCGGCCAACGCTCCGGACCACCGCCATCGCGCGTGGGACGACAAGTGCTCGCCCACCCCGGGACGACGGTCCCGGCCGCCGCCTCCACACACGGGCAACGGCGCCTCCACGTACGGGCAACAGGGTCCCGGCCACCGCCCAGCACCGCTGCCGACGGTGACGCACGTCACCACCGATTCACTGGCATCACGCCGATTCAGTAGCATCACGGCACACCCGCCTCCCGGACGGCCGCGCCACCCCGTACGCGTCACAGCGAGACGACGTCCCCGGCGTAAGGACATCTCCCATCACTCTTCGACTGACCCTGATCACTCCCGCAACCAGTGGCGCCCTCGGCGAGACACGGTTCGACGACGGCAGCGTGCTCGACGACCGCGGACTCGCGGCGGCGCGCGCCGCGGCCGCCCACCTGCCCGCGGACCGGTGGCGCCAGTTGACGGCACCCTCGACGCGCTGCCGCCAGACGGCCGACGCCCTCGGTCTTCTGCAGGCCGCCGACGAACCCGCCCTGCGAGACTGCGACATGGGCACATGGCGGGGCCGCAGCCTCTCCGATGTCCTTCAGCACGAGCAGGCGGCGTTCACCGCATGGTGCCAGGACCCGTCCGCCGAGCCTCCGGACGGCGAGTCCCGCTTCGACTTCGCGGCTCGTATCGCGGCATGGCTCGACCGGATGGACGCCCTCGCGTCCTCCGCCCGGTTGGAGGGTGGGGAGAACCACCGGCGCGCCCGGACAGTCGCCGTGGCCGAGCCCGGAGTCGTCCGCATGGCGGTGCTCCATGCCCTGTCGGCGCCCCCTGAGGCGTTCTGGCGCATCGACGTACCGCCGCTGGCCGTCACGCAGCTCGTCGGGAAGGGAGGCCGGTGGAACGTACGCGCCACCGGCCTGCACCCGTAGGCCCGCGCCGTCTTCTCACGCAGGACCGCGCGGTCCGCGCCCCGGATGGATCCGCGGCAGTCCGCGCCCCGGTGGGTCCGCGGGGTCCGCCCCGGTGAGTCCTCGGCAGGCCACAACCGCGGACCGGCACGGCAACCCCGCTCCCGTAGCCGCCCCCGTACCCACGGTGAGCGCACCATGCGGCCGCAGCCAAGGTGTGCCACCGTGAAATCGTCGAAGACCGCCGGTCGGCCCACCCGACGACGGCCAGGTTCTCGAGCCCCGAGGAGCGAGTCATGGCCGGTCACGGAACTGACGCGCGCAAGAGCGGCCCGGGCTCGGGGTACACCCCGCTGCGCCCCGCGCCTGCCCTGCGCTCCGCCGCCGCAACCCGTTCCGAGCGGCAGCCCGCGCCTCCGCCGACCCCGCAGGAGCGCGCCGCGCGCGGGAAGGCGGTACGCGCCGTGGTACCCCGCAGCGCCCACGGCGAGTTCGAGCCCTCGCCCGACCGGCCGGACCCGCTGGAGATCATCGAGAGCCAGTCGGCCACGCGCGTCGCGGAGCTGGTGCCGATCCGCTACGGCCGGATGCTGGAGTCGCCGTTCCGCTTCTACCGCGGGGCCGCCGCGATCATGGCCGCTGATCTGGCCACGACACCGCGGACGGAGCTGACGGCGCAGCTCTGCGGTGACGCACACATGCTCAACTTCCGCCTCCTCGCCTCGCCCGAGCGGCACTTGATGTTCGACATCAACGACTTCGACGAGACGCTGCCCGGCCCGGTGGAGTGGGACGTCAAACGGCTGGTGACGAGCCTGGTCATCGCCGGGCGGGAGAACGGCTTCTCCAACGCCGAACGATCCTCCGTCGTCCTCACCGCCGTCCGCAGATACCGCGAACAGATGGGCCTCTACGCGGGCATGCGCAATCTCGACGTCTGGTACGCCCGGCTCGACACCGACGAGATCCGGGCGACCGTGGACGACCAGCTCGACAGGACCACCCGCAAGCGACTCGCACGCGCCCTGGACACTGCGCGGTCCCACGACACCCTGCAGGCCTTCGGGAAGCTGACGGAGGACATCGACGGCGAGCGCCGGATCGCCCCCGACCCGCCCCTGGTCGTGCCGCTCGCCGATCTGCTCCCCGATGTGCAGCACCACAGGCTGGAGTCCGCGATCCGCGAACTGATCGAGCGCTACAGCCACAGCCTCCGCGCCGACCACCGACATCTGCTGGAGCAGTACCGGTTCGCGGACGTGGCCCGCAAGGTCGTCGGGGTCGGCAGCGTCGGCACCCGCTGCTGGGTCGTCCTGATGCTCGGAAAGGACGATGAGGACCCGCTGCTGCTGCAGGCCAAGGAGGCGGACACCTCGGTGCTCGCCCCGTACGCCCGCGCGAGCCGGTACACCAACCAGGGGCAGCGGGTGGTCACCGGGCAGCGGCTGATGCAGGCCGCGAGCGACATCTTCCTCGGCTGGGAGCGCGCGGTCGGCATCGACGGCAGGAAACGTGACTTCTACGTCCGGCAGTTGCGCGACTGGAAAGGCGTTGCGCAGCCACAGACCATGGAGCCGTACGCGATGAGCCGGTTCGCCGAGTTGTGCGGGGCCACCCTGGCCCGCGCGCACGCCCGCTCGGGCGACCGCATCGCGATCGCGGGCTATCTGGGCCGCGGCGATGTCTTCGACCGGGCCATGGTGCGGTTCGCGGAGAGCTACGCGGACCAGAACGAACGCGACCACCAAGCGCTCGTCGAGGCGGTTGGCACGGGGCGGCTCCCGGCCGAAGCGGCGTAGAGCGTCAGCCCATGGGGCCTGTCCCACGGGCCCTTTGGAGGGCGTGTTCGTCAGGGCTGCTGCTGCAGCTCCTCGTCGGTGAGGGGCTGCAGGGCGCCGCGCGCGTCCAGCCGGTAGAGCAGCGCCAGGGGCGGCCCGATGAGCACGACGGCGACGAGGGCGACGAGCATCAGCCAGCGCAAGGTGGTGTCCGCGCCCGCCCCTTCGGCCACGGTCAGCGAGGTCGGCACCAGATACGGGCGCTGGGCGAGGCCCCAGGCGAGCACGGTCAGCGCCACCGCGGCGACCGCGGTGACCCGGGACCACGTGGTCAGTCCGCGGGCGAGCAGCGCGGCGGTGGCCACGGCGCACACCGCCGCGATGACCACGAAAACGAGCCCGGCACCGCTGGTGAGCCCCTGATGGACATGGCTCGCATCGTCGCGGGTGACACGGAGGCCGATGAGCGCGAGGACGGCCAGAGCCGCCAGAGCGGCGAGGGCCCGCGCCCGGAAGTAGCCCACGAGATCGGCGGCCCCGAAGCGCCGGGCGTCACCGGCCAGGAACACGGCGCCGAGGAAAGCACTGGCCCCGACGGACAGCAGCCCGGCGATCACCGATGTGGGGTTCTGCCAGGCGTGTGCCGACGCCTCGGTCCCCGGTCCCACCTGTCCGGTGGCCACACCGCCGACCGCGGCGCCCAGGAAGAACGGGGTGAGCAGGGAGGAGACGGCGAACATCGCCCCGTAGACGCGGCGTCCCGCCACCCTCCGCGTCGGCTTGCGCAGGGCGAATCCAGCGCCACGCAGCACCAGCCCTACGGCGGCGAGCACCAGCGGCAGCCACATCGCGGTGAAGACGGTCTGGTAGAAGACCGGGAAGCCGGTCCACATGAGCACGAAGACGAAGATCAGCCAGACGTTGTTCACTTCCCATACCGGGGCCATGGCGTGGTCGATCAGCCATCGCGGTCGCCGGCCCCGGTCCGCGCCCCCGGCGAGCAGGTCCCAGAACCCGGCGCCGTAGTCCGTGCCGCCGCCGCAGACGTACGCGGCCACGGCCGTCAGCAGTACCCAGGCGACGATGTCGTCAATCATGGCGCGCCCCCGTGGGCGGGGCGGGCGCCGCCGTGGGACGGGGACCGTACGGTGTGCGGCTCTCCGGGGCCTCCGCCGGGCGGGCCATGGCGAAGCCCTCGTCCGCGACCCGCCAGCGCGCGCTCATCCTCCGCAGCACCGCGAGGAGGGCGCCGAACACGGCGATGTAGACGACGATGACGACGCCCAGTGCGGCCCACAACGCGTCGGCGCGTGTGGTGGTCACGGCCTCCGAGACCCGCATGACCTCGTAGACGATCCAGGGCTGGCGGCCGACCTCCGTGGTGATCCAGCCGCACTCCACCGCTACGACGGAGGCGACGCCGGCGCAGGCGGCGCAGCGGAAGAACCAGCGCGAGACCGGCAGATCGCGCTTCCGCCACCAGCACCACGCGTACCAGAGGGCGAGCAGGACGAGCAGGGAGCCGATCACCACCATGGTGTCGAACGCCCAGTGGGCGATGGTCGCCTGAGTGGCCGTCGGGCGGTGAGTGGCGGGGACGGAGCTGAGTCCGGTGACCTTGGTGGCGGGGCTGAACCCGGCGAGGATCGAATCGAGCTGCGGGATCTTGATGCCGCCCGTCACGCTGCCGTCGGGGTGCATGCGGCCGTAGAGGTATTCGGGGACATGGGTGTCGGTTCTCCAGACGAGTTCGGCGGCCGCGAATTTGACCGGCTGCTTGTGGAAGACCGAGCGGGCGATGGAGTCGCCGACCATGAACTGAATGGGGGCCAGGACGGCGGCGACGGTGAACGGCACAGTGAATCCGAGCCGGTGGTAGCGGTCCCGGCGGCCGCGCAGCCATCCGACGGCGTAGACACCGGCGACCACGAATCCGGCCGTGATGAGCATGGCGACGACGAAGTGCCAGTACTGCGGCCCGAACATCGGGGTGAACACGGCTCTGCGGAGGTCGACGCCGACGGGGCGGCCGGATGCGCCGAGGGTGAAGCCGCGGGGGGTGTTCATCCACGAATTCGCCGCGAGAATTCCGAAGGCCCCCATCAGCGCGGCGGCGGGCAGTGGCAGGCCGAGCAGGAAGTGCGTCCAGGGCTTGAGGCGCTTCCAGCCGTAGAGATAGATGGCGATCAGGATCGACTCGAGGAAGAACGCCCATGCCTCGACACCGAATCCGATCCCGAAGACGTCGCCCCAGCGCCCCATCATGCCCGGCCACAGCAGGCCGAATTCGAAGGACAGCACCGTGCCCGTCACGATGCCGACGGCGAACTGGACCGCCATGACGGCGGACCAGCGGCGCGCCAGCAGGAGAGCGACGGCGTCGTCGCGGCGCAGCGCGCGGTAGTGCATGAGCAGCGTGAGGCACGGCAGGGCGACACCGAAGGGCACCAGGATGATGTGCGACACGAGTGTGAAGGCCATCAACTCGCGGGCGGGCAGCAGCTGTTCGGGCGTGGCGGCAGACAGCACGGCTGCGGCGTTCAATTCTGCCCCGCGGGATCCGGTCGCCCGGCGGTGTCGCGCGGGGCGGCACCGTGCCGTTCCGCCTCGTTCCGTCCACCGCCGTCCGATGGTCCGTCGTCCGCGGCCGGCCGTCCGTCGGTGGGGCACGAGACGAAGGCGCGTTCCCGGCGGGTGCCCGAGGAGAAGGCGACCAACCAGGTGAGTACGGCCCCGATTCTGCTGCGGAAGCCGGTGAGGAACGCGATGTGGATGAACAGCCAGATCAGCCAGCCGAGGAACCCCGACACCCGGACCGGTCCGGCCTTCACAACGGCCCGGCCGCGCGTGATGTACGCGGCACTGCCGAAGTCGCGGTAGCGGAAGGGCCGCGGGGCCCCTGTCCTGCGCTCCACGCTGTGCCGGATCTGCCGGGCGGCGTACCACCCCGACTGCATGGCGACCTCCGCCAGTCCGGGCAGCTTGTCCAGGCTCATCATGTCGCCGACGACGCGGATCTCGGGGTGCCCGGGAATCGTCAGATACGGGTCGACGACGATCCGCCCGGACCGGTCCTGTTCCGCCCCGGTCGCCTTCGCCAGGGCGTCCGCGAGCGGAGGCGCCTGAACTCCCGCCGTCCACAGCACCGTTCCGGCACCGATGCGCTCGGTGGCGCCGTCATTCCCTCGTACGGTCAGGCCCGTGGCGTCGACGTCCGTGACCACGGTCCGCAGCCGCAGTTCGACGCCGATACGGCGCAGGGTGCGTTCGGCGCGCCCGGACAGCGTGGGCCCGAACGAGCCGAGAGCCGCGTCACCGCCTTCGAAGAGCAGTACCCGGGCGCGACCGGCGTCGATGGCGGAGAACTCACGCTCGATGGTGCGGGTCGCGATCTCCCGGATCTGTCCGGCCAGTTCGACTCCGGTCGGCCCGGCTCCTACGAGGGCGAAGGTGAGCCAGTGCCCCTGCTCCTCGGGATCCGTGCTCGCCTCCGCGAGTTCGAAGGCGCGGTAGATGCGGCGGCGGATGTCGAGGGCGTCGTCGAGGGTCTTCATGCCGGGGGCGTACCGGGCGAACGCGTCGTGGCCGAAGTAGGACTGCCGTACGCCCGCTCCCACGATGAGGTCGTCGTACGGGAGGGTGACCGGTTCGCCGTCGGGGCGCTCGGCGTGCACGACGCGGCCCGGGACGTCCACACCGGTGGCCTCGGCCATCAGGCAGCGCACATTGTCGTGGCCGCGGAGGACGGCGCGCAGCGGGCGGGCGATCTGGCCTTCGGACAGGATGCCGGACGCGCACTGGTAGAGCAGCGGCTGGAAGAGATGGTGGGCGCAGCGGTCGACGAGGGTCACGGCGACCGGGGAGTTGCGGAAGGCTCTGGCGGCGAACAGCCCGGCGAACCCGCCTCCGACGATCACGACATGACGGGGTGACACATGATCCTGCAACACGGCGCCCTCCTGCCGGTCCTGGCCCTCGTGCCGGTCCTCGCTCTCGTGACGGCCTTCGTCTCGACGTCCCCTCAGCCGCCGGTCGCGAAGCCGGGGAAGAGGGTCATGCCGCCGTCCACGAAGAGCGTGGTGCCGACGACGTAGTCGAGCAGGTCGGACGCGAGGAGGACGACGGCGTTCGCGATGTCGTCGGGGTCGCCGATGCGGCCGTACGGGATCAACCGGAGCAGGGCCTCCTGGGCGGTTCCTGTCTCCCAGGCGTCGCGGTTGATGGGGGTCTTGATGGCGCCCGGCCCGACCGCGTTCACCCGGATCCGCTGCGGGGCCAGTTCCTGTGCGAGGGTTTCCATCATCATCTGCACCCCGCCCTTGGACGAGGCGTAATTCACGTGCCCGGCCCAGGGGATGACCTGGTGCACCGAGCTCATGCAGACGATTTTCCCGGCGGAGCGGGAGACGTCAGGGACGACGCCGCGCCGCTGGAATTCCTTCACCGCTTCCCGCGCGCAGAGGAACTGGCCGGTGAGATTGACGTCGATGACCTTCTCCCACTGGGCCAGCGACATGTCGGTGAGAGAGGCGTCGCGCTGGAGTCCGGCGTTCGCGACGAGGATGTCGATGGTCCCGAACTCCTCGACCATGCGCCCGATCATGGAGACGACCTGGTCCTCCTGGGACACATCGGCCTCGTGGGCGTAGGACCGTACGCCGAAGCTCTCGATCTCCTTGACGACGACGTCCGCGGAGGCCCGGTCGGCGACGTAGTTCACGACGACGTCCGCGCCCGCGCGGCCGAGCGCGATGGCGGTGGCCTTGCCGATCCCGGAATTGGCTCCGGTCACCAGCGCCTTCTGTCCCTTGAGCAGGGTGGCGGGGATCTGCGGGCGGGCTTCGCGCGTGCTGGTACTCAACTCGTGTCTCCTCACCGGCGGAAAGCGGAGTCTCGCCGCATCTGTCCACGGTGAAGAAACCACGGGCGGCGGCGCGCGGCGGGGACCACGGCCCGGTGCGCGCGCCCCCATTCGCCCGCCTGGGCGATCGGCCTTAAGGCCAACGGCCCAACACGGGGGCAGCCGGCCGCCTCGGGCAATCAGGGCAATCGGTCGGGGCAGGAGGCCGGGGCAATCGGCCTGGGCAATCGGTCGGGGCAGGAGATCAGCGCGGACGGTCAGCTCAGACGGTCCGTGATGTGGTCGCCGACGCGCAGCGCGTTCGCCATGGCCGTCAGCGACGGGTTCACGGCCCCGATGCTCGGGAAGAAGCTGGTGTCCACGACGTAGAGGTTGTCGAGGTCGTGGGCCTTGCAGTGGACATCGAGCGCGGAGCTGCGCGGGTCGGTCCCGAAGCGTACGGTTCCGGCCTGGTGCGCGGTCGCCCCGATCGGCATGTTCTTGTGCAGATAGAGGCTGTGCGGCAGCAGATGGTGCTCGTGCATGCCGAGGTGGCCGAGCATGCTCTGCAGCTTGTGGCGCAGCCGTTCGACGCCGGCGGTGTTGTTCTGCTCGTCCAGCGCGAGGCGCACGCCGCCGTCCTTGTCCACGGTCACCCGGTTCTCGGGCGCCGGCAGGTCCTCGCCGCAGAGCCAGAAGTCGACTGCGTGGTGGGCGAGGACTTCGAAGGGCATGTCCGGCGAGAGGGCGCCTGCCCAGCGCGGGGCCTCGCCATGGATCTGATCGGCGTCGGACTTGCCGAGCATCTGGATACCGCCCAGCGGGAAGTCCCAGTCGTCCGATCCCAGGTACCAGTCGTTCATGGCGAGCGTCTTCTGGAACCTGGTGTCGTTCGGCTCCTTCGACACCGCCATGAGGGCGAGGTTGTTGTGGCGCATGTAGTGGCGGCCCACCACGTCCGAGCTGTTGGCCAGCCCGTTCGGGTGCCTCTCGCCAGCGGAACGGAGCAGCAGCAGAGCGGAGTTGAGGGCCCCGCACGCCACCACCACGATGTGGCCGCGGTAGGTCACCGTCGAGGCCGTGCCGCCCGGCTCACCGACGGTGGTGACGACATCGGTGACGGTACGTCCCGTGGGATCGGTCTCCAGCCGCTGCACATGGGCGTGGGTGACCAGTTCGACGTTGTCGTGCTCCAGGGCCGGGTCCACACAGATCACTTGGGCGTCGGACTTGCCGTTCACCAGGCACGGGAAGCCGTCGACCCGGTCGCAGCGGATGCACACACTGCTGCGGGTGGCACGCCCGTACTCGTCCTGGGTCAGGTTGACGCCGATCGGCAGGTGGAACGGGTGCAGGCCCCGCTTCTCCAGATCGTCGCTGAGCTGCTGGATCCGCGGCTCGTGCTGCACGGGCGGATAGGCGTACTGGGCGCTGGTCGGGCCGCAGGTCGGGTCCTCGCCGTGTCGGCCGTGCACGAGGTAGAGGTGCTCGGCCCGGGTGTAGTACGGCTCGAGGTCCTCGTACCGGATGGGCCAGGCCGGGGAGATGCCGTCCTGGTGCCGCAGCTCGCCGAAGTCCTCGGGGCGCAGCCGGAAGAGGGCGGCGCCGTAGAACTTGGTGTTGCCACCGACGTAGTAGTTGAGCTCCGGGGGGAAGGCGCGTCCGTGCTGGTCCTTCCAGAATTCGTCGGCGCGGTACTTGCCCTGCACGAAGACGGCGGTGGACTCCCAGTTGTCGCGCTCACGGGGCAGGTAGCCGCCGCGTTCGAGCAGCAGGATCCGCCGCCCCGAGGCAGCCAGCCGGTGCGCCAGGGTGCCGCCGCCCGCACCGGTGCCGATGATGATGACGTCGTACGTCCGGTCCTCTGCCACGGGATCCCCCTGCTCTCTCGCGGAAACGGGGACGGGGCGGACCGCGGTGGCCCGTGAAGCCCCTGCTCAGAGGGTGCGCCCGGTCCCCCACCCCCGCGCCTCACCCACCGCGGGTGATCCCGCCGTACGCGCGGGGACCCGGGCCGTCGTCTCTCCGGCCCGCACCACCTGCCCGGCGGCACGGGGCGGCACCGGCCCAGCTCCGGGTCGTGGCCGACGCCGACCACGTGCGAAGGGCCCGGGACGGACGCTGCCGCCGTGCGGACGGGCACGGCGGCAGCGTCGGCGTGGGTGGGTCCGGGGATGTCAGGAGGTCTGGGCCTTCTCGTAGAGGTTCTTGGCGTCGTTGCCGAAGACCGGACCGAACATCCAGGTCGTGATGAAGTTGTACTTGAAGCTGTTCACCGACGACTGCAGGCCGGTGCCCGTGCTCTCGTCGAACTTGGTGAACCACGGGCCGCCGCTCGAACCGCCCGTCATGTCACAGGTGATGCCGTGGTCCTGGGAGAGCAGGAAGTCCTTGAAGGTCTTCCCGCTGCAGTGGATGAACTTCTCGCCGTCGTACGGGGCCGCGGCGGGGAAGCCGAAGGAATACATGTCCTGGTTGTAGCCCGTGTTGAAGGCGACGCCCTGGCCGCCGACCACATCGGTCAGCTTCTTGCCCTCGAGGGGGCTGACGACGGCAGCGCCGACGTCGTAGTTGATGTCCTCGGTGGCCGTCCATTGCGGTGTGGCCAGCGTCTTCGCCGCGGCCCAGCGGCCGTGCGGGGCCTGTCCGTCGTGGTAGCCGGGGACGAAGACCCAGTTGGTGTGCCAGGCGCCCTGCAGCTTCACGCAGTGTCCCGCGGTGAGGACGGTGGAGCCGTTGGTGCTCGTGACGGCGTTGCCCGAGCAGGAGGCCGTACGGCCCTGGTAACTGAAGAAGACCCGGCCCGCGGTGGTGACCACCTTGCCGCCGCCGGTCCAGGGCCCACCGCCGTTCGGGAACGCCGTCGGGCTCGACCCGGACGGCCGGACGGGGGCGACGGTCTTCGCCTTCCCGGTGGGCACCGAGGAGGAGAGGCCGCGCAGGTCCTCGCGGCTGACGGATAGCAGGTCGAGCGGCTGGGCCTCGCGCATCCGCTCGGCCGTCCAGAACTCCTGGACGCGCTTCTGTGCCGCCGAGCTGTCCGCGGCGATGTGGACGGTGGACGGTACGCGTTCGGGGCCGGTGATCGCCGCGCCCGCGGGTCCGGCCAGTGTCCCGGTGGTGAGCAGGGCGCCCACGGCGATCATGGCGCCGAGGACGGATCGAGGCATGCGTCTCACTCGCGTACTCCTTCTGCGACGGCCGCGCGGTGTGGCGCGGGCGGTGGGGGACGGGCCGCCGGGTGAGCTGCCCGAGCAGAGCAGACGGTGCGGGTGTGATGTGCGCGCAAGGCAGAGTGCCAGCAGATCCGAGTGATTGGACAGGCTCATGTCAAAGTTGGCGAAAAAGATGACGCCCTTTCACCTGTGTTCGGATGCGGGCCCGGTCGGCCCCTGGAGCGTGCCGGCGGAATCCCGTGCGCTCGCCGCGCGCCCGGCCTTCCCAGCGGCCATGCTGGTCCCGTCGGCCGGTCGGCGCAGGTGGCGACGGCGGCGAGAACGACGAGGAGGCGAGTGCGATGCCCGGCAGGAAGACGCCCGGAGGCGAGACGTCCGGCAAGACCTCCGGCCAGGATTCACGGGACACGCAGGACTCACGGCACACGCAGGACACGCGGGGCGCGGAGCAGGGCGCACAGCAGCCCGCGCCGCCCGGGGGACGCGGCCACGCCCGCCTCTCCAAGTCGCTCTACGAGAAGGAGTTGCTGCGCCTGCAGACGGAGATGGTCCGGCTGCAGGAGTGGGTACGCGTCGAGGGCGCCCGGCTCGTGGTCGTCTTCGAGGGGCGTGACGCGGCGGGCAAGGGCGGCACCATCAAACGGCTCGCCGAGCACCTCAATCCGCGCGTCGCCCGGACCGCCGCCCTGCCCGTGCCCACCGAGCGCGAGCGCACCCAGTGGTACTTCCAGCGCTATGTCGCGCACCTCCCGGCCGCGGGCGAGATCGTGCTGTTCGACCGCAGCTGGTACAACCGCGCCGGTGTCGAGCGCGTGATGGGCTTCTGCACCCCGGAGGAGCACCAGCTCTTCCTGCGCCAGTGCCCGATCTTCGAGCGGATGCTCGTCGAGGACGGGATCCTGCTGCGCAAGTACTGGTTCTCGGTGAGCGACACCGAGCAGGAACGGCGGTTCCGCAAGCGGCTGGACGACCCCACGCGGCGCTGGAAGCTCTCCGCGATGGACCTGGAGTCGATCACCCGCTGGGAGGCGTACTCGCGGGCCAAGGACGAGATGTTCGTGCACACCGACGTCCCCGAGTCGCCGTGGTACGTGGTGGAGAGCGACGACAAACGCTCCGCCCGTCTGAACATGCTCGCCCACCTGCTGTCGAGCGTGCCGTACGGCGCCGTCGCCCAGCCGGATCTGCGGCTGCCGCCCCGCCCGGCGTCCACCGGCTACGAGCGTCCGCCCAGGGAACTGCAGACGTACGTCCCCGATCACGCCGCCACGCTCGAGGACCGGGCGGATTAGGGCCCGTCGTCATCAAGGCGTACGCCGGTCACGGAGCCCGCGAAGCCATCAACCGGCGTGGCCGGGGCGCCCGGTGGAGCGTCCACCGCCGTCACTGCTCGCACCGCCATCCACCGCGCGCCGCCACCGTCGGTGCGCCGTCACCCCCCGTGCGCCTCGTCACCCCTCAGGCCTTCACCGCGCCTCGTCACCTCTCAGGCCTTCACCGCGCCTCGTCGCCCCTCGGCCCCTCACCCTCGGCCCGTCACCCTCGGCCCGGGACCCTCGGCCCGTCACCCTCGGCCCGCCACCCTCGGCCCGGGACCCCTCGGCCCGTCACCCTCGGTCCGGGACCCCTCGGCCCGCCACCCTCGGGCCGTCAGTCACCTCTCGCGCCGTCACTCCTCGCGGAGCCGGCGGGACCAGTGGGGCTCCAGCAGCTCCCACTCGGCGTCCCACTGCGCGTAACGGTGCCGGTCGAGCACCCAGCGCAGGCCGCTCCGCGCGCCGATCGCCAGCACGACGACCGCCCCGGCGGTCACGCCGCCCGCCGCCCATGCGGTCACGGCCGCCGACTCGGAGGTCATGGGCGGCGTGGTGACGCCGCCGCCGCGGTCGACCCAGATCCGGACGGTGGAGTCCTTGTGCGCGTCCGGCGGCACCCGTGCCGTACCGGTGCGCTGCGTGCCGTCCTTCTCCGTCCAGCCGACGCGCGCATGGTGCAGATCGTCCCCGGTGTCGGGCTCTGCGGCTCCGACGACGTCGGGGTCCGAGGTCAGACGGGCGGTGACCTGGTGGCGTTCGGCCTCCTGTGCATGCACGGTGCGCATCTCGGACGCGTGGACCGCCATGCCGGCCGCAAGAGCCGCCGTCGGAAGCCCCAGGACGAACAGCAGCAGGATCAGCCTGCCCACCCACGCCTGGACCCGGTCGGAGCGTCTGACGAGGGGGTTCGGTCCCTGGTGCGGGTCCTCGTGGCCGCCCGAATGCCCCTTCCCGAAGGGGCCGGGTCCTGACGCGTACGGCGGTCCCTCGGCGTTCATCGGCTCGCCTCCCCCAGCAGTCGGGGCACGATGTCTCCACTTCCCACGGTCCGTCGCGGGCGGGCAGGCGTCACGGGGCCGAAGGTCCCGCAGGGGCGGCCACCCGGTCCGCCACGCCTCCGGTGGCGGACCGGGGGCCCCGCCGCGAACTCCCCCCGCGCCGTCCATCACCTCGCCGGTCGCGGTACACGCACCGACGACCAGGACAAACGGTGCCGCCAGTGCTGTCTGCGGCCCCGGTTCCCGCGTACGGCCGCCCGCGCGGCCCGCTCCTGCGGGGTGCCGTCCGGCCACGACCGCCGCGGCGGCCCGGTCCCGATCCGGGAGGTCCCGGCCGCTGATCAGGTGGCCCGCCGGGCCGTACGGCAGGCGACGGGGGCCGAACGTCCCTGTCGCCGCCACGGGGGTGCACAGCACGCTGGAAGGACGCGGATCAGTCCGCCGTCCTCTCCCGCTTCGCTTCGAGACGGAGGCCATCACCATGGAGCGAATCGTCACCGTCGGACTCGACGGTTCATCCGAGAGCCTGGATGCCGCCCGATGGGCTGCGGACGAAGCGGCGCGGCGCAGGTACACCCTGCGCCTGATGCACGCCTGGGTCCTGCTGGCGGAGGACGAGAACCACGCCCCGTCGAAGAACGAGCAGAACTACTGGGCGGAACGGATCGTGCACGACGCGCACGCCGAGGTCCGCCGGCGCAACCCCGACCTGCCGGTCATCGAGGAACTCGTCGCCGGGCAGGCCGTGCCCTCGCTCATGCGGGCCCTTTCGGGGTCCGAGATGCTCGTGCTCGGTTCACGCGGGATGGGCACCATCGAGAGCTTCCTCCTCGGCGACACAAGCCTCGGCATCGTGGCACGTGCGAACCGGCCCGTAGCGCTGGTACGCCGCGGTCTGGGCATGGTGGAGCGGCCCGGTTCGGAACCGGGACGAGTCGTCGTCGGGCTGGAGCTCGGGCACTCGACCGACACCCTGCTCGACTTCGCACTCTCCGACGCAGCGGCGCGGGGCGTCCCCCTGGAGGTCGTGAACGCGTACGGGCACGGGATCCACCGGCACCGGAACGGGAACGGAAACGCGGCCCGCCGCCTCGGCAAGGACATGCAGAAGAGGCTGGACGATGCGATCGAGCCCTGGCGGGAGAAGTTCTCCGGGGTCGACGTGATCGACACCGTACGGCACGAGAGCCCCGCCAAGGCGATGGTGCACGCCGCCCAGGGCGCCGACCTGCTGGTCGTGGGCCGCAGGCTGCACCGCGCCCCCATGGCGGCGCGCATCGGCAATGTGGCACACGCCGCGCTGCACCACGCGCCCTGCCCCGTCGCCATCGTGCCGTACGACTGACCCGGCCCGTACGACTGGACCTGCCCGTACGACCGTCCCGCCCGCCCGCGACTCGGCCGGGGTGCCGCGGGGGCGTGGGGATGCGGGGCGCCCCGGTCGACGTCACCGCGGCCGGGCCTTCGGGGCCCGGCCGCGGTGCACGGACATGGGGCACCCGGCACCCGGCACCCGGCACCGGCACCGGCACCGGCACCGGCACCGCTCAACTGCCGTACCGACTCCGGGCGTTGCACCGCCCGCAGACGCGACGCAGCAGGTCGTCCTGCCCCTCAGCGGCGGGCCGGCCGGTCGCGCATGTCCGCTGCGGCGTGCAGGATCAGCTCCAGCAGGCCCAGTGCCGTGCAGCTTCCGACGTCCGTATCGGCGTCCGCGCCGGTGTCCGCCTCGCCGGACTCCGGCCGCCCGGCCGTCCGAGGGTCCGCCTCCGGCTCCGCCTCGCCGCCGAGGGCGAGCCGGAACCGGCGCAGGTCGCGGCTGCCGTCCGTGCCGCCCGCCGGTACGTAGTGCCCGAACATGTCCCCGCCCGCGTCAGTTTCTGATCTCGCAGATGACCGCACCCGAGGTGACACACGCCCCGACTTCGGCCGTCAAGTCCTTGACCACACCCGAGCAGTGAGCACTGAGCGGCTGTTCGGTCTTCATGGCCTCCAGGACCACGACGAGGTCACCCTCGTTGACGTACTGGCCTTCCTCGACGGCGACCTTGACGATCGTGCCCTGCATAGGGGAGGCGAGGGCGAAGCCGGAGAGCGCCGATCGCGTCTTGCCCGCCGGCAGGCGTCTGGGAGGAGGCGGGGCTTCCGGGAGCGGTGCGACCGCGGCGGCGGCCGCGGCAAGGGTGGCGAGTCCCTCGGGGAAACTCACCTCCAAACGCTTGCTGCCGACTTCGACGACGAGGTGCTCCCGCGTTCCGGATCCGGCTTCCCCGGCCTCGCCCCCGGTGTCGCCAACCGGTGCCGTGAACGGCTCGATCCCACCCGCGAACTCGGTCTCGATCCAGCGGGTGTGGATGGTGAACGGCCCCGCGGAGCCGCCCGGTTCGGGGGCGAACGCCGGGTCCTCGACCACCGCGCGGTGGAAGGGCAGCACCGTCGGCAGGCCCTCGACACGGAGCTCCGCCAGGGCACGTGCGGCGCGCTGCAGCGCCTGCTGCCGGGTGGCGCCGCTGACGATGAGCTTCGCCAGCAGGGAGTCCCAGGCCGGGCCGATGACTGTACCCGCTTCTACGCCGGGGTCCAGGCGGACGCCGGGCCCCGTCGGCGGCTCGAATACGGTGACCCTGCCGGGCGTGGGAAGGAAGTTGCGGCCGGGGTCCTCGCCGTTGATGCGGAACTCGAAGGAGTGGCCTCGGACCGGCGGGTCGGTGTAGCCCAGTTCCTCGCCGT
>NZ_JBFAYQ010000015.1:0-142185 GCF_040681345.1 Streptomyces sp. NPDC051776 | reverse complement strand
TATCCCGGCAACACCACGAGAGCGGAACCACCAGAGGAATAACCCAGTGGTCCACAGCATCCTCGCTGTGTCTTTCTTCAAAGGAACCCAACCCCAGACCACAACCATGGCCCGGAAACGGGGTATCAACATATCTGGCGTTGACTTTTGGCACGCTGTTGAGTTCTCAAGGAACGGACGCTTCCTTCGAAACCATTTCACCGGTTTCTCCGGGCGCTTCCCTTCGGTGTTTCCGACTTTATCAGATTTCTCCGAGCCGGTTTTCCCTCTCCCGAGAAATGCTCCGGGCGCACAGCGGCACCGGTGTTCCTCGTTCCGGGGGAGATGTCAACGTACTGGACGGCCGCACCGAGAAGCAAATCGAGCCCGGTGCGACCGTCCGCTTGCCTGATGCTGCGTCAAACCTCCACGACGACAGGGAGGATCATCGGACGCCTGCGGTAGGTGTCCGACACCCACTTCCCCACGGTCCGGCGGATCAGTTGCTGGAGCTGGTGGGGCTCGACGATCCCGTCCTGGGCGGATGAGGACAGCGCTTCCTCGATCCTCGGAATGACCTCTCCGAAGGCCGCGTCCTCGATGCCGGAGCCGCGCGCCTGAACGTGCGGGCCCCCCACGATCTTCCCTGTCGTGCTGTCCACGACCACGAAGACCGAGACGAAGCCCTCCTCCCCGAGGATGCGGCGGTCCTTCAGCGACGTCTCCGTAACGTCGCCCACCGACAGGCCGTCCACGTACACGTAACCCGCCTGGACCTTACCGACGATCTTCGCGGTTCCGTCGACGAGATCGACGACGACGCCGTCCTCGGCGATGACCACGCGGTCGTGCGGCACTCCCGTGAGAGCGGCCAGCTCCGCGTTCGCCCGGAGGTGGCGCCATTCGCCGTGCACCGGCATCAAGTTGCGCGGCTTGCAGATGTTGTAGAAGTACAGGAGCTCGCCCGCCGAGGCATGGCCCGAGACATGAACCTTGGCGTTGCCCTTGTGGACGACGTTGGCGCCCCACCGCGTAAGGCCGTTGATCACGCGGTACACCGCGTTCTCGTTGCCCGGGATTAGCGACGACGCGAGGATCACGGTGTCGCCGGGGACGATACGGATCTGATGGTCGCGGTTGGCCATCCGGGAGAGGGCGGCCATCGGCTCGCCCTGCGATCCCGTGCAGACCAGCACGATCTCGTGGTCCGGCAGGTCGTCGAGCGTCTTGACGTCCACGACGAGACCCGCCGGGACCCTGAGGTAGCCGAGATCCCGGGCGATGCCCATGTTGCGGACCATGGACCGGCCGACGAATGCGACCCGGCGCCCGTACTCGTGCGCCGCGTCCAGGATCTGCTGAATACGGTGGACGTGGCTGGCGAAGCTGGCGACGATGATCCGCTTCTGCGCTCCGGCGAAGACCGTGCGCAGGACGTCGGAGATCTCGCGCTCGGGCGGGACGAACCCGGGGACCTCGGCATTGGTCGAGTCGGAGAGCAGCAGGTCGATGCCCTCCTCGCCGAGGCGGGCGAACGCCGGGAGGTCGGTGAGGCGGCGGTCCAGCGGAAGCTGGTCCATCTTGA
Source organism: Streptomyces sp. NPDC051776 (assembly GCF_040681345.1). Taxonomy (NCBI): domain Bacteria; kingdom Bacillati; phylum Actinomycetota; class Actinomycetes; order Kitasatosporales; family Streptomycetaceae; genus Streptomyces; species Streptomyces sp. NPDC051776. The sequence continues at coordinate 140,621 of NZ_JBFAYQ010000015.1, read as the reverse complement.
AGTCGCCGGTGTGCACGACCATGCCGGCCGGGGTGCGGATCGCGACCGCCAGGGCGTCGGGGATGGAGTGGTTGACCGCGACGAACTCGCAGTCGAACGGGCCGATGCGCTCACTGTGCCCTTCGGCGACCTCGAGCGTGTACGGGCGGATCCGGTGCTCCTGGAGCTTCGCCTCGATCAGCGCGAGCGTGAGCTTCGACCCGATGAGCGGGATGTCCTGCTTCTCACGGAGCAGATAGGGGACGCCGCCGATGTGGTCTTCGTGTCCGTGCGTGAGCACGATGCCGTCGATGTCGTCGAGGCGGTCCCGGAAGGAGGTGAAATCGGGAAGGATCAGATCGACTCCGGGCTGCTCCTCCTCGGGGAAGAGCACTCCGCAGTCGACGATCAGCAGCCGCCCGCCGTACTCGAAGACGGTCATGTTGCGGCCGATCTCGCCGAGACCGCCGAGGGGGGTGACGCGCAGACCTCGGTCGGGGAGCTGCGGCGGAGGGCCGAGCTCGGGGTGCGGATGACTCAAAAGACTCTCCTCACCACGCACGCCACCTGCCCCGGGGCGAGGCAAGCGGCGCGCGTGACTTTCGTGCACTTGCAGTTGTCTTCTGTATGAAGTTGTGAAGTCTTTGACTACAGCTGTACCCCGCCTGCCGCGAGATCGCGCTTGAGCTGTTCGGTCTCTTCCGGAGTCAGCTCCACGAGCGGCAGCCGCAGCGGTCCGCCCGGCAGTCCCTGGAGCGCCAGCGCCGCCTTGGTCGTGATGACGCCCTGGGTGCGGAACATGCCGGTGAAGACCGGGAGGAGCTGTTGGTGGATCTCGGTCGCCTTGGCGACGTCACCGTTGAGGTGAGCGTCCAGCAGGGCGCGGAGCTCGGGGGTGACCACATGGCCGACGACGGAGACGTAGCCGATGGCGCCGACCGACAGCAGCGGCAGGTTCAGCATGTCGTCGCCGGAGTACCAGGCAAGGCCGCTCCGGGCGATGGCCCAGCTCGCCCGGCCGAGGTCGCCCTTGGCGTCCTTGTTGGCCACGATCCGCGGGTGGTCGGCGAGTCGGACGATCGTCTCGGTGTTGATCGGTACACCGCTGCGGCCCGGGATGTCGTAGAGCATGACGGGCAGCTCGGTGGCGTCCGCGATCGCGCTGAAGTGCCGGAACAGCCCCTCCTGCGGGGGCTTGCTGTAGTACGGCGTGACGGCGAGGAGGCCGTTCGCGCCGGCCTTCTCGGCCGCGCGGGCCAGCTCGACGCTGTGCCGGGTGTCGTTGGTACCGGCTCCGGCCACGACGTGGGCGCGATCACCGACCGCTTCGACCACGGCCCGGACGAGCCGGGCTTTCTCCGCATCGCTGGTGGTCGGGGACTCACCCGTGGTGCCGTTGACGACGATGCCGTCATTTCCGGCGTTCACGAGGTGGGCGGCGAGCCGCTGCGCGCCGTCGAGGTCGAGTTCGCCGTCGTTCGTGAACGGCGTGACCATGGCGGTCAGGACCCGTCCGAAGGGGGTCTGCGGTGTCGAGGTCGGAGCCATGGCTCCCACGCTACTCGTAGCAGCCCGCCGCGTGCTCCCTCGGGGGGAGGCGGGATGCGGATCCCGGCACTGCCTGCTCGGGGGTTCAAGCAGTGCCGGGTCCGTAATTTCAGCCTAGATGAACATCACGAAACGTCGCAATACGGACACTTCGAGCGGTGGATGTGACGCCCGCGGCCTACGGAGCGACGCGGCCGTTGGCGTTGAACGCGGCATGGGTGAGCGGCATCAGCCGCGCCCAGTACGCCTCCATCCGCTCGCCCACCATCTCGATCTCGCGCTGCGGGAAGGACGGCACCTTCGCCTGCTCGTGCTGGGTGCGCAAGCCCAGGAAGTGCATCAACGAGCGGGCGTTGCACGTCGCATACATCGAGGAGAAAAGACCGACGGGGAGGACCGAACGGGCCACCTCCCGGGCGACCCCCGCGGCCAGCATCTCCTGGTACGCCTCGTACGCATCCCGGTAGGAGTCCTCCATCGCGCGGACGGTCAGCTCCTGCTGCTCGGGGGTGCCCTCGACGAACTCGTACTTGCCGGGGCGGCCCTGCTGGACGAGCTTGCGGGCGGGGCCCGGCACATAGAAGACCGGCTGCAGCTCGCGGTACCGACCGGACTCCTCGTTGTACGACCAGCCGACCCTGTGCCGCATGAACTCCCGGAAGACGAAGATCGGGGCACCGATGAAGAAGGTCATCGAGTTGTGCTCGAACGGGCTGCCGTGCCGGTCGCGCATCAGAAAGTTGATCAGGCCCTTCGAGCGCTCCGGGTCCTTCGTCAGCTCGTCGAGGGACTGCTCGCCGGCGGTGGAGACCCGGGCCGCCCACAACACGTCGGAGTCCGAGGCGCTGTGCTTGACCAGCTCGACGGTCACATCGCTGCGGAAGCTGGGCTTGGCGCTCTCGGCGGGGGTCTCGGTCACCGACGGGTCCTTCCATGTGCATCGCTCGGGCGGCGCCCAGCTTACGACCCGGCACCGACAGCCGGGATCGTCGCCGGATCGTCACACAAGAAGTCGCTGTAAAGGGGCACCGAGCGGGCACTTCCGGCGTCTGTAGAAGCAACAGAACACTTCGAGGCTTCCGGGAGGAGAGCCCTTCATGTTCCACAGCCGGCGAGAGCCCGTGCCGTTCGCCTTCGTCTCCGAGGCCGAGCGCTTCCGCAGCAATGTCACGCCCCCGCCCCGCCAGCGCCCAGGTACCTCCCGCATCGCCGGGCGTGCGCTCATCGGGCTGACGGCCGTGGCCGGGCTCGTCGGGGCGCTGGTCTTCGGTACGCCGGCTCTCCAGCCCGCCCAGCCAGGTGCGAGCGGGAACACGCAGCCGGAGGCGTCGGACGGGCGCTGAGCCTTGTGCCCGTCGGCACCCTGGGGTGGTCGGGCACCGCGGGCCTCGGTAGCCTCACCGGGCACAGCCCCATCGGCGTGCATGTGAGTGAGGACCAGCCGTGCCCCTGCCCTTCCTGACGGCCGACCGTGCCTTCGATGAGCTCGACGACGATCACGCGGACGGCGCCGCACTGCCGCACGAGGTGCAGGACCGCTGGCGGCGCCCGTACCGCCCGGGACCCTGGCGGGTCGGTGCGGCCGCCGTCCTGCTGCTGCTCGCCTCGTACATGCTCTTCGCCGCGATGATCGTGGCCTTCGCCGGTGCTCTGCCCGGCGCGGGCGTGTGCGTGGCGGCGGCCACGGCCGTGATCGCCGGTGCCCTGCGGATGCTGCGCGTGGGCGCCTGGGTGAGCGAGCTGGGCGTACGGCGCATCGGTTTCTTCTCGACGACGACGCTGCCGTGGGCGCGGGTCGCGGCCGTGAAGACCGTGCAGCAGCCGGTGAAGTGGCTGGGCATGCCGCGTACGGTGCAGGGCCAGGCGGTCGTGGCCGTGCCGAACGCCGGGGACACGCCGCGCCCGCTGATCACCGACCACAACGCCGACTTCCTGGGCCGTCCGGAGGCCTTCGACATGGCGGCGGACGCCGTGGAGGGCTGGGCCGTCGAGTACCGGGACTGACCGGGGTACCCCGGCGTGCGTACGTCCGGTAGGTGGTGCCGCCGACTGCCGAAGCCGCACATCGTGCCGCCGGGCTCCGCCCGATGGCAGCCGGAGGCACCAGCCGTCAGAGGGCGCGGACCGGCTTCCCGTCGTGCAGCGCGATGGCACGCTGCATGGCCTTGCGGGCGCGCGGGGTGTCCCGGGCGTCGTGGTAGGCGACCGCCAGGCGGAACCACACCCGCCAGTCGTCGGGCGCCTTCTCGGCCTCGGCCTTCCGCCGGGCGAACACCGCGTCCGCGGAGTCCCGGTCGATCCGTCCGCTCGGGGTACGGACCAGTTCGTCGACGGGCAGGCCGCCCTCGGACTCCAGCTCCGCGGCCAGCCGGTTCGCGGCGCGCGCGAACCGCGTCGTCTGCCACAAGAACCAGGCGCCGATCACCGGCAGCACGAGCACGGACACGCCGAAGACCACGGTCAGCACGGTGCCCTGCCGGATGAGCAGCACACCGCGGCTGCCGACGAGAACGAAGTAGACGACCAGGACCGCCGCGAGGGCGAAGTACGTGACGCGGGCGCGCGCTGCTGCTCCTGACACTGCCATCAGCCCAGGTCGAGGAAGTTCTCCAGGCCGAGCGTGAGGCCCGGAGCGGAGACGACGCAGCGGATGCCGACCAGGATGCCCGGCATGAACGAGCTGTGGTGCAGCGAGTCGTGGCGGATGGTGAGGGTCTCGCCCGTGCCGCCGAAGAGCACCTCCTGGTGCGCGAGCAGCCCCCGCAGCCGTACCGAGTGGACCGGTACGCCGTCCACGTCCGCGCCCCGCGCCCCCTCCAGCGCCGTGCTCGTCGCGTCCGGCTGCGGTGAGCAGCCGGCCCCACGGCGGGCCTCGGCGATGAGCTGGGCGGTGCGGGTGGCGGTCCCCGACGGGGCATCGGCCTTGCCCGGGTGGTGCAGCTCGATGACCTCGGTGGACTCGAAGAAGCGGGCCGCCTGGCGGGCGAAGCTCATGGTGAGCACCGCGCCGATCGAGAAGTTGGGCGCGATGAGCACGCCGGTCGAGGGGGAGGCGGCGAGCCAGCCCCGCAGCCGGTCGAACCGCTCCTCGGTCCAGCCGGTGGTGCCGACGACGCCGTGGATACCGTTGCGGACGCAGAATTCGAGGTTGCCCATGACGGCCTCGGGGTGGGTGAGGTCGACGGCGACCTGAGCGCCGTTCTCGACCGCCGCATCCAGCCGGTCGTCCCGGTCCAGAGCGGCCACCAGCTCCAAGTCCTCGGCGGCCTCGACGGACCGTGCGGCCTCGGAGCCGATACGGCCCTTGGCTCCGAGGACGGCCACCCGCAGTTTGCTGCTCATCGTGCTTCGAATCCCTTGCGTCGGTGCGTCATACGTCGATTCGTGCGTCGGTCGGTGCGTCGCTTCTTCCGGTGGATCGCGTGCGGGGGCCCTCAGGCGACGGCGTCGTGGAGCCTGGAGGACTGCCGGTCCGTCAGGGGACCGATCACCGACAGCGAAGGCCGCCGGCCCAGCACGTCGCGCGCCACCTCCCGTACGTCGTCCGGGGTGACCGCCGCGATCCTGCGGAGCATCTCGTCGACCGACATCTGTTCGCCCCAGCACAGCTCGCTCTTGCCGATGCGGTTCATCAGGGCACCGGTGTCCTCCAGGCCGAGGACAGTGGAGCCGGAGAGCTGCCCGATCGCGCGCTCCAGTTCGTCGTCCGGCAGCCCGTGCTCGGCAACGCGATCCAGTTCGTCGCGGCAGATCTTCAGGACGTCGTCGACCTGGCTGGGGCGGCAGCCGGCATAGACGCCGAAGAGCCCGCAGTCGGCGAAGCCGGAGGTGTAGGAGTACACCGAGTACGCCAGGCCGCGCTTCTCCCGGATCTCCTGGAAGAGGCGGGAACTCATGCCCCCGCCCAGAGCCGTGTTGAGTACGCCCATCGCCCAGCGGCGGTCGTCGGTTCGCGGCATGCCGGGCATGCCGAGGACGATGTGCGCCTGCTCGGTCCTGCGGTCCAGGACGTCGACGCGGCCGCTCGAGCGGAGCGCCCTGCTGCCGGTGCGCGGGCCGACGGGGACCCCGTCCTCGCGACTGAGGGCGCCGGCGCGTTCGAAAGCGGCACGCACCTGCCGTACGACGGTGGCGTGGTCGATGTTGCCGGCGGCCGCGACGATCAGGTGCGTGGGGTCGTAGTGCTTCTTGTAGAAGCGGGCGATGCTGTCGCGGGTGAGGCCGCCGACCGTGTCGACGGTGCCGAGGACGGGGCGGCCCAGCGGGGAGTCGCCGAACATGGTGCGGGCGAACAGGTCGTGCACGCAGTCACCCGGGTCGTCCTCGGTCATGGCGATCTCTTCGAGGACCACGCCGCGCTCGGCCTCGACGTCGGCCGCCTCGATCAGCGAGCCGGTCAGCATGTCGCACACCACGTCGATGGCCAGCGGCAGATCGGCGTCGAGCACCCGCGCGTAGTAGCAGGTGTACTCCTTCGCCGTGAAGGCGTTCATCTCGCCGCCGACCGCATCGACGGCGGCGGAGATCTCCAGGGCGGTGCGCCGCTTCGTGCCCTTGAAGAGGAGGTGCTCGAGGTAGTGGGTGGCCCCGCCGAGCGCCGGGGTCTCGTCGCGTGAACCGACGTGCGCCCAGATGCCGAAGGTTGCGGACCGTACGGAGGGCAGGGTCTCGGTCAGGACCCGCAGGCCGCCGGGGAGGGTCGTCCTGCGGACCGTACCGATGCCGTTCTCGCCCTTGAGGAGCGTTTGGGTACGGGCGACGGCCCGCCCCTCGGATGAGGTGCGGGCCGTCGTGTCGTGACTACGGGAGGTCACTTGGCGGCGTCGTCCTTGGACTGCGGCTTGGCCTCGGCACTGCCCTCCGCGCCTTCCTCGTCCTCGAGGACGGGGACGAGGGAGAGCTTGCCGCGCTGGTCGATCTCGGCGATCTCGACCTGGACCTTGGTGCCGACCTTGAGCACGTCCTCGACGTTCTCCACGCGCTTGCCGCCGGCGAGCTTGCGGATCTGCGAGATGTGCAGCAGGCCGTCCTTGCCGGGCATCAGCGACACGAAGGCACCGAAGGTGGTGGTCTTCACGACGGTGCCCAGGTAGCGCTCGCCGACCTCGGGCATCGTGGGGTTGGCGATGCCGTTGATCGTGGCGCGGGCGGCCTCGGCGGCCGGGCCGTCGGCGGCACCGATGTAGATGGTGCCGTCGTCCTCGATGGTGATCTCGGCGCCGGTGTCCTCCTGGATCTGGTTGATCATCTTGCCCTTGGGGCCGATGACCTCACCGATCTTGTCCACCGGGATCTTGACGGTGATGATCCTCGGGGCGTTGGGGGACATCTCGTCCGGACGGTCGATGGCCTCCATCATCACGTCGAGGATGTGCAGGCGGGCGTCGCGGGCCTGCTTGAGGGCACCGCCGAGGACGGAGGCCGGAATGCCGTCCAGCTTGGTGTCGAGCTGAAGGGCGGTCACGAACTCCTTGGTGCCGGCGACCTTGAAGTCCATGTCGCCGAAGGCGTCCTCCGCACCGAGGATGTCGGTCAGGGTGACGTAGTGCGTCTCGCCGTCGACCTCCTGGGAGATCAGGCCCATGGCGATACCGGCGACCGGGGCCCTGAGCGGCACACCGGCGTTCAGCAGCGACATGGTCGAGGCGCAGACCGACCCCATGGAGGTCGAGCCGTTGGAGCCCAGCGCCTCGGAGACCTGGCGGATGGCGTACGGGAACTCCTCGCGCGTCGGCAGCACCGGCAGCAGGGCGCGCTCGGCGAGAGCGCCGTGACCGATCTCGCGGCGCTTCGGGGAGCCGACGCGGCCGGTCTCACCGGTGGAGTACGGCGGGAAGTTGTAGTTGTGCATGTAGCGCTTGCGCGTCTCGGGCGAGAGCGTGTCGAGCTGCTGCTCCATGCGCAGCATGTTCAGCGTGGTGACGCCCAGGATCTGGGTCTCGCCGCGCTCGAACAGCGCCGAGCCGTGCACCCGCGGGATCGCCTCGACCTCGGCGGCGAGGGTACGGATGTCTGTAATGCCGCGGCCGTCGATGCGGACCTTGTCCTTGATGACGCGCTCGCGGACCAGGGTCTTGGTCAGGGAGCGGTACGCCGCGGAGATCTCCTTCTCGCGGCCCTCGAACTGCGGGAGCAGCTTCTCGGCGGCCACGGCCTTGACGCGGTCCAGCTCCGCCTCGCGCTCCTGCTTGCCCGCGATGGTCAGCGCCTGGGCCAGCTCGTCGCGGACGGCCTCGGTCAGTGCCTCCAGGACGTCGTCCTGGTAGTCGAGGAAGATCGGGAACTCACCGGTCGGCTTGGCGGCCTTGGCGGCGAGGTCCGACTGGGCCTTGCACAGGGTCTTGATGAACGGCTTCGCGGCTTCGAGACCGGCGGCGACGACCTCCTCGGTGGGGGCTTCGGCGCCGTCCTTGACGAGCTGGATCGTCTTGTTGGTGGCCTCGGCCTCGACCATCATGATCGCGACGTCGCCGTCGTCGAGGACGCGGCCGGCGACGACCATGTCGAAGACGGCGTCCTCGAGCTCGCTGTGCGTCGGGAAGGCCACCCACTGGCCGTTGATCAGGGCGACGCGGGTGCCGCCGATCGGGCCGGAGAAGGGCAGGCCTGCCAGCTGCGTCGAGCAGGAGGCGGCGTTGATCGCGACCACGTCGTAGAGGTGGTCGGGGTTGAGCGCCATGATCGTCTCGACGATCTGGATCTCGTTGCGCAGGCCCTTCTTGAAGGACGGGCGCAGCGGGCGGTCGATGAGACGGCAGGTGAGGACGGCGTCCTCGGAGGGGCGGCCCTCACGGCGGAAGAAGGAGCCGGGGATGCGCCCGGCGGCGTACATCCGCTCCTCGACGTCGACCGTGAGCGGGAAGAAGTCGAGCTGGTCCTTGGGGTTCTTGGATGCTGTGGTCGCCGACATCACCATGGTGTCGTCGTCCAGGTAGGCCACGGCGGAGCCGGCGGCCTGGCGGGCCAGACGGCCCGTCTCGAAACGGATCGTGCGGGTGCCGAAGGAACCGTTGTCGATGACGGCTTCGGCGTAGTGGGTCTCGTTCTCCACCAGGGATATCTCCTCGTCTGCGTCCCGCGCCCGTGCGGCGGCGGGACGATGGCGGTGGAGCGCCTCCTCGTGCGGGCCGGTCTTCGATCGAAGCACCCGGGGCTGCGGCAGCCGACTGCGCTGCGCTGCGGGCTCCCGGGGGCCACTACCGAGGACCGGCGGCGGGTGGGGCGCCCCTCCTCGTTCGTCGTTGTCCAGTTGTCGTTATGGCGTTGTGCGACCAGACTACAAAGCTTCGGCGGTCCTCACGACGGCTGAAGCGCCTGGTGTGTGCGGGGGCGGTGGGGCGCCCTCACAGGTGCGCCGTGCGCGACCGCCTCCTGCCCTTGGGGTCCGGTCCACGGGGTCCGGTCCACGGGCGTTCCGTCGGAGGGTTCCGTCCCGGAGGGGGGCCCGTCCGAGGGAGACACGTGTCGCGCCTTTCGGCACAGGGATCCGTGTGACGCGAGTGCGGCACGCGGATCGCGCATATGGCAAAGGGAGCGGCCCCCTCGTACGGGAACCGCTCCCCTTCACCGCGTCCTACCGGGCGCCCGCGGCGCCGCGGCGGATGCCGAGGCGTTCCACGAGCCGGCGGAACCGGGTGATGTCCTTCTTCGCCAGGTACTGCAGCAGTCGGCGGCGCTGGCCGACCAACAGCAGCAGACCACGGCGGGAGTGGTGGTCGTGCTTGTGGGTCTTGAGGTGCTCGGTGAGGTCGGTGATGCGACGGGTCAGCAGCGCGACCTGCACCTCGGGGGAGCCGGTGTCACCCTCCTTGGTGGCGTACTCCGCCATGATCTTCTTCTTCGTTACGGCGTCGAGCGACACGCGGAACTCCTCTGGTTCTCGTTTCTGGCCACCGAGTGCCCCTGGTCTTCGTCTCAGGGGAGCTTCCGTGACTCGGGAGGCGGGGCTCGCTGGGCGCTGCCACCAGTCACTGCGAGGGCAGGGACCGGGGGCGCGTACGCAAACGGCCGTTGCACAGAGTACCAGTCCGGATCAGGGCCTCTGTTCCTCGCCCCGGTCAGGACGTCATCGCGCGGATCGAGTGGTAGACATCGAAGACGGCCAGGCAGAGTGGGACCAGCGTCAGCAGCGCGCAGGCCTCCGCGATCTCCAGGAAGCGGCCCCAGAAGGGCGTGACGCCCTTGCTCGGCACGATAAGGCCGATGGCGGTGATCAGCGCGGCGACCATGGCGATGGCGGCGGAGAGCCAGATCACCCGGATGTCGAGGCCGGTGCTGTCCCCGCGCGCGGCCTCCAGCCACAGGCTCCCCGGCGGGTTGAGGGCCAGCCCGAGACCGAGCAGCACCAGGGCGCCGAGGCCCGCGGCCAGGGCGCAGCCGACCTGCGCGGTGTAGCGAAACAGGTGGGCGCGCATCAGCATGGCGACGCCGGTGGCCAGCGCGAGCAGTTGTCCCCACACGTCATCGGAGAAGCCCAGCACCGCGGCGGCCGCTACGGAAACCAGGGCACAGCCACCGACCAGGCCCACCAACAGTTCGTGGCCGCGCCTGGCCCGGGCGGCGATGCGCTGGGCGTCGACCGGTCCCTGGGGGGCGGCGTCGGTGCTGCCGCCGTAATCACCAACCGTGGTACGGGGCGGCTCGAAGCCGACGGGGAGACGGGCGAACCGCGTCGAGAGCCCCGGCAGGAAGGCCAGGACGCAGACGGCGAACGGAGCGCAGGCCGCGGCGGACTCGACCGGGGTCATGTCGGTGAGGATCGCGACGAAGGTGATCAGCAGGCCGATGGTGGAGGCGAAGACGAACGCGACGAAGGGGCCGTCACCGCTGGGGGTGACGATCACCAGAATCACCGAGGCGACGAGCACGGCGGCGCAGGCGGTCAGGAATTGCAGCCTGCCAATGCCCTGACCGGCAGCTGGGGCGAGCAGCCCGGACCCCGCCACGGCGGCGTTCCCGAGCGCTCCGATGCCGAAGGCGACGGCCGAGCCCCGGTCGTCGTACACCCGCGAGCGCACGCCGGCGAGCGCGAGCAGGAGCACGCCGGCGACGGCGGCCAGGATTCCCGGCAGGCCATGCATGTCGTGTCCGGGCGCCGCGGTCCACAGCACGAAGGCGAGGAGCACCAACAGGACGGACCCGCCGAAGAGCCCGGCCCTACGCATCAGGCTCTCGCTCCACAGAGTGCGGTCCCGGGTCACGGCGGAGGCCACCGCGTCCGATACGTCGTCGAAGACCGCCGGGGGCAGCGACTCGGCGAAGGGGCGCAAGGACAGTAGCTCGCCATCGAGGATGCGCTGGGCGGCGAGGGAGCCCGCGCTGTCGAGCACGGTGCCGTCCCTGCGCACCAGGTGGTACCCGACCGGTGCGCCAGCCTCGGGACTCTGCCCGGAGAGACGAAGGATCTCCGGATAGAGGTCGGCGACGGGGATGTCGTCCGGCAGCGCCACGTCGACGCGGCCGTCGGGTGCGACGACCGTGACCCGGCAGAAGCCGGTCGAACTGCTGGACGGCGCGGACGTCGCGGAAGGAGCCCCGGGACCCGGGTCGCCGGCTCCAGTAGCCGCCGGTTGGGCCGTCATACTCACCTGCTGCTCCCCCTCGTGGACCTCTTGGATCGCGGACCGCGGCGTCGCGTACCACGCGCAGGAAATGGCCCTGGTCTTACGTCTGTTCCCGGGTGCGCACGCAACCGGCGACACCCTATCGCCAGCCGGTGTCGTAGTACGTCAGTAGGATCACCACCCTCGGAGGGAACCCGTCGCCACGGGGGCGCCGATGGCAACAACTCGGTCCGGCAAGGGAATTGGTGAGCAGTGAGTCAGATCGTTGTCAAGCGCCCACCACGGGCCCTTCCCCCCGAAGTGCCCGGTGAGCACCTGCAGTTGCAGTCCCCGCCCGAGCTGCCCAGAGGGCAGCAGGAGGGCGCGCTGATGCAATTGCTACCGATGCTCGGCATGGGCGGTTCGGTCGTCTTCTTCTTCATCACGCCGAACCCGGTCATGCGGATCATGGGCATGGTGATGATCGCGTCGACGGTAGCCATGGCCATCGCCATGCTCGTACGCTACCGGCGCGGTACGCAGGGTCAGCTCGCCGACATGCGGCGCGACTATCTCAAGTACCTTGCGCAGACCCGGCGCACGGTCCTGCGGACCGCGCGCCTGCAGAGGGACGCCCAGATGTATCTGCACCCCGCCCCCGAGCAACTGTGGGCGCTGGTCGCCGAGGGCAGCCGTGTATGGGAGCGGCGCGTCGGCGACGACGACTTCGGGCAGGTGCGCATCGGCCTGGGCAGTCAGCAGCTCGCCAGCCCGCTGGTCGCCCCCGAGACCGCTCCGGTCGATGAGCTGGAGCCGCTCACCGCGGGCGCGGTGCAGCAGTTCCTCAACACCCACAGCACGCTGGACGGCCTGCCCATGGCCGTCTCGCTGCGCGCCTTCTACCACTTGACCGTCAGTGGCGAGCCGGAATCCGTACGCTCCTCGGTCCGCGCCATGGTCGGCTCGCTGGCCTCCCTGCATTCCCCCGACGACCTCGTCATCGCCATCGCCACAGGGCGACGGGCGGCTTCGCACTGGGAATGGGTCAAATGGCTCCCCCACGTGCAGGCCTCCGGAGAGCCCGACGGCGCGGGCAGCCGCCGGCTCATCACCGGCGACGTGCGCGAGCTGGAGGAGCTGCTCGCCGGCCGCCTCGAGGGCCGCCCCCGCTTCCAGGCGGGCGGCCTGCCGGTGCTGGACCAGCCGCACATCGTCGTCGTGCTCGACAGCGAGGCGATGCCCCCGGCAGCGGCGCTCGCGGCGGCCGAGGGCCTCCAGGGCGTGACGATCATCGAGGTCGTCACGGGCGAGAACACCGGGGCGCGCGGCGGGCTCTCCGTGGTCGTGGACCGCGAAACCCTGCGCCTGGAGTCGGGGCACGGCCTGGTGTACGACGGGACGCCCGACCGTCTCAGCTACGAGGCCGCGGAAGCGCTCGCCCGGCAACTCGCCCCGCTGCACATGGCTTCGGGCAGCGACGACGACGAACCGCTGCTCGCCAACCTTGAGTTCACCGACCTGCTGAACCTCGGCGACGCCGCTTCCGTCGACGTGAGCCGCACCTGGCGGCCGCGTTCCCAGGCGGAGCGGCTGCGCGTCCCGATCGGCGTCGGTGAGGACGGCACGCCGGTCATGCTGGACCTGAAGGAGGCGGCGCAGGAGGGCATGGGCCCGCACGGCCTGTGCGTGGGCGCCACCGGTTCGGGCAAGTCGGAGCTGCTGCGTACGCTCGTACTGGGCTTGGCCGTCACCCACTCCTCCGAGACCCTGAACTTCGTCCTCGCGGACTTCAAGGGCGGCGCCACCTTCGCGGGCATGTCCCGGATGCCGCATGTCGCCGCCGTGATCACCAACCTCGCGGACGACCTGACGCTGGTCGATCGCATGGGCGACTCAATCCGCGGTGAGCTCAACCGCCGCCAGGAGATGCTGCGCGACGCCGGCAACTACGCGAACATCCACGACTACGAGAAGGCGCGCGCCGCCGGTGCCGCCCTGCAGCCGATCCCCTCGCTGGTCCTGGTCATCGACGAGTTCAGCGAACTCCTCACCGCCAAGCCGGACTTCATCGAGATGTTCGTCCAGATCGGCCGCATCGGACGCTCGCTGGGCGTGCATCTGCTGCTGGCGTCGCAGCGCCTGGAGGAGGGCCGGCTGCGCGGCCTGGAGACGTACCTGTCCTACCGGGTGGGCCTGCGCACGTTCTCCGCCGCCGAGTCGCGCGCGGCGCTTGGCGTCCCCGACGCGTACACGCTGCCGAACGTCCCCGGCTCCGGCTATCTGAAGTACGGCACGGATGAGATGGTCCGGTTCAAGGCGGCGTACGTCTCCGGGGTCCACCGCACCGGCAGCCGGCAAGGGGCGTCGACCGGAGGAGCACTGCCCGTGGCCCGTCGGCCCGTGCCGTTCACGGCGGCGCCGGTCCCGGTGCAGTACGTCAGGCCGGACACCCAGGTTGCGGTTCCGGATGCGCGCAGGCCCGAGACCGACGCGCTGGCCGACACCGTGCTCGACGTCATCGTGCGGCGCCTCGAGGGCCGTGGTGTGGCGGCACACCAGGTGTGGCTGCCGCCGCTGGACAACCCACCGTCGCTGGATGAGCTGCTCCCCGGGCTGGCCGGTGTGAATGGTCGTGGTCTGACGCAGCCGGGCTACGAGGGCGCGGGCCGGCTGGTTGTCCCGCTCGGCGTCGTGGACAAGCCGTACGAACAGCGCCGCGACACGCTCTACCGGGACTTCTCTGGCGCGGCGGGCCACATGCAGATCATCGGAGGCCCGCAGTCGGGCAAGTCAACACTTCTCCGGACCCTGATTGCGGCCTTCGCGCTGACCCACACCCCGCACGAAGTGCAGTTCTACGGAATGGACTTCGGTGGCGGAGGTATGGCGTCGGTGGCCGGACTTCCGCACGTGGGCGGGGTCGCGTCGAGGCTGGACCCGGAGCGGGTGCGACGTACGGTCGCCGAGGTGTACGGGATTCTGGCGCGACGGGAGGAGTACTTCCGCAGTGCGGGAATCGACTCCATCGGCACATACCGGCGGCTGCGCGCCCGTGGGGACATCTCGGTCGAGGAGCAGCCGTGGGGTGACGTCTTCCTGCTCATCGACGGGTGGGGCAACTTCCGTACCGAGTACGAGGGTCTTGAGCACCTCGTACTCGACATCGCCACGCGGGGACTGGGCTACGGCATCCACGTCGTCCTGACCGCCTCGCGCTCGATGGAGGTCCGGGCCAACCTCAAGGACCACCTGATGAACCGCCTGGAACTCCGTCTCGGCGACACGATGGACTCCGAGCTGGACCGCAAGGTCGCGGCAAACGTCCCCGCGGGCGTCCCGGGCCGCGGCCTGACCCCCGAGAAGCTGCACTTCATGGCCGCGGTTCCGCGAATCGACGGCATCAACTCCGACAGCGACATGTCGGAGGCGACGGGCGCCATGAACCAAGAGGTCGCCCGCTACTGGAAGGCCCCAGGCGCACCGGCCGTACGCCTGCTGCCGCGCGAACTGTCGGTGGCGGAGCTCCCGGCGGGCTACGCGCAGCCGCGGCAGGGCGTAGCCTTCGGCATCGACGAGAACAACCTGGAGCCGGTGTTCGTCGACTTCGAGCAGGACCCCTTCTTCCTCGTCTTCGGCGAGAGCGAGTCGGGCAAGTCGAACCTCCTGCGGCTGCTCATCAAGCAGATCACGGAGCGGTACGACGGTGACTCCTGCAAGTTGTTCGTGATCGACAACCGGCGGGCCCTGCTGGACGTGACCCCGGCCTCGCACCTCGCGGAGTACGTGCCCATGTCCAACGCAATGGAGCACCACGTCGACGCGCTGGTGGACCTGATGCAGCGCCGCACCCCGTCGGCGGACGTGACGGCCCAGCAGCTGCGGGAGCGGAGCTGGTGGCGCGGGCCGACGGTGTACGTGGTGGTCGACGACTACGACCTTGTGTCGACGTCGAGCGGTAACCCCTTGTCGAAGCTGACGGAGGCGCTGCCGTTCGCGCGTGACGTGGGCGTGCGCTTCATCATCGCGAGGAACACGGCGGGCGCGGGCCGCGCCACGTACGAGCCCTTCATGCAGCGTATGAAGGAACTCGGCGCGCAGGGTGTTCTGCTCTCCGGCGACCCGACCGAGGGTGACCTCCTGGGCAACGTGCGGCCCCGGCCGATGCCGCCGGGCCGCGGCATCTCCGTGTCGCCGCGGCGGCGGGGGAATCCGCTTGTGCAGACGGGGTTGATGGCGGAGGTGCAGCCGTGATCGTCTTCGGGGTGTTCCTGACAGTGATGACGGCCGTCTTCCTGGCAGCGGGTTTGGCCGACCAGCAGAAGCTCTGGTGGCGTTTCCAGGCACGCCGCTTCCGCCACCCGGAGGCCCACGAGCCGTCGGAGTCGGGCTACCGGGGCAGCGGTTCGCCTTTCTGTGGACGGCTGCGCTGGCGGCGGTGGGCGCGGTGATGTCGTTCCAGGCAGCGGCACAGCTCTGACGAACTCTGACGGAATCGGAGGAGAGGCTTTGATCGGCCTCGCGATCTTCATGGGCGCCTTCGCGCTGGCCTTCCTGCTGTTCGGCCTGGCCGACCAGAGGAAGATCTACTGGCGCTTCCAGGCCCGGCAATTCCGGAACCCGGAGGCCAACGAGCCCTCGGATGCGGCATATACGGGGCGGCGCGTTCTCCTGTTGGGCGTGGCACTCGCAGCTGCGGTGATGTCCGTAAACCTGTTCCGGACGGCTGGAGCCTTCGACTTCGCACCGGATCACGACGAGATCCTGGAACAGGTGCGGTCAGCGGCGGAGGACTTGGAGGAAAGCGGCGCCAAGTATCGCTTTCCTGGTCCGGAGGAAGACGGCTCATGGGGCGAGTACATCAACGCGGAGCTCAAGGGCCCGGGCGACGACCTGCTGGCATCGTTCCAATCAGCTGACGGGGCCGTCGAACGATACGAGATATCCGACGTGTGTCTGACGGTCACGGCAACCCCAGTAGCGGGCCAGGCCGAACCGTCGGATCCGGTACTCGACACCCGCTCGTACCGCCTCAAGACAGAGGTGACAGACCGCGCTTGCGAGTAATCGAAGCACTTCACTAAGTTGCATGACCGTGTCCATACAAGGCACCTGACGGGGGAGGAACCGCTGATGGCGTGGGATGAGTGGGAGCAACTGAAGTCTGCGGCGGCCGAGAAGAGGTCGACGCAGATGCAGCTGAATCAACTGGATCCCGGCGATGGCTCGGGCAGAACAGCCGATCCCAGCCAGTACGGCGACCTTACGGTCAATCAGACCGACCTCGCCAAGATCGGTGATCATGCACACAAGCTGTACGACCGGCTGTGGAGCGAGGCGCGCGTCGCGGATTCCAGTAGCGACAAGGCTGCACAGGACCTCTCAACGCAGGGCTTCGCCCTGGGCGGCGGGCTCCAGCACGTGGTGACCCGTTGGGAAGAACAGCTCAAGTCCCTCATGGACGCGACAGCACACATCTCGAATCACATGCGCGTCACCAAGAAGCTGCATCAGAACGACGATCACTACATCCGCCGGCACATGAGCAGCATCGACACGCTCGATGCAGGCTTCGATGAACGAGTCGGGAAACCAGGCAAGAAGAACCCGGTATACGGCGAGCCGAGCAAGAAGAAGGATGACTGATGGACCTCGACGCTCTCCGCCACGCCAACTTCAAGCTCCTGGACGAGGCCGTCACCGACTGGTCGACTTTGGTCAACAATCTCGAGAAGCTGGAGAAGTCGGCCCGGGAAGGTCTCAAGGGCGCGGCCAACAAGGCCAACTGGACCGGTGTGAACGCCACGGTCTCCAAGGAGTTCATCGGCAAGACTGCCGGCGAATTCGATGACGCCCACACGCAGGCCACCACCATCCGGAACATCCTGCGTGATACCCGCGACGAGCTGAAGAACTACCACACCAAGCTCACAGAGGCGATCGGTCGCGCTCAGAACGACCACATCGAAGTCATCTCCGGCAGTAACAGAGGGTTCACGGTCAGGGGAGCCAAATCCTCGGACGTCAGCGACAGCAAGGTCACTGCGGTTCGCGACGAAATCCAGAAGATCCTCAGCGACGCCACCGAGAGCGACACCTCCGCCAACGCGGTCCTGCAGGCGATCGCAAACCAGAGCAGACTCGGATTTTCCGACGCCAATTACAAGGACCGGGATGCCGCGGCCGCGGCTGCCAAGGAAGCCGATGAGCTGTCGAAACTGGCGAAGAAGGATCCGGAAGATCTGAGCACCGCCGAATTCGACAGGCTCAACGCCGGCCTCAAGAAGTACGCGAACGACGACCTCTTCGCGGAGCGCTTCGCCAGCAAGCTCGGCGCCAAGGGAACGCTCGACTTCTGGGCCAATATCAATCAGTCCCAAGTGAATCCCGAACTGGGCCGGGAGAGGCACGACCAGTTCGACGACCTGCAGAAGAATCTGAGTCTCACGCTCGCCAACGCCACGCAGAGCAACAGCGCAGCCATGACGGACTGGACCCGCCAGGTGGTAGACCTGGGTGACAAGCCGGTCGGCCGCAGCGGCGGCCTTTTAGGTGTCCAGGTCATGAGCAACCTGATGCGTTGGGGCGACTACAGCGACGGGTTTCTCAAGGAGTACGGCCACAAGCTCATGGAGACCGAGAAGAAGTTCACGGACAACGGTCGCCATGGCGCCTGGCGTCGCGTGGGCTCGGACTTCAACCACAACCTCAACCGCACAGGCAGCGACTCCGGCTGGGACCCGATGACCGGGTATCTGAAGGGCTTGTCGAACAGCCCCGACGCGGCCACCGAGTTCTTCAACGACACGTTCGTGTCGAAGAACGAGGACCACGACTTCACACACGACACCGACAATGACGGCAAGGAGGGGCGCCGAACCCTCAGCAACTTCGACTACCTCTTCGAGGAGCGTGACTGGCCTCCGGAGATGAACAACGAGGGCGACGAGAGCAACACCGGTCGGAACAACCTGGCATTGGCCCTGGAAGCGGCGACGACGGGTCACCCGGCAGGCGAGATGCCCACGGCTGATACACCGGCGCACAACGCGCAGCAGGCCAAGCTATTCGAGGACATCGTCAAGTCGGTTTCGGAGGACCCAAAGCGCCTCACCGATCACCGTTTCATGTCAGACAGTCTCGGTCAAATATCCGCAGAGTACATGCCTGATATTCACCGAGGATTGCACCCGGGTGAGGAGTATGAGGATAAGTTGTTCCCCGTCGCAGGATCTGCAGCAAAGCTGGGTGAGAACGACATCACCAGATTCCTCTACAGCGTGGGGCAAGACCCGGACGGTTACGCTGCAGTGAATCTCGGCCAACACAGCTACACCACATCTCTAATGGAATACCACTTCCGACACCCCGATGCCTATGTGGTCGACCCGGCATCAACTAACAGCGAGAATCTGAAAAAGGCAATCGAAGATATCGCGAGAGTGGCGGGCGAAGTCGAAGGAACCATCGCAGCAGGTCGCGCGTACGAGGGCGAGTTGGAGGGGGGAGCCAAGGACGAAGATTACAATTCTGTCTTGGAGCATGCCAGCACCTGGGGTGGCACCGCCGTTGGCATCGGAATTGGCCTAGGAACCGCTCCCTTTGTTGGGCCAGGTGGCATTGTGGCCGGAGGCGTGGCCGGCACGGCAGCGGATGAAATCATCGGAGCCATCACCGACGGCCTCACGAAGGACAGCTCAGACGAGGTCATCTACCGTAACGGCCAAGAGATGGATGGCACCAAGGAATCCACATACATACTCGTTGAAAACGCATCCAAGAAGGCTGCAGAGAGCGCCGAGAACCCCCACCCGCTCATCGTTGCAGCTACCGCGACAGCGGCTGAGCAGGGATTCAACAATGCGAAGACGAATGTCAGCGATGCTTTTGATGGGCAAGGCGTCCCGAGGCAGCTCGAAAAGGAAGGCTGATCAATGTTCGCCACGCGCAAGAGAATCATCATCCCGGTCGCAGCCCTGACACTAGTCGGGCTCATCGCGGGCGCAGCCTACCTGCTGAAGATCCCGCCCTTCGCGCAGCAAGGCTCCATCAATGCGAATGACGCATGCGCGTCATTGGGCTCCTCGCAGAATGCAGTCTCAGCGCTCAAGAAAGTGCTCCCAGTCGACTCCCACTATTCATTCGATGACACGCCCGGGACACGAGTAGGTCAAGAGGACAGAAGCTACACCTCGTCTTGCTTCGTCAATGGTGGAGAAAGGACAATTCTCAGTGCGCGGGTCCAGATGATGCGAGCCGAGCCGGCAGAGGGTTGGGTCAGAAGTGAGGTCCTGGGGTACAAGACTGGTGTGCAGGACCTAGAATCCTTCGCGGCAGGCGACAAGGGCGTGACCACGCCCACGATGGCTGCCATCTTCGTACCCTGTGCGCCTGCAGGACAAATCCCTGGCGGGGCCTACAATCTCAGCGTGATCGTCGAGCTCAAAGAGCATGGCGAGTCCAGCGACACCGAGACACGCAGGGGCTTGATGGACTTGGCACTTGGAGTGAGCGATTTCGCCCACCGGAAGGCTCGGTGCGGCTTGCCAGCAAAATTGTCCAATGGATCCTGAGCCATAGGGCGCCCCTGCGGCGCAACTTCGCCGCGGAGGCCGTCATTCGGAACAGCCGCAGGCGTAGGCGCGGCTGTTGTGATTCCGACTAGTGCTGCAGCAATCGCCGTCCCTCTCGCTTTCGAGGTAGCAGGGGGCCGCCGAGACTCAGTTCGCGACTCAAACTACTGAGCCTTCCACATCACGAGCCGCGAGAAGCGGGGACTGACGTCCCCCCCCTGTTGCGGCGACTTAGCAAGCCAAAGGAAACCATTGCCAAGACCACCTGACCGCCTAAACATGAGCATCGCCGCTACCTGTGCCGCCCTGGCTCTTCCCCTTGGCTGCAGCGGGAACGGGAGCGATTCCGAGACCCTTAGTCTGCAGCAGACCAAGGCGATACTCCCGGACGCGAAGACCGTACCGGGCTTGAAGAGCACGGACGTTCCCAGGGCATACTCCCTTAAGAAGGCCAAGTCGATACGGTTTCCCGCATGTTTCGATGAAACACCCCACTCCTGCCACGGTGCCAGCTTCACTGGGATGTCGAATTTCATGGGAAGCCGGAAGCCGCAAGTCACGTTCTTTGCTGTGTCCTACTCCGACGAGGAGGCTGCGGAAGCGGCCTACGGTGATTACGTCGACACCTACAAGGAGAAGCTGGGGGAACCCAAGAAGTTGGACCTCGGCAAGATCGGTGACAACCGTGATGCCTGGGTCGGACTCGGCTCCAGCTTCGAGGATGACTCGAAGGCCGTGCTTGCCGAGATGCGAGTAGGTAGCGTCATCCTGGAGATCGCGGCCGCTGCCGGGCCCAACGTCACCCTCACGGACTCCCTGATCAAGGATCTCGCCGCTGTTTTCGTGGAACGCGCGCGCCAAGCGCAAAAGGGCGAGGTCCCATCGGCGAGCCTGGACAGTAGCTAACGCCAGCAATCCGACACCCCCGACGAGCGAACTCCCAGCGGTCGGCCGAGGTTCGTCCTCCGCAAGTTCCGCAGCGCAGCGCTCCGTCACAATGCCGACTTCGCTCATGGATCCGCTGGCACAGCCCCTCCCCCGTACCCTGAGACGCGAGTCAGTCGCGCAGAGAAGGGCAACGCCGTGCCGTCTGATACTTCCTCCGACCCGTACGTCGAGCCGATCGCCTTCGGCCAACGCATGCAGATTCTGCGGACCCGCCGCGGAATGACCCGTAGCGTCCTCGCCGGCCTGGTGGGCAAGTCCCCGAGCTGGGTCAAGCAGGTCGAGGGCGGCCGCCTTCAGATGCCCAAGTTGCCTGTCGTCCTGCGCATCGCGGAGGCCCTCCGAGTACCTGACCTTGCGGAGCTCACCGGGGATCAGTCCATGGCCGTCGACTTGTTCACGGGCCCAGGCCACCCGCGCCTGGCGCACGTACAGGCGGCGATTGATAAGTTTCCGCTGCCCACCGAGCGGGAGGCAGCGCCTGCAGCCCACCTGCGCGAGCGACTTGTCCGGGCCTGGCGCGCCCGGCATACCTCACCCAATCACCGCGAAGTCATCGGCGCACTGCTGCCGGACCTCATCCGAGACGCACAAGTTGCTGTGTTGCAGGCAGAGTCGGTCAGCGCACGGCGTACAGCGCAAGCTCGGCTCTCGGAGGCCTACAGCCTGAGCCAGTTCTTTCTCGCCTATCAGCCCGACCCGTCGTTGCTTTGGCGAGTTGTGGAGCGCAGCCTGATCGCCGCGCAGGAGTCCGAGGACGCCCACACCATCGGCGTAGCCGCGTGGCTGGCGGGACAGGCTCACCGGGACAGCGGACATGGGCACTTCGATGCCGCCGACGCGGTAAGCGTGTCGACCCTCCGCTTCCTGGAGCCCCTGCTGCCGAGCGCCGGCGACGACCTGCTGGCCCTCGCAGGCGCCCTGCAGTATGAGGTCGGGTATACGGCCGCCCGACGAGGAGACGTCGGTACGGCTTGGCGGCACTGGGATACCGCGAAAGCCATGGCTGACCGGTTGCCTGCCGACTACTACCACCCCGTGACGTCGTTCTCCCAGGCTGTCATGGGCGCCCACGCAGTCACGATCGCCGTGGAGCTGCGTGCTGGCGGCGAAAGCGTACGGCAGGCAGCGGCGGCCGAAGCTGCGACCATCCCATCCCGTCCTCGGCGTGCCCGGCACCGCATCGAGGAGGCGCGCGCCTACCAGCTCGACGGGCAGGCTGAGGCAGCCCTGGCCTCTCTGGGCAAGGCGTACGAAGCCGCACCGGAGACGATCCGCTACAACGGATACGCCCGGCGCATCCTGCTTGAAGAGGCCGAGTCGAAAAACCCGGCTCAGCGACGCCGAGCGAGCGAACTGGCCGCAAAGATCGGCACCTTGGCCGCTTGAATCAAGGGACACAAAGTGTGCCCCTTCCCCTGTCTCAGGAGCCCTACGGTCTTCGATACCTGACCGCGCAGACCCCCGCGACCACTGTCAAGGGCCCGGGGCATGGCCAACCTGGAGCAGGTCGACATGAGTGACCGTATCGTTGAGCTGACCGAGCCAGTGCTGCAGCACCTGCCGCCCTCGCACGTCCGTATTCCGCCTGCCGCTTTGCGGCGAATGCAGCTTGCCTTACGACGCTGGGGGTCACTGGGCCTAGCGGGGGTCTGTGTCGCCCGCACTCATCCCGTACAGGACGTTCAGGTGGCCGTCTGATGTCATCAACTCACTACATGCGCTTGCTCCCCTGGCCGGGTCCCGAGGGCAAGCCGTGCTTCGTCTCGACGGACGGAAGCGGATACGTCTCTCGTCTGGCCGATCAGGTGGAGGCCATCCAGCTCGGGATGGGCGCGGATCTGCTCGACCATGCGGAATCGTTGCTCGGTGACAGCTCCGCCTCCAAGGAGCAACTCCGGTTCCTGGGCGACAGGTTGAGCGAGGCCCTTCGCGATGGCTTGCGAATCGCTCACAGTCGCGGAGCGCGTCTGCAGAGTCCCCGCCAGACCGCCTTCGACCAATACTGACGGGATCCCGGTGCGACACATACACGGCCGAACAGCTAGAACACCGCGGGCTCGGAGATTCGTTCGACCTCCACAACAGTCTCGAGCGCCGACGGGCTCACCACAAACCTCTGCGCCGTGGCGGAGCATGGCAGAGGGTGGGCACCTCCCGTGCGTGCCCACCCCCTCTGCCTGCGTGCAGAGTCCCGCCTGCTACATGAAGTTCTGCGCGGCCTTGTGGTCGCCACCCTTGTAGGCCGGGGCAGCGTCCTGCACCGCTCGCGAGATCTGGGTGAGTGCGGTGTGGATGGCGCTGGCGTCCTGGTCCCACTTGGCCTGGGCCTGGTTGTACGCGTCCCTGGCCTCGCCTTCCCAAAGGTCGGCGACCGAGCGGATCTTTGCCTGGATGGCTTCGAGGCTCCGGTTGAGAGCATCTGCCTGAGCCTTGATGTCACCAGCGGCCTGGTCGAGGCTCGCATAAGTGACGACCATCGTCCCGTCGTTTTGTGCCATGAGGTCCTCCAACTAGTGGTCGGATGTGGGCGTTGCTTGCTGACTGCGGAGTACTGAAAGGCGGCGCCCGTCAGTACTTGTTGAGGTTCGAGTACGCCTTCTCCGTAGCAGCGTCACCCGCGTAGCCTCCGGCCACGTCGACGCCTCGCAGCGCCGCTTCGACCTCGTCCTCGGTGTTGCCCTTGATGGTGCGGGCAGCCTCGATGGCTTCCTGGAACTTGAGCAGCGTCTTGCCGATGCTCACCATGCGGTTGTTGATCTCGGTCTGCTTGTGGTTGAACGCGCCGGCGCCGATGCCCTGCCACTTGCCTTCCAGGCTGTCGATCGTCGCCTGCAGCCTGTGCAGCTGCTGCTTGACGTCGTTGAAGGACTCGGTGAGCTGGCCTTGCAGCCCCTTGAGGGCAACGTCATTTACCTTCTGGACTGCCATGTGGCGGTCTTCCTCTCTCGTGTTCCTGCCCGGTCGGTGTTCTTCCGACCGACTCATGGGCCGCAGTGGCCGGTGGTTGTGGAGTTCGCGGGGTCAGGCGCTGCGGCGCTTGCGGACTACCGCGAAGGCCATGACCGCGAGGACGACCGCGGCTGCGGCTCCGCCCAGAATCACGCCCAACTGCCCGTTGTCGTCAGTCTTCTCGCTGGGGCTTGCCGCGACCGTGTCGTCACTGACCTTGTCCTTGGAGCCTTGTGACGACGTTGATGCAGAGGGGTCGGTCGAACTGGACGAACCGGAGGTCTTCTCGTTGGTCAGGGGGCTGATATTGGGATCGCCGGGCTTGCCCTTGCCGTTGACGATGATCTCGCGCGGGCGGATCAGGCCGTGGCCGAGGTAGTTGCTGCGGGTGCCGTCTTTCCAGTCCCGGCCGGCGGTGTCAAACAGGGCGCGAAGGACTTGGTTCGCCGTCCAGTCCGGGTGGGCGGACCAGACGAGGGCGGCGGAGGCAGAAGCGATAGCAGAAGCTTGGCTGGTTCCCTGGGCATCGCAGTACTTCTGGAAGGACTCATCGCACCAGGAGGGAATACTCAGTCCCGGCGCGGCCAGGTCAACATCGTTGCCGTGCTCCGAGAACTTCCCGACATTGCCGTCCGAATCAGCCGCTGCGACACCAACCACATCCGGGTACGCGGCCGGATAGTCGACGTAATTCAGTTCCTCGGCCTCATTGCCCACGCTTGCGAACATCAACTTCCCCTTGTTCGCTGCATACTTGACCGCGGCTTTGGTGTCGTCATCCCAACCGTCCTGACCAAGCGAAAGATTGATTACCTTTGCGTCGCTGTCAGCGGCGGCACGGATGGCCTTGTCAACGGTGTGGAGTCTGTCGGGGGCTTCCTTCTTCTGCATCTCCGCGGTGAGCGTGCGGATTGGGATGATCTTGGCGCCGGGCGCGAGTCCCCTCAGACCGCCGCCCTTCCCTGTTCCGGCGATGAGCTCGGCCATGGTTGTCCCGTGGCCGTCGCGGTCATCAGTCTCATCACCCGAGATGCCCGCTGCGTCGACGCCCGGCGAGACCTGGCCCTTCAAGGAAGGCGTGGACGGATTGACGCCCCCATCGACAACAGCGACCTTGATGCCGTTGCCAGTGGCGAACTTCCACATGTCCTCGACGTGCATCGCATCCAGGTACCACTGCTTCGACTGTACGTCCGCCGCGACTGCGGCCGGAGCGATGCCGGCGGCGCCGATGGTCCAAGCACCGACCATGGCGAGCGTGCACAGCAAGCCCCGTCGGGTCTTCTGCTCACTGCGCTTGTGGGCCTGGCCCATTCCTGCCGTCATCCTGGCTTTCGAACCTTCCGTATCGTTTAGTCGACCACCGGCGGTACTGTCCCACGTCGTCGGACCGCCCATGTCTCTTCGTCTTCCGTCAGGTAGTCAGGGCGTGCCGAGTTCGTGATCTCGTGCTCCTTGTCCTCGGACTGGCCACGGCCCCTACGACCGCCCACAAGGCCTGATCCGCCCGCTGTGAACGCTCCCGACCCGGGCCGGGGACCGGCGGATCCGCCCCGCGGGGTACCGACAACTCCGTTCGTGCTGGGTGTGCCACGCCCAGTGTTTCGTGGTGTGCCAGCCGCGGAGTTTGCACCGATGACCCCGGCCTGGCTGGGCCTGGCGCTTTGGGCACGCCCCGGCGTCGCTCCCTCGGCGCCAATAACGGTGCCTCGCGGGATACGGGACCCGGAGGGGTTGGCTGCTGCACGCTGCGGCGTGCCTCCGACGACTCCGCCCACACGGCCGGCGCTAGGAGTAGCGGGTGCACCCGTGCCTGCTCGGCCTGTCGCCGACTGACCTGCTGCAACAGGCCTTCCCCCTATGGGGGTTTGGCCTGCGGCACCGACTGGTCCCACACGCCCAGCTGTAGGACCGCTTCCAACGGTTCTTGCGCGACCGACGGGTGCCCCGGAGCGGCCAGCGGTTGGCGAGGTGCCGCCAGTAGCCCCTGCACGGCCTGCAGTTGGGGAGCTGCTGCCAGCGTTTTGCGTGCGGCCAACGGGACGGGAGCCACCCACCCTCGACACACCCGAGGTGTTCGTCGGACGAGGTGCGCCGCCTTGCACCGGATTGATGAAGGGGCTCGTGATCGGCGGAGCCTGATTGTTCGTCGGACCCGATACGCCGGTGGTGGTGGGAGCTGGGGTGGCACCCGTGGTGGCTGCCGGGGGTGTTGCGACACTGTCGATCTGCATCGACGCATTCCGCTCCGGCACAGACGGCATCGCGCCCTGAGATTCGGTCCCCGGGGCGCCACTTGTATCACCAACGTGCGCGTGCTCCGTGAATTCATGTCCGGCAACATCGCTCGAGGAGTCTGCAGATGCCGAGGTTGCCCGCGAAGTCGGCCCAGCGGACGAAGGCTGAGGCACATTCGCCTTGAGCGACTTCGGGAAGTTCGGCGGCTCCTGTGCCGCCAGCGTCTCCTCCGACACCGCGTAGAAGGACGCCAGGCGGTTCATCTGGTTGATGGCCTCCTGGCGGTCCGCCTCCACCCTTACGGCCTTGGCGTATTCCGGGTTGTCCTGCTTGCGCTCCGAGGGCGGGAAGTCCTCGGGGCGCTTCTGGTCGGCGCGGTCATCGCGCTTGCGCGGCCTGGAGTTGATCACTGAACTCAGGCCGGTGCTCGCAACCTTCATCTGCGCGCCGGCCGTATTCGCGAAGGTGCCGATGTCCCAGGCGTGCTGGGCGAGTGCCTTGCCAAACCGGCGGAACTCCTCGGCCGCCTCGCCTTTCCACTCGACCTTCGAGACGTAGTCGTCGAGCTCCTTCGCGGCCTTGTTGAGCTCGGTGGTGGCCTTTTCCAGCGCCTCGCCCGCCTGCTCCAGGTCCGATGGTTTGGAGTCCTCCAGGAGGTCGAGCATCGCGTTGAGCTTGTGATTTTCGAAGTCCGTCCGACCGCGGAAACCGCCCGGGCCGCTACCGCCTCCGAAGCCGATCCGGTCCATCAGCGTCGCGGACGTCTCGACGGCGTCGGTCGCGCCGAACTGAGCGACGACGCCGTCCCGGGCAGCGCGCTGCTGCTGTTCGTACAGGCGGGCGTTTTCCTCGGGGGCGAGCTCGGGCTTCTTCTCGTCAGTCATGGCTTACCACCCCGACTCAGAAGTCTTGTCATTGGTGTTCGGAGTTTCAGGCTTGGCGTGCTTCGCCTGCTCCTCGCGCTCGCGCTGCTCCTGATCCCGGTCGAGGCGCGCCTGGATTGAGTGGAATCGCCGCCGCTGCTCCTCTTCCAGGTTGTCGAAGCCGACCTCCGCGCCGTGCACGGCGATGCTCAGCATCTCGATCTGATCCCCGAGGAACCTGGAGAGCCGGACGAGTTCGGAGTGGACGCGGTTGTACTGCGTGAAGAAGCCGTCCGCCTCTGCGAAGGGGACGTTGGAGCCGCTGAACGCGGCACGAGTAACCCTCTGGGCGTCAACCTTCGTACTGCCGCCCGGCCCGTGCTCGAACTCCTTCAGCAGTCCATTCACATGTTTCTGGAACCGCTTCAGCGCACCGACGCCGCGCTCGAGATCGCTCCCGGCCGTCGAGCCCCCGAACCCGCCGCCACCTGCATCGAGCACGATGCCCGCCCCTCCCCGTACCCCGTTTCAAGATGTTGCGGCTTCAAGATGTTGCGATCGAAATAGCCACAACGCGAGCACCATCGATCGCGTGAATACCACCCTAGCCACTGCCTATGACAGGTCCAACTGGCTTCCGTGTCAGTGCACTTCGCGTGTCGAGGCAGCCTCGCGCCGCCTCAGCGGTTCCACTTCTTCGCCGCCCTCCGCCTTTGCAATGATCGGCCTCTCACCCGCGCCGCTCCCCCGCGATCCGGTTCGCCCGGCGCCGAAGTCACGAACCCCCCGCGATCCGGTTCGCCCGGCGCCGCGTGTCGCGAACCGCCACCGCCCCGCCCGAGATCGCAGCCACCAGCACGGCGCCGCCCACGACCACGCACGTCCCCAGGCGCGCGTTCCGCTCCTCCGCAGTCTCCCCCAGCTGGAGTTCGGCCGGGGTCGGCGGCTCGGCCACAGTTGCGCCTTCTCTCGCCACCGGCTTCTCGATCGGCTTGTCGTCCTCCGTCAGGGCTCGGACCGGGTCGACGACTCCCCAGCCGACCAGGCGGTCGTGGCCGGCGATCGAGCGTTCCGCGGTCTGCTGGATCTGGGCCACGATCTGCTTCTGCGTCCAGTCGGGGTGCTTGGCCTTGATCAGGGCGGCGACCCCGGCGGCGTATGGGGCCGAGAAGCTGGTGCCGTTGTCGGCGCAATGGCCGCCTCCGGGCACGGTCGAGATCATGTCGACGCCGGGGGCCGCGACGCCCACGAACTCGCCCGACTGTGAGAAGGGGGCGCGTTCGTTGTTGCGGTCCGATGCGGCGACCGCCAGGACCCCGTCGTACGAAGCGGGGTACGTCTCCTTGACGTTGCCGCCCAGGCCGTCGTTGCCGGCGGAGGCCACCACTACCACCTCCTTCCGGAGGGCAGCGTCAACAGCCAACTTCAGCGCAGGGTCCGGCTTTACCGCGTTCGCCGTGTCCTGAGAGATGTTGATGACGTCCGCGCGCGCTTCGTCGACGGCGTAGCGGATCGCCCGGGCGAGGCTCTTCGCGTCGCCGTGCCCCTCGGCGTCATTCTGCTTGATCGGGATGATCTTGGCGTCCGGGGCCAGGCCCACGAACCCCGTTCCCTTCGCCGGGCGAGCGGCGATGGTGCCGGCGATCTTGGTGCCGTGGCCGACTGTGTCCGTCGTGCCGTCCGGCTTGCCGCGCTCGATCCTGCTGCCCTTGTCGTCCTTCGGCGGGAGGAAGTTACGGCCGCTCTGCACGTCCACATTGGGGATGAGCTGCCTGTTCTTGATGTCCACGCCCGTGTCGATGACGGCGACACGTACGCCCTTGCCCGTGGACTGCTTCCACAGCTCGTCGAGCAACAGGCGCTGCAGCGCCCAGGGGCGGCCCTCGTAGGTCTTCCCCGGGAAGGTGCACTGGTCCGGGGTATCCGCGGATGCCGGTGTCGCGGCCATCAGCGGAAGGCCCAGGCCCACACCCATCAGAGCCGTCGCGGCCGCCCTCGCGCACGCACACCGGACCGTCGTGCCGTGCGTCATCCGCTCGCCCCTCACGAACCCTGCGGCTGCCGCGCCGCACTCGTCGACAGGCGAGGGCCGGTCGGCAGGAAGGTGGACCACTCGATCGGGACCGCGGCCGGGTCGACGTCCTTGTACCCCAGGCGCTTTTGCGCCTGCTGGGCCTCATCCCTGGCGGT
The DNA here is from genome assembly GCF_040681345.1 of Streptomyces sp. NPDC051776. Taxonomy (NCBI): domain Bacteria; kingdom Bacillati; phylum Actinomycetota; class Actinomycetes; order Kitasatosporales; family Streptomycetaceae; genus Streptomyces; species Streptomyces sp. NPDC051776. Next base: position 111,794 of record NZ_JBFAYQ010000015.1, on the reverse strand, counting down.
CTCGTGTTGGTGCTTGGACTGGCCGATGCCCGAATCGTCCGTCGCCATATCGGCATTGGACTGCATCGCGTATCGCAGACCTGTGTCGGTCACCAGGAAGAGGAAGCCCGAGTCGGTCCTCGAACCCTGGTACTGGCGGTAGAGCTGACCGGATCCGGGTGTGACGTAGGCACTGCTGGAGCCGTTCGGGAGGGGCCTGGGGAACTCGGTGCCCGCCCAGGTGCTGAGTGTCGTACGGCCCCTGTTGTGGCCGCGCCGCTGCACATCGCGCAGAACGTTGCAGACCGTGTTGCGGCTGCCTGCCGCGGCGCTCGTCTCGTTGACTTGCTTCGGCTCTTCCTCCGGCCACGACATTTCCGTCCCGAATGCCTCGCCCGGCTTGAAGGTGGCAGCACTGACCTGCTTCGCGTTGCTGTTCTGCCCGAGGCCCGCCAGATCCCGGCTACCGAGGAGCAGCTTCGCGGTGAAGTCCGAGACGGGCGCGACATTGCCCGGCAGGACCACGTACTTCTGCTTCCTGGCGCCGGCGGGTGCCTCGAGGACCATGCCCACCTTGTAGCCCTCCCCGACTTTCGCGTCCGCACCAGGAACGCCAGGGATCTTCGGGAAGGTGATCTCGTCGCCCTTGTGCAGCGTCTTCAGCCATTGTTCGGACACACGCTGGGGTACAGGGTCCTGGCCCACCACCACGCGCAGCAGCAGCTCGTCGTCCTTGTCGACCTCGTACGCCGTGCCCGCAGCATCCACGACATAGTGGACCGGGCCGGGCCCCTCCACGTACAGCAGCTCGCCGCCCGTCAAGCGATTGGCCCCCTCGGTCTCCTTCCGCTCGCGTTCGGCGAGGACGAAGGTCGCCTTCTGGATGGCCCTGCCGCCCTGGCCGGGCCGCTCGCAGACCGCCCAGCGCTTGGCGGCGCGGGCTTCGCCCGCCTCCGGCAGGCGGTCAGGGGCGTACGGAATGCCGAGCGTCGCGCCGTGCGGGATCTTGCCGCTGTCGAGCACGGATTCGTCGACGTTGATGACCTCGCCCTTGTCCGGGTTGAGCAGGAGCTTGGCCGAGGACATGTTGAGCACAGGGTGCAACTGCCTCTTGCCCTTGGTCTCCAACACCACATAGCGCGTTGTCGACTTGCTCGCGATGATGACGTTCTCGCCCGGTGCACCCCACTTCTGCGGTGCGACCGGCTTGAACATCCCCCACGCGCCGAAGGCGGCAAGGATCACCACGCTGACGATCGCCCCGGGCACGACCGCCCGCAAGGGGCGGGGCGCACCTTCCTCCGTTCCTGTCGGATTGGGCTGCAGGAACTGCGCCACAAGCCTTCGCTTCGCGAAGGTATGGGCGTTCAGTTCGTCCCGCCGTGATGCCATGTGCCGTCTGACCCTCTCCCCGTCCGCGCTGGGCGATGGCTCCCCGCTCGCAGTCCCAGGCCCCTGTTGTCGTACCGGCCCCCTACTATGCCTGTTGGCTCCTTGCCCGCAGTGCTCAGGTAGGGTGATCGTTCGGTCAACGCCCGTGAAAGGCCGGCGACTTCGGATACGAGGGGGGGCAACGCCGCGATGGTTACGGTGACGGGCGAGCGCACTGGGCGCACTACCGCGCGGGCCTCCGGTGGCGCCAATGGCTCCCGTCGGTCCCGACGGCAACGCGGGAACGAGCACAGCGCCCATGCGGCCGCCCCGCCTCCCCCGGTGCCCGCAAAAACCACCTTGCGCCCGCTGTCGCTGTCCAGCCGCCTCGGGCCCTTTCAGCTACGGCAGTTGGTCCTCATCGAGATCGCCCTCGCCGTGGCCGCCGTCGGACTCGGCCCGGGTGGTCTGTGGTTGATCCCCGCGGTCGCGATCGCCTCCATGCTGGTGGCCATCGCGGTGATCCGCCGCCATGGACATGCCGTTCAGGATTGGGTGTCGACCGTCCTCGCCTTCCGTGCGCGCAAGCGGCAGGCCGCCCAGCCCCCGCCGCCCGGGATGGATCCGACGCTGGCTCCGGTCGTGGAGTGCGTGCCGGGGCTGCGCACGTACACGTACGTCGGCCGTGACCGGCGCACGGTCGGGATGCTCGGTGACGGGACGTTTCTCACCGCGGTGGTGCGGGTCGAGGCGGGTGGTGAGGCACTGCGCCCCGTATTCGGCGCTCGCGCACTTCCGCTGAACATACTGGCGAACGCCTTGCACGTGGACGACATCGTGCTGGAGTCGGCGCAACTCGTGCAGCAGGTGCGGTCGGCGCCCGCTCCGCATCTGCCCCAGCAGTCCGTGGCCCGGCTCTCGTACGCCCCCCTGCAGGAGCAGACCGGGGCGCCGGCGCTGCGAATGACCTGGGTGGCGCTGAAGCTGGACCCAGAGCTGTGTCCGGAAGCAGTCGAGGCACGAGGCGGCGGCATCGAGGGGGCGCAGCGCTGTCTGGTCCGCTTGGCGGACCATGTGGCGAGCCGGATAACGGGTGCCGGGTTTCGGGCGACCGTCCTGGACCAGGAGGAGTTGAACTCCGGGATGGCGACGTCGGCCTGCGCCAACCCGATGCTGGCCGCGCGTTCGGCCCGGCCTGATGCGGTGCCTCATCGGCGTACCGCCGAGACACCACGCGTGTGGCGCTGCGACGACCGTTGGCACACCACCTACACCGTGGGCCGCTGGCCCGAGTTGGGACGTGCGGCGACTCCACTGCCCCGGCTGGTGTCCCTGCTCACCTCGATCCCCGCGTACGCGACCACGTTCAGCCTCACCGTGCGCCGCGGTGAGCACCACGGGTTCATGAATGTGGGTGGCCATCTACGGATCACAGGCAGCTCCGACCACGATCTGGTCGGTGCGCGGCGGGCGTTGGAGGGGGCGGCGCGCTACGCGAAGGTCGGTCTCGTACGACTGGACCGTGAGCAGCTGCCGGGAGTGCTGGCGACGCTGCCGCTGGGAGGGGCCCGATGACGATGACCACCGGGACAGGGCCCATCGGTGCACTGCGGGGGCTGCTCGGACCGCGCCATGCCGGGCATTCCGTAGCCGCGGATCATCTCGGCGCCCTGTCGCTGCCCGTAGGCGACGACGGCGTTGTGATCGGCCACGACGCGGAAGGCCGACCTCAGCTGATGGGGTTGCACCGGCCCGAGCCGTACGAGGTGCTGTTGATCGGCGGCCTGTGGACCGCACAGGTGCTGGCTCTTCGCACGGCGGGGACGGGTGCGCGGGTGGCGGTCGAGACCGGTCGGGCACAGGCGTGGGCGACCTTGGTCCAGGCGGCCGGCGCTGGTCTGGAGTGCATCACCCTGCACGAGGTGGGCAAGGTTCCGCCCATGGGGGCGACGGTGGGCAGTCCGGTGCTGGTCGTGCGGGACTGCGGTATGCGTCCGCCTCGGGGGCGTACGGTGTCCTCGCCCTGGCAGTCGGTGCTGACACTGCTCCCCTACCTGAGCCCGGTGGCCCCGCGGCTCATCAGGAGTTCCTCGCTCGTGGGTATCCAGCGGGTCTCGCCGGATGAAGCCGCTCAGGTAGGCAAGATCCTTGGGCTCTCGCACAGGGAGACCGAGGCACTTCCGACCCTCGCCGACAGCGTGACGCTCTGGTGTGCCGGGCGGGACCGGCACTGGGTGATGACGGCGGGCACGGACGCGGAATCGGGCCTTCTGGGTTCCGCGCGCCGGGTGGACTGAGACTCTCCTCCCGAGGTGCCGCGGCAGGGCCTGCCACAGTATCGGGACGCGAGCACGGCTGGTCGGCTGCCTGCCGCGGCAGCTGAGCAGCTGACCAGCACAGTATCTCCGGCCGATGCTCTGTCGCCGGGAATCGATTTCCGGTGTTGGCCGTGATCAGTTGCCGAAGGCCAGGATCAGCTTCTCGGGGCCCTCGCCGACGCCCGTCACGCGGCTGGAGGCGATGAAGAAGCGGCCGTCCTCGTAGGTGAGGATCGAGGCGTAGAAACTGCGCTCGCTTTCCGCCCGCCGCCTGCGGGTTGCGCAGGACCGGCTTCGACGTGCCTCCGGTCGGGGAGATGCTGACGACCGCGCCCGGCTTGTCGTACGTCGGCTCCTGGTAGGCGAGGAGTTTGCCGTCCTCGATGCGGAGCGGGGACATCGTGCGGTCCGCGCCGGCCGTGGAGGTCCACTTGCGCTTGCCGGTGGCCAGGTCGAAGGCGTGGATCTCGTTCGACCGCCCGAAGCTCTCGCCGTCGCCCTTCTTGGGCTCGGTCGGCAGATAGAGCGTGTCCTCGTCCACGGCGACGCCCTGGCAGGCGCTGAGGTCCTTGGCGATGACGCTCATGCCGCAACTGGGGCGGTACGTGTTCTTGCCCAGGTCGATGGGTGCGCGGACCTTGCCGTCGGCGATGGAGACGATCCCGGCGGACTTGCGGTTCTTGTCGGCGAGCGAGAGCACCAGGGGGTCGGTGGAGAAGACCTGGCGCACCTGCATGCCGCCCTTGGTCTTCATGGTCCACTCGGCCTTGCCGGTGCGAGTGTCGAGCTTCTCCAGACGGGAGTTGTCGTCCAGGCAGGTGGTCACCCGCATCAGGGCCTTGCCGCCCGCGAAGCCGTCGACCGTGCAACCCGAGGCCTTCTCGGGCGTGGGGATCGCCACCGTACGGCTGTCCGTACGACGGTTGCTGCCCATGCGACGGTTGCTGCCCGTACGGCTGCCCCGACGGCGGCGGCTGTCCGTACGACGGTTGCTGCCCGTACGACGGTTGCTGCCCGTACGGCTGCCCCGACGGCGGCTGCCCGTATGGCGGCTGCCCCTGGGCGGGCGGACCGGCGTACGGGTTCGGGACGCCGGCCTGCGGCTGCGACGGCGGAGCCGCAGGCGCGGCGGGCGCGGCGGGCGCGGCGGGCGCTGGCGGGCGCTGGCGGGCGCGGCGGGCGCGGCGGGCGCGGCGGGCGCTGGCGGGCGCTGGCGGGCGCGGCGGCGCTGGCGGTGGCACCGGAGGTGCCTGCGCGGACTGCGCGGGTGGCTGCGGATATGCAGGGCCCGGTTCCTGTGGGGCGCCGAAGCCGCCCTGTGGCGGCGGGGACTGCTGGTCCGGCCGGTCCGGCTCGTCGGGTGGCCGGGGCGGCTGGGGTGGCTGCGACATCGGCGCATACCTCTTCATACGGGTTCGGCGCGCGACCAGCCTCCCCCGCAACTCCGGGCATGTTGCCCGGAGTGGAGCGAATCGCGCGCGAATCCCGCCAAGTGACCAATAATCCAGCGGAGGTTCTTTGTACCACCGGCCCGGACAAGTCCTCTCCGGAACCCCCACTTCCACACCTGCTTGTCACATCCGGACGAGGCGAACCGGATCCCGTCTCTCCTCTCGGCCTCGATCGGCAGGTCTCGTACGGGACTTCGGCGCGCTCCCGGGACCGGAGCGCTGTCGCGGGCACCGCGTGACGTACGGGACATCGCGCTCGTGGGGACGGCCCTGCCGGATGGGTGCACGCGGTGATTAGGCTGGGGTATGGAGCGGCTGTCGGCACCTGCGGGTCCGACGGGCGACGCCGACGGGGAAGGCCCAACTGGCCGCGGCAGCGGGGACAGTCGCTTCCCACTGCGCGTACACGGGTGAAAGACCACACCAGGAGGCATTGTGAGCAGCGATCGGGACGAGATCCGCGCGGGCGGAGGGACCCCCGGCGAGGATCGGTCCGACGCGGAGCCCGACCAGACGGGCGAGTTCACCATCGACTACACGCCGCCTGCCTGGTATACGAGTTCGTCGGCCGGTTCCGGCGGAAGCGGGAGCGGGAGCGGTTCGAACGGCTCGGGGAGCGGGAGCGGCGGGAACACGGCGTTTGCACCGCCACCGCCCTCCGGCGCACCGGTGTCGATGCCCGGCCTGCCCCCTGGAGGTGAGTTCGAGCCCGCGTGGAGCGCGTCGACCGCGCCCGCCCAGCAGTCCCGGGACGACGAGCCGGACGCGCGCGGGGAGGAAACCGATCCGACGGAGGCCGCGCAGGCCCAGGGCGCGGACCGCGACGTCGACGAGGAATCCCTGGCGGCCGAGGCGGCGGCACCCGGACGCCCGCTTCCGAACGGGGCCGATCCCGCGTCCATCCCCGTACCGCCGCTCTTCTCCATGCCGTCGGCCACGGCTCCTGCGGCAGGATGCGACGCCTCTTCCGCTTCCGGGGACGAATCCCCGGACGCGGACGCGGATGAGGACAAGGACGAGAACGAGGACGAGAACGAGGCGGACGTTTCGGCAGCGGACGAGCCGGGCGAGCCCGCTGTCGCGAGCGTGGCCGAGGGCGGCCCCGAAGCCCCGGAAGCCATCGACGGTGGCGGTGACGGTGACCTGCGCAGTGCCTCGACCATGCGCATCTCCACCGCCGCCCTGCGGCGCGAGATCGCGGAGCGATCCGCGGCGAAGGCCGGTGACGAGGCCGGTACGGGGCCCGGCGGCGACGCCGCGGCCGAGGACTCGGCTCCCAGTGCGGTGGCTTCGGTGGCTGAACGGTTCGGCCTCGCACAGGAGTTGACGGAGCGGCCGGACGCCGCTCCCGGCGACGGCACGGCCGATGGCAACGACGGCGACCGCGGCGCTGCCGGCGCCGACGCCGACGCCATGGGGTCCGGGGACCCGGGGCCCTCGGAGGCGGAGCCCTCGGAGGCGGAGCCGTCCGAGGTGGTCACCGCTTCCGCGGATGCGTCCGCGTCCGTTCCGTCCGCCACGGGTGACCCCGGCGACGAGGCGAACGACGCGGACGACACTGCAGAGGAGACCCCGGCCGCAGGTGTGTCGCAGCCGGAGGGTTCTTCGCCCCTCGCGTGGGCACCGCCGCCGGTGCCCGAGCCGCAGCCGAGGCCAGGCGTCGAACCACAGGACGCTCCCCCCGTAGCGTGGGCACCGCCACCGGTTCCGCAATCGGACCACCGGCGCGACGCAGACCCGGAGGACGCAGCGCCCATCGCGTGGGCACCGCCGCCGGTGCCCGAGCCCCGGTCGAGGCCGGGCGCCGAACCGCAGAACGCTCCGCCCATCGCCTGGGCTCCGCCCCCGGTACCGGAACCCCGGCCGAGGCCGGGCGCCGAACCGCGCGACGCCTCGCCGACCGCTTGGACGCCACCGCCCGTACCGAAGGCCGGCCTGCCGCCCCTGCCCCCAAACTTCCGCCCGGCCGAGCCGGAGCGGCAGCCGCAGGAACAAGAGCCGTCGGAACAACAGCCGCAGGCCCCAGAGCCCGCTGAGGCACAGGAACCGACACAGCCGCAGCCCCAGCAGGACCCCAACACGCCGGCCGGCGCGGGCGGTTACGGCTACCCGCAGCCGGGCACCGCCTGGCAGTCGCCGCACGCCCCGGTGCCCTCCCCCGCCCCGTCCCCGGAGGTGGATTCAGGCACCCGGCCCGCGGCACAGCCGCCGGCACAGCAGGGTGGCTACGGCTTCCCGCAGGTTCCCCGCCAGCGCACGGAAGGTCCGGCGCAGCCGCTCCCGGGCGTGCCCTCTGCTTCCCCGTCCGCGCCCACCCCCCCGGCCCCGGAACCTCCCGCGCCGGGACCGCAGCCGTACCCGCCAGGTGCCCACGCGCCCCAGCCGGGTACGCCGGACGCCCCGATGCCGCCCGCGGCCGGTGTGCCGGACACCGCGGCGCCGCAGGGAAGTTACGGCTACCCGCAGCCCGGCGCCGCATGGTCGCCGCAGGGAGGACAGCAACTCTCCGCCGCTGCCCAGCAACCCCCGGTTTTTCCGCAGCCGCAGCACCCTCAGCCCGGACAGCCAGGGCAACCCGTACAGCAGGGTCACCCCGGACAGCCGGGGACGCAGCCCGGACAGCCGGGGCAGCAGCCCGGACAGCTGCAGCCGGGAGGCGCTGTACAACCGCTGCCGGGACAGCCGCAACCCGGAGGCGCTGTCCAGCCGCCGCCCGGAGGCGCCGCTCAGCCGCCGCAGCAGCCCCAGCAGACCGCCGGCTACGGCTTCCCGCAGCCCCAACAGGCCCCGCCCGGCGGCGGTTACGGCTTCCCGCAGTCGCAGGCACACCCGCAGCCCGAGCCAGGGCAACAGCCCCAGCAGCAGCCTTGGCAGCAGCACCAAGCACCCGCCCGGCAACCCGGGCAGGCACAACCCCAACCGCCGCAGGGCGGACACCCGCACCAGCAGCAGAGGACTCCCGCCGGTGCCCCGGCCGACCCGCGCGCCGGCGGCTGGCCCGATATCAGCCCCGAGCAGCGGCAGCGCGCCGCCCAAGGGGCGCCTCTCGGCTATACCGCGGCCGTGGAGTTGTCCTCGGACCGGCTCCTGCGCAGCAACAAGCAGAAGCCCAAGAGCAAGAACCCGGTCAGCGGGGGCTCACGCTTCAAGATCGGCGGCAAAGCGGCGGAAGCCGAGCGGATGCGGAAGCTCGAGCTGATCCGTACGCCCGTACTGTCCTGCTACCGGATCGCCGTCATCAGCCTGAAGGGCGGCGTCGGCAAGACGACCACGACGACGGCTCTCGGCGCGACGCTCGCAACCGAGCGCCAGGACAAGATCCTCGCCATCGACGCCAACCCGGACGCCGGCACGCTCGGCCGCCGTGTCCGGCGCGAAACGGGCGCCACCATCCGCGACTTGGTACAGGCGATCCCGTACCTCAACAGCTACATGGACATCCGCCGGTTCACCTCGCAGGCGCCGTCCGGCCTGGAGATCATCGCCAACGACGTCGACCCGGCGGTCTCCACGACCTTCAACGACGAGGACTACCGCCGGGCGATCGACGTGCTCGGCAAGCAGTACCCGATCATCCTCACCGACTCGGGTACGGGTCTGCTCTACAGCGCCATGCGCGGCGTACTCGACCTCGCCGACCAGTTGATCATCATCTCGACGCCGTCCGTGGACGGTGCCAGCAGCGCCAGCACCACCTTGGACTGGCTCTCCGCACACGGCTATCAAGAGCTGGTGTCCCGCAGCATCACCGTCATCTCCGGAGTGCGCGAGACCGGAAAGATGATCAAGGTCGACGACATCGTGGCGCATTTCGAGACCCGCTGCCGCGGGGTCGTGGTCGTACCGTTCGACGAGCATCTGTCGGCGGGCGCGGAGGTCGACCTCGACATGATGCGGCCGAAGACCCGCGAGGCGTACTTCAACCTCTCGGCGCTCGTCGCCGAGGACTTCGCCCGCGCCCAGCACGACCAGGGGCTGTGGACGGCCGACGGCAACCCGCCGCCGCAGGTCGCTCCGCCGATGCCGGGTCAGCAGGGCTGGCCGCAGCCCCAGCCCGGGCAGCAGCCCGCCCAGCCGGGACAGCCCGGACCTCTGGGGCAGCCCGGACCGCCGGGACAGCCGTACCCGTACGGACAGCCGGGACAGCCGTACGGGCAGCCGCAGCAGAGCGGGCAGCCGCCGCAGCAGCCAGGCGCCCAGCAGGGCTGGACACAGCAGCCGGGCCAGCCGGGAGAACCGGGCCCCGCACAGCCCGGTTGGCCCCAGCAGCCGCAGCCGTCTCCCGGCCCACCGGCACCCCAGGGCGGTTACGGCCGGCCGCAGCTCCAGCCCGGGCAGCAGCCCGCCCAGCCGGGCCGGCCCGGACCGCCCGTCCAACAGCCCGGTCACCCGGGGCAGTCGGGCGCGCCCGGTGACGAGGCACAGTCCCAAGCGCCGCAGCCCGGGACGGGCTACGGCTTCCCGCCGCCCGTTCCGCCACAGCAGTAACCCGCCACGCCAAACGTCAGCACCGAGGCCCGCGAGTCCCGAGCCCGCGTGTTTCGGTGCACGGCCGCATTCACGGCAGCGAGGCGGAGGAAACGGCAATGGGAGGGCCCGGGCGCGGCGCGCGCCCGGGCCCTCCCAATTCCCTTCCCGACCCCGAAGAAGTCGGCCTCCCCGCCTCCGGTCTCAGCCGGTCATCGTCGGTCTCAGCCGGTCGTCGCCGGCCCGTTCTCGCCCCGCTTCGCCTCGTAGGCACCGACGAGTTCACGCGAGCGCTTCACATCGTTCGCGATGCCCTCCAACAGCGCCTCGATCGAGGCGAATTTCTCCTGCCCCCGCAGATGGGCGAGGAAGTCCACCGCAACATGCAGCCCGTACAGGTCGAGGCCGACGCGGTCGATCGCGTACGCCTCGACGGTCCGCTCGGTTCCCTCGAACTGCGGGTTCGTGCCCACCGAGATCGCCGCGGGCATCGACTCGCCCTCGACGTCGAGCCAGCCCGCGTAGACGCCGTCGGCCGGGATCGCGGTGTGCGGGAGCGTCTCGACGTTCGCCGTCGGATAGCCCAGCTCACGGCCGCGCTGCGCGCCCCGCACGACGACGCCCTCCACGCGGTGCGGGCGGCCGAGGATCTCCATCGCCCCGGCCACGTCTCCCTCGGCGACCAGACGCCGCGTCAGGGTCGAGGAGAAGGGCTCGCCGCCCCCGGCCTCGCCGCGTACGAACAGGTCGACGACCTCGACGTCGTAGTCGTACGTGGTCCCGAGCTCCGCCAGGAAGTCCACGGTGCCCGCCGCCCTGTGCCCGAAGCGGAAGTTGGGGCCCTCGACGACGGCCTTCGCGTGCAACTTGTCGACCAGCACCTTCACCACGAAGTCGGCGGGCGACAGCTTCGAGAACTCCGCCGTGAACGGCAGGATCAGCACGGCGTCCACGCCAAGCTCCGCCATCAGCTCCGCGCGCCGGTGGTGCGGGGCGAGCAGCGGCGGATGGCTGCCCGGGCGCACGACCTCGCTGGGGTGCGGGTCGAAGGTGACGACGACCGAGGGGATCCCGAGCTCGCGCGCGCGGGCCACGGCACGGCCGATGATGAGCTGGTGCCCTCGGTGAACGCCGTCATAGGAGCCGATGGTGACGACGCTGCGCCCCCACCCCTCGGGGATCTCCTCCAAGCCACGCCAGCGCTGCACTGTGACCGCTCCTCGCCCGAACCCGTGTATGTGATCGACGTGATGCCTATCCGATTGCGCAGGTCTAAGACTGCCATGCCGGATGCCCGCCTCCGTCACCGGCGTCGGCCCGCGGCCCGGACGTACGGCCCCAGGCGGTCGGCCCACGGCCGGGACGTACGGCCCCGCCCGCACCCGCCCCGGCTCGGGGCAACACCCGGCAACACCCGGCAACACCCGGCAACAGCATCCCGCCGACCGCGCACGGCAACCACACCCGGCAACAGCATCCCGCCGACCGCGCACGGCAACCACACACCGCCGGTCCCGGGCTACGCGAAGACCGCCAGGCTCTTCGCCTTGCCCTTGGTCTCCTCCACCAGCGCCAGGAAGCGGCCGTCGGGGTCGAAGACCGCGATCGGGCCGCCCGTACCGAGCCCCGGCGCGTCCAGCCGGACACCGTTGGAGAGCAGCCGCGCCTGCTTGGCGTCCACGTCCCAGCGCGGGAAGGCCGCAGCGGCGGCCTCCGCGATCGGCATGACGGTCAGCTCCTCCTGGAGGCGGTCCAGGGAACGTGCCACGTCCAGCCCGTACGGCCCGACGCGGGTGCGGCGCAGGGCGGACAGATGCCCGCCGGTGCCGAGCCCCGCACCGAGATCCCTGGCCAGGGCCCGGATGTAGGTGCCCGAGGAGCAGACGACGGTGGCGTCCACGTCGACCACTGGTGTGCCGTTCTCGGCGACAGTCTCCCGCACGTCGTGCACGATGAACGAGGAGACGGTGACGGGCCGGGCGGCCAGTTCGAAGTCCTCGCCCTCCAGCACCCGCTTGTACGAGCGCTTGCCGTCGATCTTGATGGCGCTGACCTTGGACGGGACCTGCTGGATGTCACCGGTCAGCGGCGCGATCCCGGCGTCGATGGCCTCGCGGGGGAGCCCCGCGGCCCCGCCCGACTCGGTGATCTCGCCCTCGGCGTCGTCGGTCACGGAGTTCTGCCCGAGCCGGATCGTCGCCTCGTACTCCTTCTCCGTCAGCGCGAGGTGCCCGAGCAGCCTGGTCGCCTTCCCGGCGCCGAGGACGAGCACTCCGGTCGCCATCGGGTCCAGCGTTCCGGCGTGCCCTACGCGGCGTGTGCGGGCGATTCCGCGCATCTTTGCAACGACGTCGTGCGAGGTGAAGCCGGACGGCTTGTCGACAATGATCAAGCCGTCCGGTCCCTTTCGATGCGCGCGGCTCGTCTCCGGGCGCTCGGCCCCGGGGTCGGCGGACCCGGTCTCTGCGCTCGCTCCCCGCCCGGTCCCGTCGCTCTCGGCCCCGGCGCGCCCTTCGGCTCCCTCGCGGGTTGACCTGCGCTTCATTCGGACGCTTCGTCCTCGTTCTCGTCGTGGTCGTCCTCACCGGGCTTGCGGTACGGGTCGGCGTCGCCGGCGTACGTGGCGCCGGTGGACGCCTCCCGCACCTGCGCGTCCTTGGCACGCGCCTCGTCCAGCAGGTGATCGATGGTGCGGGCGTTCTCCGGGAGCGCGTCCGGCACGAACGTCAGGGTCGGGGTGAACCGCACCCCGGTCTGACGCCCGACCTCGGACCTCAGGATCCCCTTCGCGCTCTCCAGAGCTGCCGCGGAGGCGGTGCGCTCCGCCTCGTCCCCGTAGACCGTGTAGAAGACCGTGGCCTCCCGCAGGTCGCCGGTGACCCGCGCGTCCGTGATGGTCACGAACCCCAGCCGGGGGTCCTTGATGCGCCGGTCCAGGGTCTCCGCGACGACGACCTGGATGCGGTCCGCCAGTTTGCGGGCCCGCGCGTTGTCGGCCACTGGTCCGTCTCCTTCTTTCTTCCTCTTCCACGATGATGCGTTTCGGCGTCAGCCGACTCGGCTCAGGCGTCGTCGTGCTCGCCGTGGAAGCGCCGTCGTACGGACAGCAACTCCACTTCGGGACGGCCGGCGACCATGCGTTCGCACCGGTCGAGTACGTCCGTGAGGTGCCCGGCGTCCCCGGACACGACCGCCAGACCGATGACGGCCCTGCGGTAGAGGTCCTGCTCCGCGACCTCGGCCACGCTGACGGCGTACTTGCGCTGCAGCTCGGCGACGATCGGGCGGACGACGGAGCGCTTCTCCTTCAGCGACCGGACGTCGCCGAGAAGCAGTTCAAAGGACAGCGTCCCTACGTACATGCGGTCCGGGTCAAGCCACCCGTGGGGCCGTCGGGGTACCCCCGGCGGTAGCCGGGAGGGGCGCCTCCCAGCTACCGCTGGGGCCTGCGTTCCGTTCGAAACCGTACACGCAACGGCCGGGGCCGATCGACGGAATTCTCCGCCGACCGGCCCCGGAGAGATGCGACCGATCAGCCTCGCGGCTTCTCGCGCATCTCGTACGTCGCGATGACGTCGTCGATCTTGATGTCGTTGAAGTTGCCGAGGTTGATACCGCCCTCGAACCCTTCGCGGATCTCGGTGACGTCGTCCTTGAAGCGGCGCAGACCCTCGATGTTGAGGTTCTCCGCCACGACCTTGCCGTCGCGGACCAGGCGGGCCTTGGTGTTCCGCTTGACCTCGCCGGAGCGGATGAGGACACCCGCGATGTTGCCGAGCTTGGAGGAGCGGAAGACCTCGCGGATCTCCGCCGTGCCGAGCTCGACCTCTTCGTACTCCGGCTTGAGCATGCCCTTGAGGGCCGCCTCGATCTCCTCGATCACCTGGTAGATGACCGAGTAGTAGCGGACGTCCACGCCCTCGCGCTCGGCCATCTGCGTGGCACGCCCCTCGGCGCGCACGTTGAAGCCGATGACGATGGCGTCGGAGCCGGTCGCCAGGTCGATGTCGGTCTCGGTGACCGCACCTACACCGCGGTGCAGGATGCGCAGGTCGACCTCTTCGCCGACGTCGAGCTGGAGCAGCGAGGACTCCAGTGCCTCGACCGAACCGGACGCGTCGCCCTTGATGATGAGGTTGAGCTGCTGCACCTCGCCGGCCTTGAGCACCTTGTCCAGGTCCTCCAGCGAGACCCGGCGGGTCCGCTTGGCGAACGCGGCGTTGCGCTCGCGGGCCGCACGCTTCTCGGCGATCTGCCGGGCGGTGCGGTCCTCGTCGACGACGAGGAAGTTGTCGCCGGCGCCCGGGACATTGGTGAGACCGAGCACGAGGACGGGGGTCGCGGGACCCGCTTCCTCGACGTTCTCGCCCTTGTCGTCGAGCATCGCGCGGACGCGGCCATAAGCGTCGCCGACCACCATCGTGTCGCCGACCCGCAGGGTGCCGCGCTGGACGAGGACGGTCGCCACTGCGCCGCGGCCGCGGTCGAGGTGCGCCTCGATCGCGATGCCCTGCGCGTCCTGGTCCGGGTTGGCCCGGAGGTCCAGGGCGGCGTCGGCGGTCAGGACGACGGCCTCGAGCAGCTTGTCGATGTGCAGACCCTGCTTGGCGGAGATGTCGACGAACATGGTGTCGCCGCCGTACTCCTCGGCCACCAGGCCGTACTCGGTGAGCTGGCCGCGCACCTTCGTCGGGTCCGCGCCCTCGACGTCGATCTTGTTGACCGCGACCACGATCGGCACCTCGGCCGCCTTGGCGTGGTTCAGCGCCTCGATCGTCTGGGGCATCACACCGTCGTTGGCCGCCACCACGAGGATCGCGATGTCGGTCGACTTCGCACCGCGGGCACGCATGGCGGTGAACGCCTCGTGGCCCGGGGTGTCGATGAAGGTGATCTTGCGCTCTTCGTCGTTGACCTCGGTCGCGGCCTGGTACGCGCCGATGTGCTGGGTGATGCCGCCGGCCTCGCCCTCGATGACGTTGGTCTTGCGGATCGCGTCCAGCAGGCGCGTCTTACCGTGGTCGACGTGACCCATGACGGTCACGACCGGCGGACGCGGCGCGAGGTTCTCCTCGCCGCCCTCGTCCTCGCCGAACTCGATGTCGAAGGACTCGAGAAGCTCGCGGTCCTCCTCCTCCGGGCTGACGATCTGGACGACGTAGTTCATCTCCTCGCCGAGGAGGTGCAGCGTCTCGTCGGAGACCGACTGGGTGGCGGTCACCATCTCGCCCAGGTTGAACATCACCTGGACCAGCGACGCCGGGTTGGCGTTGATCTTCTCGGCGAAGTCGGTGAGCGAGGCACCACGCGACAGGCGGACGGTCTGCCCGTTGCCGCGCGGCAGCATCACGCCGCCGATGGACGGGGCCTGCATGGCCTCGTACTCCTGGCGCCTCTGCCGCTTCGACTTGCGGCCACGACGCGCAGGACCGCCGGGGCGGCCGAACGCACCCTGCGTGCCACCGCGGCCGCCGGGACCGCCGGGACGGCCGCCGAAACCGGGGCGGCCACCGCCGCCACCGCCGAAGCCACCGCCGGGACGGCCGCCGAAGCCGCCGCCACCGCCGCCGGGACGGCCACCGCCGCCACCGCCGCCGGGACGACCGGCGAAGCCGCCGCCACCGCCCGGACGACCGCCGCCGCCGGGGCGACCGGCACCGGCAGGACCGCGACCGCCGCCGCCACCGGGGCCCGGACGCGGGCCGGCGGACGGACGCTGCGGCATCATGCCCGGGTTCGGGCGGTTACCACCGCCGCCGGGGCCGCCGCCGGAGCGGGGCGCCTGCGGACGCGGCATGCCGCCCGGGGACGGGCGACCGCCACCGGAGGCCTGCGGACGGGGTCCACCGGGACCGCCCTGACCACCCGGACGCGGAGCGCCGGGGCCACCCTGGCCACCGGGGCGCGGGGCACCACCGGGACGGGGCGCCTGCGGGCGCGCCATACCGGTGCTGCCACCGGAGGTGAAGGGGTTGTTGCCCGGGCGCGGACCGGCCGGACGGCCGCCCGGACGGGGGGCGCCGCGCTCGCCACCGGAACGGGGCGACGCCGGACGGGAGTCGCCACGGCCACCGCCCTGGCCACCGGGAGCGGCCGGACGCGCGGGACGCGGGCCGGGCGCACCGCCCGGCTTGGGGCCTGAGGGAGCCTGCGGTGGCGCGCTGAACTCCGGGGCCGCCGGAGCGGGCGTCGCGGGCTGGGCCGGACCGGGCTTCGGCGCCGGGGCCTTCGGACCGGGGGTGGGACGCGGGCCCGGCGCCGCCGGGGTGACCGGCCCGCCCTCGGCGGCGGAAGGCTTGGGCGCACCGGGCTTGGGGGCTGCGGGACGAGCCGTCGCACCCTGGGCGGGGGACGGCGTGGGAGATCCACCCGCGCGCTTCGCGGGGGAGGGCGCCGCCTTGCGGGGCGCCGAAGGCTTGCCTGCGGCACGGCCGGAGCCGTTGCCCTGCTGGAAAGCGTCAGTCAGTTTGCGTACAACCGGCGCCTCGATGGTCGAGGACGCCGAACGTACGAATTCGCCAAGTTCTTGGAGCTTGGCCATGACGACCTTGCTCTCGACTCCGAACTCCTTGGCGAGCTCGTATACCCGGACCTTAGCCACTTCGCTCCTTCTGGTCCGGGGTGTCCGCCGGACCGTCGCTACTTCATGGGCGTACTCATCGCGTACTCATCGAGTGCTCATCGCAATCTCGACCTACTTCCGACTCGCGAGGTACCTGACCGCACGGTTTCCCGTGCCGTTCTCTTACGGTGTTGCCTGCTTACGTTGCCTGCTCGACGTACTGGCGCAGCGCCGCGATGTCGAGCGGGCCCTGGCCTCGGAAGGCCCGGGCGAACGCCCGGCGGCGGACCGCCATGTCCAGACAGACCGGGGCGAGGTGCACGTACGCACCCCGGCCGGGCAGCGTACCGCGTGGATCAGGGACGCAGGCGCCCTCGATCACCGCGATACGCAGCAGATCGTCCTTGGCCGCCCGCTCCCGGCATCCCACACACGTTCGCTCAGGGCATGCGCGAGCATGCGTCCGGCCAGACACGCTAAGTCTACCTCCCCGTACCGACCTCACCCTGCCCGGGTAACGGCCGTACGGCCACTCGATTTTTCATTGCCCCGGCCGCCGTCGGGGGCGGCCGGGGACGCCCGGCTGTGCGGGCGGCGACCCCGGGGTGACCCGCGGCTACTCGGCGGCCTGTCCGACGGGCTGCTGCTCGGTGTCGGGGCGGATGTCGATCCGCCAGCCGGTCAGCCGGGCCGCGAGCCGGGCGTTCTGCCCTTCCTTCCCGATCGCCAGCGAGAGCTGGTAGTCGGGGACGGTGACCCGGGCCGAGCGCGCGGCGAGGTCGACGACCTCGACCTTGCTCACCCTGGCGGGTGAGAGGGCGTGGGCGACCAGTTCCGCCGGGTCGTCCGACCAGTCGACGATGTCGATCTTCTCGCCGTTGAGCTCGGCCATGACCGCGCGCACACGGCCGCCCATGGGCCCGATGCACGCGCCCTTGGCGTTCAGCCCGGAACGCGTGGACCGTACGGCGATCTTGGTGCGGTGGCCGGCCTCGCGGGCGATGGCGGCGATCTCCACCGAGCCGTCCGCGATCTCCGGGACCTCCATGGCGAACAGCTTCTTCACCAGGTTGGGGTGGGTCCGGGAGAGCGTGACCGACGGGCCGCGGACACCCTTGACCACGCGGACGACGTACGACCGCAGCCGGGTGCCGTGCGCGTAGTCCTCGCCCGGGACCTGCTCCTGCACCGGAAGGATCGCCTCGAGCTTGCCGATGTCGACCAGGATGTTCTTGGGATCCTTGCCCTGCTGGACGACGCCCGCCACGACATCCCCCTCCCGGCCCGCGTACTCGCCGAAGGTGATCTCCTCCTCGGCGTCCCGCAGCCGCTGCAGGATGACCTGCTTGGCGGTGGTCGCGGCGATCCGGCCGAAGCCGGACGGAGTGTCGTCGAACTCGCGGGGCTCCTCGCCCTCGTCCAGATCCGCCGGGTCCTCGGTCGCCCACACCGTCACATGGCCGGTGTTGCGGTCCAGCTCCACGCGCGCGTGCCTGCGGCTTCCCTCGGTGCGGTGGTACGCGATGAGGAGGGCCGCCTCGATGGCCTCGACCAGCAGATCGAAGGAGATCTCCTTCTCCCGTACCAAACCGCGCAGCGCGCTCATGTCGATGTCCACGGCTACGCCTCCTCCTGGCTCTCGTCGTCAGCGGCCCCGGCGCTCTTCCCGGCGGCCTTGCGGTTGAACTCGATCTCCACTCGGGCCTTGGCGATGTCGTCGAAGGCGAGCCGTCGCGCTGTGGGCTTGCGGCCTTTGACGCCGGGAACCTCGAGGTCGAGACCCTCGTCGTCGACGGCGGTGATCCGGGCGACCAGCTCGCCGCCGTCGGCGAGTCCGGCCTTGATGAGCCGGCCGGTGGCGCGGCGGTAGTGGCGCAGTTCGGTGAGCGGGCGGTCGGCGCCGGGGGACGTGACCTCCAGGACGTACGGGTTCCCGCCCATGGCGTCCGACTCGTCCAGCTTCTCGGAGGCCGCCCGGCTCAGCTCGGCACAGGCGTCCAGTGACACGCCGTCGTCGGCGTCCACCACGATCCTCAGCACGCGTCGCTTCCCCGCCGGCGTCACCTCGATCTCTTCCAGATCCAGGTCTCGTGCGGCGACCAGCGGTTCGAGCAGTCCGCGCAGCCTCTCGCTCTGGGTGGTGCTCATCCGGGTGACTCCTCGGCCGCGTGTGCTGTTGTGGGAAGGTCGCGTGTCAGCTCAAAGGGTATCCGGTCGCGGGCGGTGGTGCCGTACGCCTTTCGCGGGCGTGCCACGGTACCGACGAGCCGGTCGCCGATCTTCGGGGTACTCGCAGGTAGGCTCGCTCCAGCCGCCGTTGCGGACCCGTCCCGGGCGGCTCCTCCCGACCACCGGCCCCATGCGCCCCTCACTCCCCGACAGGATGTGAACCGTGCCGCTCTCCACACCGTCGCGGCCCTCGTCCGGGCCGGATTCAGAGCCGGGACCAGGGCTGCCGGGAACAGGGCTGGAAGCAGGGCCGGGCGCCGGGCCGGATCCGGACTCCGCGCGCCCTGCGGGCGGGCCGCGCCGGAGGAGCCTGCTGGCCGGGGCCCTCGGCGCCACCGCGGCCGCCGCCGTCCTCTCCGGCTGCTCGGACTCCGGTTCTGCCGCCGAGCGGGCCGAGCGGACCGACAAGGCGCTGAGGCTCCGCGACCGCGGCGCCGCCGATTCGAAGGCCCTGCTGGCCCGGTACGACGCGACGGTCAGGGCCCATCCGCCCCTCGCGCCGCGGCTGGTCCCGCTGCGAGCCGAGGTCGCGCGCCATGCGGATGCCCTTCTCACCCCGCGGTCCGGTAGTGCCTCGCCCTCGGCGTCGGCCTCCCGCGAGGACCGGCCACGGGCACCCGAGATCTCGTCGGACGAGGGCGAGGCCCTGGCCGCGCTGGCCGAGGCCGAGCGCAGGACCGCCGACGCCCGCACCGCGGCCCTGATGGGCGCACCGCCCGAGCTGGCCCGCCTGCTGGCGTCCATCGCGGCGTCGGGCGCGGGCCACGCGTATCTGCTCACGAAGGGCGCCTGAGCATGGCCCGCGCGCACCGCGCGCCCGCCCCCGTACATCCCTCAGGAGACGGTTCAGGAGAGACGCGATGACCATCCACGCCCCCCGCACCCGCCCGGCGTCTCAGGACGCCGCCCTCGCCGCAGCTCAGGCCGCGCTGGGGGCGGAGCATGCCGTGGTGTACGGATATGGCGTGGTGGGCGGCCGGATAGGAGAGAAGCGGCGGGCGGAGGCCCGTGAGGCGTACGACGCGCACCGGGCCCGCCGCGACGCCCTGGGCCGTACCGTGCGAGACCTGGGCGGGAAACCCGAGGCGTCGGCAGCGGCCTACGCCCTGCCGTTCCCCGTCCCGGACGAGGCCGCCGCGCTGCGCCTGGCCGCCGAGCTCGAGGACCGGGTGGCCGGGGTCTACGGCGATCTGGTGCGCGCCGCGGACGGCCCGCTGCGCCGCGAGGCCGCGGCCGCGTTGCGCGAGGCGGCGGTCCGGGCGGTGCGCTGGCGCGGCGGGAGCGTAGCCTTCCCTGGGCTTGCCGAACGGCAGGCCGCGAACGGCTCGTCCGAGCCGGCGGGCAGCACGGCGGACACCCTCTGACCGTCGGACGCGCCCGCGCGGGGCGTGCGGGCCGCGGGGCCGCGGGCCGCCACGGGCCCGTGCGCAGTGAGGGAAAGGGACAGCTCAGGCATGGCTTCAGCGGCACGGCCCGGCGCCGGCACCCCCCTCGAGCCCCCGCAGCGCCTGGTGCGCGCGCTGGCCGAGGAGGACGTGGACGCCGGGAAGGAGTGGCTGCGGGGACTGTCCGAAGCGCTGGGCGAGGCCCTGGACCGCTGGGAACTGGACTTCGAGCGCGTGCTGACGCCCGGCGGGCGCAGCGCTCTCATCACGCTCGTGCGGCAGCCGGACGGTACGCCCGCGGTGCTCAAGCTCCTTGCGCCGGACGCCCGTTCACGGCCGGAGCACGCCGCACTGGCTCTCTGGGACGGCTGGGGCGCCGTACGGCTGCTCGACGCCGACCCGGATTCCGGCGCGCTGCTGCTGGAGCGGCTGCACGGGGAGGTGGGCCTGAGTTCGTTGCCGGAGGGAAAGGCGCAGCTCGAGGCCGCCGGTACCGTGCGGAAGCTGTGGGTGGATCCGGGCGAGAACCATCCGTTCGCATCGGTCGCCGACCGCACGGCCCGAGCCGCGGAGGCGCTGCGCGCCGCGGTGGCGGACCCCGCCGCGGAGAGCGCGGGCCCGATGGTGGACGAGGCACTGGCCGTACGGGAGGAGCTGGCGGACGCTCCTCCGGAGTCCGTGCTGCTGCACGGGCGCTTCCGGCAGGGGAAAGTGCTGTCCGCGGAACGGGTCCCCTGGGTGGCGGTGGGGCCGCAGCCGCTGGTCGGCGAGCGGGCCTACGACCTGGCGCGGCTGGTCCGCGACCGGCTGGAGGATCTGGTGGCCTCGCCGGGTGGTGCGGCGGCGGCGCGCCGCCGGGTCGCGAAGCTGGCGGACTCCCTGGACGTGGACCACGAGCGGCTGCGCGGCTGGACGCTCTTCCGGGCCGTCGAGTCGGGGGTGAGGGCGCTGTCGGTGGGCCGCCCTCAGGACGGCGAGCTGCTGCTGGAATTCGCCGGCTGGCTCTGACGCCCGCGGGCGGGGCAGACGGGGCCCCACGAGGAAGATGACGGCCGTCGGACCGCGGGCGTGGGTCCGGCCGACCGCATGGCCCCCGTGAATGCCGAGGCGACGGGCGTGCACCGGTTCCGTCCCTGAGCGGAACGTGGACCGTTCCGTAGGCCCCCGTACCCATGTGCCGCCACAGCAGGGGCCGTTGGGGCGTTCGCTTCCTCCAAGGACGGTTTCGGGCCAATCCGGCGACCGGTCGGTGCCGGGCGGCCTCGGCGCGCGGACGCCGATCCGGGCGCACGGACGGCGATCCTGGGCGCGCGGACGCCGATCCGGGCGACGGCGACAGCCCGGCCGGGCATCCGCACCGATGAGCGGGGACCGGACCCGGGCCGGGCCGCCCCAGTTGTGCGTCACACCTGCCGTGCGCACCCGCGGGCCTGAGCGCGAGGACGCGCCCGCGCGCCCCGCCCGCCTGCCCGCCTGCGCCCTGCCCGCCTGCCCGCCTACGCCTTGGCGACCCGTGCCAGGGCCTCCTCCACCGGCAGCTCCTCGCGCTCCTCCGTACGCCGGTCCTTCAGCTCCACGACGCCCTCGCCCGCTCGCCGCCCGACGACCAGAATCGTCGGCACACCGATCAGCTCGGCGTCCGTGAACTTCACGCCGGGCGAGACACCCGCGCGGTCGTCCACGAGCACCCGGACACCCGCCGAGTGCAGCTTCTCGGCCACTTCCAGGGCGAGTTCGGTCTGCTGCGCCTTGCCGGCCGCGACCACATGGACATCCGCCGGCGCGATCTCCCGGGGCCAGCACAGGCCCTGCTCATCGGCGGTCTGCTCGGCCAGCGCGGCGACGGCGCGCGAGACGCCGATGCCGTACGAGCCCATGGTCACCCGTACCGGCTTGCCCTCGCGGCCCAGCACGTCGAGTTCGAAGGCGTCCGCGTACTTCCGGCCGAGCTGGAAGATGTGGCCGATCTCGATGGCCCGCCCGATCTCCAGGCCGGTGCCGCAGCGCGGGCAGGGGTCGCCCTGCTCGACGACGACCACGTCCAGGTACTCGTCGACCTCGAAGTCCCGACCGCAGACCACGTTCCTCGCGTGCTTGCCCTCCTTGTTGGCGCCGGTGATCCACGCGGTGCCGGGGGCGACGCGGGGGTCAGCGATGTAGCGGAAGGCGGAGCCGGCAAGGCCCTGCGGGCCGACGTAGCCGCGGACGAGGTCCGGACGGTTCTCGAAGTCCTCGGCCGTCACCAGCTCCACGGCCGCGGGCGCCAAGTGCTCGCCGAGCTTGCCGAGGTCGACCTCCCGGTCCCCGGGCACCCCGACGGCCGTGATCTTGCCGTCCACCTTGACCAGGAGGTTCTTCAGCGTCGCGGAGCGCGGTACGCCCAGGTGATCGGCGAGGGTCTCGATGGTCGGGGTGTCCGGGGTGTCCAGTTCCTCGACCTCTCCGTGCGCGACCTGCTCGGCCTCGGGGACCGCCACGGTCACGGCTTCGGTGTTGGCCGCGTAGTCGCAGACCGGACAGTCCACGAAGGTGTCCTCGCCCGCGGCCGCCGGGGCAAGGAACTCCTCGGACGCCGAGCCGCCCATGGCCCCGGAGACGGCGGAGACGATGCGGTAGTCCAGGCCGAGTCTCCGGAAGATCTTCGTGTACGCCTCGCGGTGCAGCGCGTAGGAGGCGGCCAGCCCCTCGTCGTCGGTGTCGAAGGAGTACGAGTCCTTCATCAGGAACTCACGGCCGCGCAGCACACCGGAGCGGGGCCGGGCCTCGTCCCGGTACTTGGTCTGGATCTGGTAGAGGACGACCGGCAGGTCCTTGTACGAGGAGCACTGGTCCTTGACGACCTGGGTGAAGATCTCCTCGTGGGTGGGGCCGAGCAGATAGTCGCCGCCCTTGCGGTCCTTGAGCCGGAACAGCAGGTCGCCGTACTCCTCCCAGCGGCCGCTCACCTCGTACGGCTCCTTGGGGAGCAGCGCGGGCAGCAGGACCTCCTGGGCTCCGACGGCGTCCATCTCCTCGCGGACCACGCGGGAGACGTTCTCCAGGACCCGCTTGCCCAGCGGCAGCCAGGTCCAGATCCCCGCGGCAGAGCGGCGGACGTACCCGGCGCGGACCAGCAGTTTGTGGCTGGTGGTCTCGGCATCGGCCGGGTCGTCGCGCAGCGTCTTGAGCATCATCCGGGACATGCGCTGGACCATGAGGTTGTCTCCTGCGTCTACTGCGGTGCGAAGTGCGTGACCTGGAGGCTATCCAACCCGGGGAAGGCCCGGCGCCGTCAGCCCCTGCGCAGCGGGAGGTACGCCCCCATCACCGCGTACGGGCTCGGGGCGCTCGGGAAGACGACGCGGCGGGCGAGGTCCTCATAGCCCAGGGCCCTGTAGAGGGCGCGGGCGGGGCTGCGTTCGGTGTCGATCGCGGAGAGGATGCTTCGGGGCTCGGTGGCCTCGTCCGTGATCGTGGTGATCAGTGCGCGGCCGATGCCGCGCTTCTGGAACGCGGGGTGGACGTGCAACTCACTGATGACGAACGAGTCGTCGAGCCAGTGGTCCTGTCCGACGTAGCGTAGATAGGGCTCGACGACCGTCGACCACCAGTGACCGCGGTCGTTGGGCATGCCGTAGACGAAGCCGATGAGACCTCCGTCGGCGGCGGTGGCGCCGAGCGCGCGGGCGCCGGGGCTGGTCAGATGACGCAGCACGATGTGGCGGCGGACGCCGATCTCGTCGTGGGTGAGGCCGAACGCGAGTGCCTGGACCGCGAGGGCCTCGTCCACCCGTGCGGCGAGGTCGAGCGGCCCGACGACGACGTCATCCATGGTCGCGACCCTACCGGTGGCGGGACCGCGCGGGGGCGGCCGACCGGCTCAGAACAGCACGCTCATGAACGCGCCGGTCTCCTGGAAACCGACACGGTGGTACGCGGCGCGAGCTGCGGTGTTGTAGTCGTTGACGTAGAGGCTGGCCACGGGGGCGACCTCGTTCAGCGCGTGGTGGAGAATGGCCGACATTCCGGTCTCGGACAGACCGCGGCCGCGGAACTCCGGGTCCACCCAGACGCCCTGGATCTGGCATGCCTTCGGGGTCGCGGCGCCGATCTCCGCCTTGAAGATCACGCGGCCCTCCTCGATACGGGCGAAGGAACGGCCCGTGCCGATGAGCTCGGCGACCCGGGCCTGGTAGAGGAGCCCCCCGTCTCCGGCGAGCGGCGAGACGCCGACCTCCTCGGTGAACATCGCGACGCAGGCCGGCATCACCAGGTCTATCTCGTCCTTGCGGATGCGCCGCACCAGCGGGTCCGGGGGCACGTCCCCGGGCACGGCTCCGGTGACCATGAGCGGCTGGTGGGCGCGGACCTCGCGGGCGGGGCCCCAGCTCGACTCCAGCAGCGACCAGAGCTGTGCGACGGGCTCCGAAGGGCCGACGATCGAGGAGCAGCGGCGGCCGGCGCGGCGGGCCCGGTCGGCGAAGCCGCGCACGGCCTCGGGGCCCGCGCCGATGGGGACCAGATTGGCCCCGGCGTAGCAGAGGGATTCGAGCCGGCCGTCGGCGTACCAGCCCCACATCTCGCCACCGAGGCGCCAGGGGTCGAGGCCGGCGACCTGGACACGGGCGGCCACGAAGGCATTGGCGACGGGGTCGCGGTCGAGGACCGTGAGGGCGGCGCCGAGGTCTCCGGGGTCGAGAACCCTCGTCGTGGTGGTGGTCAACACGTGTCGGAATGCCTCACCGTGCGGTCTGCTGGTTTCCGCACTGTACCCGCCACCGCTGGTGAGCGCCGCTCCCTGGGGAAAGCTCCGCTCCTGGCGAGGGCCCGGGGGCCTGCTCGCGAACGGGGCTTGAGGTGGTGCGTACGCGGGCGCGCGGCCTGCGCACGCACCAGGGGCTTCGGCGACCGGTCCGCCGGGTCAGCTCACCGACACCTGCGGTTCGCCGGACATGACGCCGTCCTTCTCCATCTGCTCGGCGATCTTCATGGCCTCGTCGATCAGGGTCTCCACGATCTTGGACTCGGGCACGGTCTTGATGACCTCGCCCTTCACGAAGATCTGGCCCTTGCCATTGCCCGAGGCCACGCCGAGGTCCGCTTCCCGGGCCTCGCCGGGGCCGTTGACGACGCAGCCCATGACGGCCACGCGCAGCGGCACCTCCATGCCGTTCAGGCCCGCGGTCACCTCGTCCGCCAGCTTGTAGACGTCCACCTGGGCACGGCCGCAGGAGGGGCAGGAGACGATTTCCAGACGGCGCTGACGGAGGTTCAGCGACTCCAGGATCTGGATGCCGACCTTGACCTCCTCGGCCGGCGGCGCGGAGAGGGAGACCCGGATGGTGTCGCCGATGCCCTCCGACAGCAGGGCGCCGAAGGCGACGGCCGACTTGATGGTGCCCTGGAACGCGGGGCCGGCCTCGGTCACGCCGAGGTGGAGCGGGTAGTCGCACTCCGCCGCGAGCCGGCGGTAGGCGTTGACCATGACCACCGGGTCGTTGTGCTTCACGGAGATCTTGATGTCCCGAAAGCCGTGCTCCTCGAAGAGCGAGCACTCCCAGAGCGCGGACTCCACCAGCGCCTCGGGAGTGGCCTTGCCGTACTTCTGGAGCAGCCGCTTGTCCAGGGAGCCGGCGTTGACGCCGATCCTGATCGGCACTCCGGCGTCGGAGGCGGCTTTGGCGATCTCCTTCACCTGGTCGTCGAACTGGCGGATGTTCCCCGGGTTCACGCGGACCGCGGCGCATCCGGCGTCGATGGCGGCGAACACGTACTTGGGCTGGAAGTGGATGTCCGCGATCACCGGGATCTGAGACTTCTTGGCGATGACGGGCAGGGCCTCGGCGTCGTCCTGCGAGGGGCAGGC
The DNA here is from genome assembly GCF_040681345.1 of Streptomyces sp. NPDC051776. Lineage (NCBI taxonomy): Bacteria > Bacillati > Actinomycetota > Actinomycetes > Kitasatosporales > Streptomycetaceae > Streptomyces > Streptomyces sp. NPDC051776. The sequence goes on along the minus strand of NZ_JBFAYQ010000015.1, from coordinate 86,187 downwards.
GACGCGTACGATCTGGCAGCCCGAGGCGGTCAGCTCGGCGATCTGCTGCAGGGTCGCTCCGATGTCCGCCGTGACCGTGGTCGTCATCGACTGCACCGACACCGGGGCGTCTCCGCCCACGGCGACCGGTCCGACCTGGATCTTGCGGCTGACCCGCCGGTCGGCGAGCTTGGCCGGAACGGACGGCATTCCGAGCGAAATCGCAGTCATCTTGCTTGCAACCCCAGAAGGTGTCGGATCGAGGTCCCGGGATCGGCGGGCTCCGGTCAACGAGATTACGGCACCGGTCCGGGCCGCAGCACATCCCGTCATCGAACACGTACAAATGCCAACAGCCGGGCACAAAATTCGCCCGGCTGTCGGTATCCGTTCCCGGCTACGAAATTCTGACGGGGTTGACCAGGTCCGCGACGAGCACCAGCAGCGTGAAGCAGATGAAGATCCCGGCGACCACATAGGCGACCGGCATCAGCTGGGCCACGTCGAACGGGCCGGGATCGGGCCGCCGCAGCAGACGGGCGGCGTGCCGCCGCACCGACTCCCACACGGCCCCGGCGATGTGCCCGCCGTCCAGCGGCAGCAGCGGCAGCATGTTGAACAGGAACAGCGACAGGTTGAAGCCCGCGACCAGGAAGAGCATGGTCGCGACCCGCTGCTCCGGTGGGATCTCGAGGTTGAAGACCTCGCCGCCGACGCGGGCCGCGCCCACCACACCCATCGGCGAGTCCGGTTCGCGCGGCCCGTCCCCGAAGGCCGCGTCCCACAGCGCCGGCACCTTCGAGGGCAGATCCACCAGCGACTCGACACCTGAGGTGATCATGTCGCCCATGCGGTCGACGGACTGGCCGAAGGACTGCTGGACGACACCGGGGGAAGGGCTGAAGCCCAGGAAGCCCGCTTTCACGTACTCGCCCGGGATCGGGCGCCCGTTGCCGTCGTTCTTGGCGACCTGGTTCTCGACCAGGTTCGCGTGGAGGGTCTTGGTCACCCCGTCCCGCTCCACCGTGATGGTCGCCGGGCCGATGGTGTCGCGGATGCGGTCCTGGAGCGTGCTCCAGTCGTCGGTCCGGGTGCCGTTGAAGGCGACGATCTTGTCGCGGGGCTTCAGGCCCGCGGCCTTGGCGGGGGACGCTGGGTCGTCCTTGGCGCAGGTGTCGCGGTTCTCGCTCTGCGCGATCACGCAGACGGAGACCGTACTGACGGTGGTGGTCTGGCTGTTGATGCCGAAGCCCATCAGCACGCCCAGGAAGACCACCACGGCGAGGATCAGGTTCATGAACGGCCCGGCGAACATGACGATGACGCGCTTCCACGGCTTGCGCGTGTAGAACAGCCGCTTCTCGTCGCCCGGCTTCAACTCCTCGAACGCCGCCGAGCGGGCGTCCTCGATCATGCCGCGCCAGGGCGAGGTGGAACGGGACTTCACCTTGCCGTCGTCACCCGGCGGGAACATCCCGATCATGCGGATGTAGCCGCCGAGCGGGATGGCCTTGACGCCGTACTCGGTCTCGCCCTTGCGGCGGGACCAGATGGTGGGCCCGAAGCCGACCATGTACTGCGGCACGCGGATGCCGAAGAGCTTGGCCGTGGACAAATGCCCCAGTTCGTGCCAAGCGATGGAGAAGAGCAGACCGACGGCGAAGACGACTATGCCGAGTACCGTCATCAATGCCGTCATGCCTGAGCCTCCGGTGTCGCCTGTGCTGCCATGTCGCGGGCGCGGGCGCGCGCCCAGGTCTCCGCCTCGAGAACGTCCGCGACGGTCAGTCCGGTGCCCCGCGGCGTCCCGTGTTCGGCGACCACGTCGGCGACGGTATCCACAATTCCATTGAACGGCAGCCGTCCTTGGAGAAATGCGTCCACACACTCCTCGTTGGCGGCGTTGAAGACGGCCGGGGCCGTGCCGCCCAGTTCGCCCACGTGCCGGGCCAGGTCCACCGACGGGAACGCCTCGGTGTCCAGCGGGAAGAACTCCCACGTCGATGCCGTGGTCCAGTCGCAGGCGGGCGCGGCGTCCGGCACGCGGTCTGGCCACCCCAGGCCCAGCGCAATGGGCATCCGCATGTCGGGCGGGCTCGCCTGGAGGAGCGTGGAGCCGTCGATGAACTCGACCATCGAGTGAACGTAGGACTGCGGGTGGACGACGACCTCGATGCGGTCGAAAGGGATGTCGTAGAGCAGATGCGCCTCGATGACCTCCAGCCCCTTGTTGACCAGGGTGGCGGAGTTGATCGTGATGACCGGGCCCATGTTCCAGGTGGGGTGGGCGAGGGCCTGCTCGGGGGTGACCTGCGCCAGCTCGGGCTTCGTACGGCCGCGGAACGGGCCGCCCGACGCGGTGACGACGAGCTTGCGGACCTCGGACCGGGCACCGCCCATGAGCGCCTGGAAGAGCGCGGAGTGCTCGGAGTCGACCGGCACGATCTGGCCCGGCTTGGCGATCGCCTTCACCAGCGGGCCACCGGCGATCAGGGACTCCTTGTTGGCCAGGATCAGCATGCGGCCGGCCTCGAGGGCGGCGAGCGTGGGGGCGAGCCCGATGGATCCCGTGATGCCGTTGAGGACGGAGTGGCACGGGGAGGCGGCCAGCTCGGTGGCGGCGTCCGGGCCCGCCAGGATCTCGGGCGGTTGCTCGCCCCCGTACTGCGCGGCCAGCGCTTCGCGCAGCGCCGGTACGGCGTCCTGGCGGGATACGGCGACGGTACGGACTCCCAAGTGCCGGGCCTGCTCGGCCAGCAGACCGACCCGGCCGCCGGCGGCGGAGAGCGCGGTGACCCGGAAGCGGTCGGGATGGCGCAGCACGACGTCGATGGCCTGGGTGCCGATCGATCCGGTGGAACCGAGGATCACGATGTCGCGCGGCCCGCCGGTGGCGGCGCCGGCCGCGGGGAAGCGGTCGTGCGGATGAGCGAGAGAGTCCGTCATCCCCCCATTGTGGCCGCAGTCCCCTCCCGTTCCGGACGGGTGCCCCCCGGGAGGGCGCGTGGCGCGCCGCACAGCAGGGGGACGGCACGGCGCGGCGCACCGAGGGATGCGGTGCGCCGCGCCGGAGTGGACCGCGTCAGCGGATGGGGCGGTGGACGTTCTCCCGCTGGGCCGGGCCGGGGGTGGCGTCGGCGATCCAGGGACCGTCGCCGCTGAGGTCGACCATGCCCTCTTCCATCCAGGTGTACTGGCCGGCGAGGATCCCCTTGACGAGCTTGCGGTCGAGGTCGTCGGTGTTCTGCCACAGCCGCCCGAAGAGCTCCTCGACGCGGACGCGGGACTGCTTGCAGAAGACGTCGGCCAGCTTGTACGCCTCGCTGCCGTGGTCGCCCGTCGACCGCAGGTGCTCGGCGCGTACGCACGCCGCGCTCATCGCGAACAGTTCGGCGCCGATGTCGACGATGCGGCCGAGGAAGCCCTGCTTGGTCTCCATCCGGCCCTGCCAGCGGGACATGGCGTAGAAGGTGGAGCGGGCGAGCTTGCGCGAGGCGCGCTCGACGTACCGCAGCTGGACGGACAGGTCGGGGTGGCCGGAGCGGTGGAACTCGCCGTAGGTGCCCGGGAGTTGGCCGGGACCTGCGACGAGCTTGGGCAGCCAGCGGGCGTAGAAGCCGCCGGCCCTTGCGCCCGCCTTCGCCTTGTCCGAAAGGGACTTGTCGGGGTCGATGAGATCGCCCGCGACGGAGAGATGGGCGTCGACCGCCTCGCGGGCGATCAGCAGGTGCATGATCTCGGTCGAGCCCTCGAAGATCCGGTTGATCCGCAGGTCGCGGAGCATCTGCTCGGCGGGCACGGCGCGCTCGCCGCGGGCGGCCAGCGACTCGGCCGTCTCGAAGCCGCGGCCGCCGCGGATCTGCACCAGCTCGTCGGCCATCAGACAGCCCATTTCTGAGCCGTACAGCTTGGCCAGGGCCGCCTCGATACGGATGTCGTTGCGGTCCTCGTCGGCCATCTGGCTGGAGAGGTCGACCACGGCTTCGAGCGCGAAGGTGGTGGCGGCGATGAAGGAGATCTTCGAACCGATGGCCTCGTGGCTGGCGATCGGCTTGCCCCACTGCTCGCGGACGCCGGACCACTCGCGGGCGATCTTCAGGCACCACTTGCCGGCGCCGACGCACATCGCGGGCAGCGAGAGGCGCCCGGTGTTGAGCGTCGTGAGGGCGATCTTGAGGCCGGCGCCCTCGAGGCCGATGCGGTTGGCGGCGGGTACGCGGACCCGGTGGAAACGGGTCACGCCGTTCTCGATGCCGCGCAGGCCCATGAAGGCGTTGCGGTTCTCGACCGTGATGCCCTCGGAGGCCGCCTCGACGACGAACGCGGTGATACCGCCCTTGTGGCCCTCCGACTTCGGCACCCGGGCCATGACGACCAGCAGGTCGGCCACGACGCCGTTGGTGGTCCACAGCTTGACGCCGTCGAGGATGTAGTCGTCCCCGTCGGGCACGGCGGTGGTCGCAAGACGCGCCGGGTCCGAGCCCACGTCCGGTTCGGTGAGGAGGAAGGCAGAGATGTCCGTACGGGCGCACCGCGGGAGGAACGTGTCCTTCTGCTCCTGGGTCCCGAACAGCTTCAGCGGCTGCGGCACACCGATCGACTGGTGGGCCGAGAGCAGCGCGCCGAGAGCGGGGCTGGCGGTGCCGACCAGGGACAGGGCGCGGTTGTAGTAGACCTGCGTGAGGCCGAGACCGCCGTACTTCGTGTCGATCTTCATGCCCAGCGCGCCGAGCTGCTTGAGGCCGTTGATCACCTCGTCGGGGATCTGGGCCTCGCGCTCGATCCGGGCGCTGTCGATCCGGGTCTCGCAGAAGTCGCGCAGCTTGGCGAGGAACTCCTCACCACGCCGTACGCCTTCGGCATCCGGCATGGGGTGCGGATGGATCAGGTCGAGCCGGAACCTGCCCAGGAACAGCTCCTTGGCGAAGCTCGGCTTGCGCCAGTCCTGCTCACGGGCCGCCTCTGCGACTTGGCGCGCTTCGCGCTCGGAGACGGTGGGCCTGGTGGGTGTGGCGGTCATGACGGGGTCACCTCGCCGCGGAGTCGGGGCTGCACCGGTCGACTTGCTTCCAGTCTGAGCTATTCACTACCTGTCGGTGCTACTCGACCGTATGTACCCGATCCACGACGGCTCTACCAGACTTTGTGCACGACCCACCGGAAGGATGTACTTGACTTTGGGTGATTTCCTCGTTGTGGCCTTCGCCGGGACGACGGCCAGGAACGGGCACCGGGCGGATCGGGCGGTGGCACGAGGCTCGTCCGGACGGCCGACGGACGCACTGCCCGGCTTGCGGAAACGCCGGCGGCCGCGGACGCACCCCCTCGGTGCGTCCCCGGCCGCCGGAGCGGAGGCCGCTCAGAGATCGATGCCCGTGAACACCATGACCCGCTCGTAGGTGTAGTCGTCCATCGCGAACTTCACGCCCTCGCGGCCCACACCGGACTGCTTGATACCGCCGTAGGGCATCTGGTCCGCGCGGTAGGACGGCACGTCACCGATGATGACGCCGCCGACCTCGAGCGCGCGGTGGGCACGGAACGCGGTCTGCAGGTCGTGGGTGAACACCCCGGACTGGAGGCCGTACTTGGACTTGTTGACCGCCGCGAACGCCTCGGCCTCGCCGTCGACCTTCTGCAGGGTCAGCACCGGGCCGAAAACCTCCTCGCACGCGATCGTCACGTCGTCCGGCACGTCTTCGAGCACGGTCGGGGCATACGAGGCGCCGTCACGCTTGCCGCCCGCCAGCAGCCTGGCGCCGGACTGGACGGCCTCGTCGACCCAGGACTCGACGCGCTTGGCGGCGTCCTCGCTGACCAGCGGGCCGACGTCGGTGGCGCTGTCCGACGGGTCGCCGGTGACCTGCGCCTCGACGGCGGCGATCACCTTCGGCACCAGCCGGTCGTAGACGGAGGCGTCGGCGATGACCCGCTGCACGGAGATGCAGGACTGGCCGCCCTGGTAGTTGGAGAAGGTCGCGATGCGGGTCGCGGCCCAGTCCAGGTCGGCCTCGGAGGAGTAGTCGGGGAGGACGACGGCGGCGCCGTTGCCCCCGAGCTCCAGGGTGCAGTGCTTACGGGGCACCGACTCCATGATCGCGAAGCCGACCTTGTCGGAGCCGGTGAACGAGATGATTGGGAGCCGCTCGTCCTGGACGAGGGCGGGCATGCGGTCGTTGGGCACCGGCAGGATGCTCCACGAACCCGCCGGCAGCTCGGTCTCCGAGAGCAGGTCGCCGAGGATCAGCCCGGAGAGCGGCGTCGCCGGAGCGGGCTTGAGGATGATCGGCGTCCCGACGGCGATCGCCGGGGCGAGTTTGTGGGCGCAGAGGTTCAGCGGGAAGTTGAACGGGGCGATGCCCAGTACCACGCCGCGCGGGAAGCGGCGGGTGAAGGCGAGCCGGCCGACGCCACCGAGATCGGTGTCCAAGCGCTGCGCCTCGCCGCCGTTGAAGCGGCGCGCCTCCTCGGCCGCGAACCGGAAGACGGAGATGGCGCGGCCGACCTCGCCTCGGGCCCATTTGAGGGGCTTGCCGTTCTCGGCCGAGATCAGCCGGGCGATCTCCTCGGTGCGCTCGACGAGGCGGCGCGAGACGTGGTCGAGGGCGGCGGCCCGTACGTGGGCGGGCGTGGCGGCGAACTCGTCGCGTACGGCGTACGCCGCGGCCACGGCCTCCTCGACCTGGGCCTCGCTGGGAACGCTGACGGTGCCGACGAGATTGCCGTCCCAGGGGGAGGTGACGTCGAGCGTGTCGTCGCCGGTCGCCTCGCGCCCGGCCAGCCAGAAGGCGTGATGTGTGGTCACAGCGGATCCCGGCCCTTCCGAAGTGGTGGGGTTGTCTCTGGCCCCCCACGGTAGGGGGCGGGACGCCGAATGTGGTTTGTCCGGCGTGGAGTGGTATCCCCTCTCCGCCGCGCCGGTTTGGCAGCGTCGGTCCCTATGAGGTGGGGCGGGTGGGGCGGGACGGTCGCGCGTGTCGGAGTGCGTGTGCGCGGACTGCGACACCGACGCAGAGGCGCCGAGGCGGGCACGCAGAGGCGACACCGGCGTTGAGGCCGGCACGCCGGGCGTGGCCGCGGCCGGCTGATCCCGGCGCGTCCGGCAGCAGGTCACCCGGACCGGCGGGCGGCGGGGCAGTGCGCCGCGAAAGACGGCTCACGGTCGCCCGGGGGCCGCGTATGTGCGGCCGGACGCGGCACCGGCGCGCCGACCCTGCCGTACGAAGGCCGGCCACCAGTCCGACCGGCCGGACCCGCAGATACGACACCGGCGTTGGGCCGGGCACGCAGAGGCGACACCGGCGTTGGGGCGGTCACGCCGGGGGCGTGGCCGCGGCCCGCCGCGCCACGCGGCGGGTCAGTCCGTGCCGGGGGCCGTGGCCTTGAGCGCTAGCCACAACTCCATACGGACGTCCGGGTCGTCCAGGGAACGGCCGAGGATCTCCTCGACGCGGCGCATGCGGTAGCGCAGCGTGTGGCGGTGGACGCCGAGGTCGGCCGCCGCCGCGTCCCACTGCCCGTGGCGGGAGAGCCAGGCGCGCAGGGAGGCGACCAGGTCGCCGCGGCCGGTCGCGTCGTGGTCGTGGAGCGCCCGGAGCATGCCGTCGGCGAAGGCACGTACGGCGTCGTCGGCCAGGAGCGGGAGAACGGACCCGGCGGCGACCTGCTCGTGCTCGACGATCACGCGCCCGCGGCGGCGGGCGACGGACAGGGCCTGTTCGGCCTGGCTGTACGCGCCCGCCGCGGCGATCGGGCCCGCCGGCGCCGAGAGCCCTATGACCGGTTCGGGTCCGTGGTCCGCCGCGCTCTCGCCGTGCGCTCCGGCGGGGCCACGCTGTTCCTCCAGCCCCTCGGCATGAGCGAAACAGGCCGCGAGAGCCGTCCCCCCATCGGGGGCCAGGACCACCAGGCGCGCGCCGTCCGGTACGACGAGGACGGCCTCGCCGCCGCGGGCCGCCGCGGCCTCCACGGCGTCGGCCAGCGCGCCCAGCGGGTCGGGCTCCGGACGGCCGCCGGACCCCGCCGTACCACCGTCCGCCGCGGCGGCGCTCGGTGCGGTCTCGGCAACGAGCATGCGGAACGGCGCGTCCAGCAGACCTCCGTAGAGTTCGCCCGTCACCGCCCGCGCATGGTCCGGCTCGCCCGCCAGCAGCATCCGCAGCACCGCGGCGCCGAGTCGCTGCTCCGCCTCGTGCAGGGAGCGGGAGCGCTCGGTCGTCAGGGTGAGCAGTGCGATGGCGGAGTGCACGGCGTAGCGCTCGGCGGTGCCCAGGGGGGCGCCGGTGCCGACGGCGAGGACGCCGCGGGCGCGGCGCCCGGTGCCCAGTGACTGCAGCTCGACGCGGTCCTCGCCCTCGTCGGTGCCACCGGCCACGGCCGTCGCGGGCGCGGGCCGCTCCCGCAGCCGGGCGGCATCGGAGGCGAGCCGGGCGGCCCGGCGCGCGGCCCAGTCGGGGGCGGCGGCCACGACGGTCCCGGTCGCGTCGTACAGCGCCGCCCAGCCGTCGACGTGCGCGGCGAGCCGGGCGAGAAGCGCGGCGGGTCCGTCGGTCCCGAGCGCGGCACGGGTCAGCTCACGCTGGGCGTCGAAGCCCGCGGTGACGGCCCGGTACTGGTCGGCGGCTATGGCGGCCGAGACCGCCTTGCTGATGGCGATGAACGGAGTGCGTCGCGGAACCTCCAGGAGCGGGAAGTCCTGCTCGTGCGCGGCGTCGACCAAGGCCTGCGGGATCCGCTCGTAGTTGACGCCGACGGCGAAGCCGAGCCCGACGACGCCGGCGCCGGCCAGCCTCGTGACGTACCGGCGCATCGCGTCCGCGTCCTCGGCGTCGAGCTTCATGGCCGTGGTGAGCAGGAGTTCGCCGCCGTCCATGTACGGCACGGGGTCGTCGAGTTCACTGGGGTGCGCCCAGCGGACCTCGGTCTCCAGGCGGCCCTCGCCCGCGCGGACACCGAGCCTGAGTGCCGAGTGCTGGACGAGGGACGCGAGAGTGGGAGGCATGGCACCTTCAGGCAGACTTCGCCGCTCCGTATGAACGGCATGGCCCAATTCTGCCTCAGCGGACGAATCCGCCGCACGCGCTTCCGCGGCCTGGGCGAGGTGCGGAGGGCACGCTTCCGCTGACCGGTCCTGCTCCGCGGTCCGTGCCCCGGACCGGTCGGTGCCCCGAGCCGGTCGGTGCCCCGAGCCGGTCGGTGCCGCCAGCCGCTCCTCACCGCGAGCCGGTCCGGGCCCCGAGCCGGTCGGTGACGCGAGCCGCTCCTCACCCCGAGCCGGTCCGTACCCCGCGCTAACCGCGCAGGTCGACCAGCACCGGCGGGGCGTGTTCGCCGCGGACGGTCGTCAATGACAGCACCGCATGCCCGGCCGGGACGGAGTGGGCCAGCTCGGAGGCCGACCACCTTTCGCGCTCCACCCTCCGTACGGTCACCGACTCCGCCGTCACCGCCCGCCCCGTGACGAGGCGGCGGACGGTGTGCACCACGCGCGTGAGCGGCTCGTCGGCGATGATCTGCCGGTTGGTGACGTCGCGGGCCTCCACCCACTCCTTGCCCCACACCTCCGCGAAACGGGCGCCGTCCCACGTCGTCACCCCGGCGAAGGCCATCCGGCAGCCGACCGCGCCGAGCAGGGGGGTCCGCAGCGCCTCCGGTACGTCCTCCAGCGTCCGCAGCGTCAGCACGGCCCCGGCGTTCGCCGAGCGCAGCCGCTGGATGCCGCGCAGCGACTCGGCAGTGACGGTCTGCGTGGCGTCGTCGAGCACCACGCAGGTGAAGAGCGAGCGGTCGGTGCGGGCCGTGGCGCACTCGGCGAACTGCGCGAGAACCAGGCGGGCCAGCAGCCGGGACGCCTCCGCGTGACCGCGCTCGGGCAGGTCGATACGGACCCGCAACGGGTGCTCCAGGGCACGTAGCGAGAACGGGCTCCCCTCCCCCGTGGGGTCGAAGAAGTCCGCGAAGGCCGGGCGGTCGAGCAGGGCGATCCGGTCGGCCAGCAGGGCGCCCGCGTCTCCTGCACGCCCCGACTGCCGCTCGCGCGCGTCGAGTTCGCGGAGCTGTGTGGCGTCGCCGGACCGCTCCAGCGCGGAGCGGAGCGCGCCGAGAGCGGCCTTCGAGCCGTCCAGCAGCTCTCGCAGCTCCGCTACGGCGGGGAAGCGGCCGTGGACGGCGCGGAACGGTCCGAGCACCTGGGCCAGGACCGTTGCCGCCCTGCGGCTGTCGCCGCCGAGCAAGGTGTCGGCCAGGTCCCCGACGAGGGCCTCGGCGAGCATGGCCGCCGCGGCGTCCGGATCGCTGGTGCCGCCGTAGAGGTCCAGGTCGTAGGCGGAACCGGGCTGCCCGATCCGGATCACGACGTCGAACGCCTCGTCCGGACCGAGCCCCGCACCGGCCGCCCCGACGGCGACGACCGCGGCCAGCCCGGCGAGCGCCTGTAGGCACAGGGCCTCCACGACCGGCAGGACCAGATGCCCGGTCTTGCCGGAGCCGGGCGGTCCGACGGCAAGCACCGAGGTGCCGAGGAGCGCCGGGTCGAGGGCGGATCCGGCGCCCCGGTACGCGTACGGATTGCGCGGTTCGTCGGCCGCGGTGCCGATCCGCACCTGACGGGTGCGCAGGTCGTGGCGGGCGGTGCGGGCGGGCAGATCGCGGGCGCCCGACGGATGCGCGCAGGCTGCCGCGCCGTGCTGCCGCACGGTGTCGACGAAGGCCGCCAGGCGGGAGGGCCGGGCCTGTACGGAACGCCAGGCGCGGCTGATCCGCGCATGGTCCACGTCGTTCATCCGCCCTGCCCGTGCCTCGGCGGCGAGCGTATCGGCCGCTTCTGCCGCCCCCGCCGCCCTTAGCTCGGGCCACTCGGCGGGATCCTCCTGTGGCTCGGGCGGGGCCTGGGCATGTGCGGTTTGCCGGGGCCGGCGCAGCTGCGGCCATGTCCCGGCGCGTCCGACGGCCGCGACGACGGCGCCCGCCAGCAGGACGTAGTACACGTCCGACACGGTCTCCAGCCACGAGGTGGTACGCGGCATTTCACGCCATACGCCGGGCAGGAGCACGAACAGCGGCCACAGCGGGATGCCGTAGCGCCGCCAGACCTCGCGCCAGTTGCCGACGCGGCCGAAACCGACGGCGAGGCCGGTCAGAACGAGCGCGTAGTAGAGGTAGGAGACCGCGACGAAGCCCTGGGTCGCCTTCCAGTCGTCGGGCACCAGCAGCAGCATCGGCAGCAGCCACCAGTCGTCGACGAAGATCCACCAGCCCTCGAGGTACTGGTTCCACAGCAGTGACCAGAGCAGCCAGCCGCACAGGAACGCGATCAGCGCACCGCTGAAAAGCTGGCGGCCGGGGATGCGGTCCGGTTCCTCCGGGGGCCGGGGGCGGTGGCCGAAGGCCCAGATGCCCGGGGCGGCCAGGGCGCGCGGGGTCCGCAGCCAGGCGAGGAAGTCCCCCTCCCCCGGCCGGCCGGGCGGAAGCGGCGGCACGGGCGGCGCCGACGCCGGGCGTGGTGGGACAGCTCCGGCCGGCGGCGGTCCCGCGGGCCGGGGCACGTGGTCCGATCGCGTGCTGCGCGGGTCGTACGTGCCCTCGGTGTCCATCTGCTGCTGTGCCCCCTGACCGGCCCGGGTGTTCGGTAAGCGCCGCCGCTCAATCTAGTGCCCCCGCCTGGGGAGTTCAGCGATCCGTCCGCCGCGGCTGACGGTGCGCCGGACGGGGTGGCCGGTGCAGCAGACCCCCGCAGGGCGCGCACGGGTGGCTTCCGGGGGCGCCGGCGGCGCTATGGCCACCACGGACAACGTGACACGCGCACCGCTACCCGACGGAGCATGCCCCCGGCCGTGGTCCGGCCCTAGCCTGCGGGAGTAGGACCAGTAGGCCCACGTAAGCCCGAATGGGCTGCGTTCATCCCCGGACCACAGGAGATCCACCATGACCGCAACCGCCGGAGGCCCCTCGCTCCCGCAGGAGCGCCGCGTCGTCACCGCGATCCCCGGGCCGAAGTCCCGGGAGCTGCAGGCCCGCCGGACCTCGGCGGTCGCCGGTGGCGTCGGATCCGTGATGCCGGTCTTCGCCGCGCGTGCGGAGGGCGGCGTGCTCGAGGACGTGGACGGCAACTCGTTCATCGACTTCGGCTCCGGCATCGCCGTGACCACGGTCGGCAACAGCGCCGAGGCCGTCGTACGCCGGGCGTCCGCCCAGCTCGCCGACTTCACCCACACCTGTTTCATGGTCACGCCGTACGAGGGCTATGTGGAGGTGTGCGAGGAGCTGGCCCGCCTCACGCCGGGCGACCACGCCAAGAAGTCGGCGCTGTTCAACTCCGGCGCCGAGGCCGTGGAGAACGCGGTGAAGATCGCCCGCTCCTACACCAAGCGACAGGCCGTCGTCGTGTTCGACCACGGCTACCACGGCCGGACCAACCTGACGATGGCGCTCACGTCGAAGAACATGCCGTACAAGCACTCGTTCGGCCCCTTCGCGCCGGAGATCTACCGCGCGCCCGTCGCCTACCCCTTCCGCTGGCTGACCGGGCCCGAGAACTGCGCCAAGGAAGCCGCGGACCAGGCCATCGACATGATCACCAAGCAGATCGGCGCCGAGAACGTCGCCGCGGTCGTGATCGAGCCGCTCCTCGGCGAGGGCGGCTTCATCGAGCCGGCCAAGGGCTTCCTGCCCGCGATCGCGCGGTTCGCCAAGGACAACGGGATCGTCTTCGTCGCCGACGAGATCCAGTCCGGCTTCTGCCGCACCGGCCAGTGGTTCGCGTGCGAGGACGAGGGCATCGTTCCCGATCTGATCACCACCGCCAAGGGCATCGCGGGCGGCCTGCCGCTCGCCGCCGTGACCGGTCGCGCCGAGATCATGGACGCCGCGCACAGCGGTGGTCTGGGCGGCACGTACGGCGGCAATCCGGTCGCCTGCGCCGCGGCGCTCGGCGCGATCGAGACGATGCGCGAGCTCGACCTTCCCGCCAGGGCCCGGCGGATCGCGGACATCATGAAGCCGCGGCTGGCCGCGATGCAGGAGAAGTACGACGTCATCGGCGATGTCCGCGGCCGTGGCGCGATGATCGCCATCGAGCTGGTGAAGTCCGGTTCCAAGGAGCCCAACCCGGAGGCGACGGCCGCGCTGGCCAAGGCGTGCCACTCCGAGGGCCTGCTCGTCCTGACCACCGGCACGTACGGCAACGTCCTGCGCTTCCTGCCGCCGCTGGTCATCGGCGAGGACCTGCTGAACGAAGGCCTGGACATTCTGGAGGACGCCCTCGCCGGGCTCTGACCAGTTTCCGGGAACCGTACGGGAGTTCGGCCTGTTCACCGGCCCCCGCCATGATCCACTGGGCCATCTGTGAGGCCTCGTGAAGAATGTGTGGGGGGCCGATGGCGGACGGGCGATCCGTCTGTCGGGCCCGCCCCGCCTGGCGTACGGTTCCTGCAGATGAGAGAAACACCCCGCTCGCAGGGGACTGCGGGCGATGCCGAGTCGGCGCATCCCCAGCCCCGGCCCGGCCGTGCCCTCGCGCACACCACCGGAGCTTCCGGCTCCGGAACTCCTCACCGATCGGACGGCCGCCCGCCCCATACCCCCCGGGGCGCGCGGCACACCGGTCGCGACGACCGCCCTGGAACTCTCCCCCCTGTTCCGGGGCGGTCGCCTTTGGGGAGGCTGTTCGTCCCAGTGGTCCTTCCCGTCCTGTGCGGGGTCCTCTTCACTCTGCTCACCTGGCAGATCTCGACCGGAGGGTGGCTGCGCGCGCTGGACGAGCGCATCGGTCACCGGCTCTTCCATCCCGGGTCCGCACACCCCCTCGCCGAGGCCGCCGCCGACCTTGGCAACACGCAGATCGCGCTGATCGTCCTGGTGGCGGCGGTGGGCTGCGCTGTGTGGCACGGGTTACGGATGCGCGTACGGCGCTGGTGGCTGCCGCCGCTGACCGCCGCCGCCGCGATGGCGTCCGTCCCGGCGCTCGTGGTCCCGCTGAAGGACGTGATCGGCCGACCGGGTCCGCTCGGCCCCGCGGAGAACTACGGCTGGTACCCCTCGGGCCACGCGGCGACCGCCACCGTCGCGTACGGCGCCGCGGCCCTTCTCCTCGCCCCCGCACTGCGCCGCGCCCTGGCCCGCCTGCTGCTGGCCGGCGCGGCGCTCCTGCTCAACCTCCTCGTCGGCGCGGGGCTGATCCTCTGCGGCTACCACTGGCCGATCGATGTGCTGGGCAGTTGGCTGCTGTTCGGCGGACTGCTGTGTGCGCTGTGCGTACCGCTGACGCACCGACGGCGGGCATGAGAGGGCCCGGCTACGAGTCGAAGCCGAGGCCGATCCGGTCCATCGCCTTGAGCCAGAGGTTGCGCCGGCCGCCGCCCGCATCCGCACGGGCCAGCGACCACTGGGTGATGCCGATGCCCGCCCAGCGCACCGGTTCCGGCGGGAAGGGCAGCGGCTTGGAGCGCACCATGTCGGTCTCGGTGCGCTCGGTCCTCTCGCCGCCGAGCAGATCGAGCATCACGTCCGCCCCGAACCGGCTGGCCCCGACGCCGAGTCCGGTGTAGCCCACCGCGTACGCGACGCGCCCCCGGTGGGCCGTGCCGAAGAACGGCGAGAACCGCGAGCAGGTGTCGATGACACCGCCCCAGGTGTGGGTGAACCGCACGCCTTCGAGCTGCGGGAAGCAGCGGAAGAAGTGGCCGGCGAGCTTGAGATACGTCTCGGGGCGCTGGTGGTACTCCTCCGCGATGCGCCCGCCGTAGTGATAGACGACGTCGTAGCCGCCCCAGAGGATCCGGTTGTCCTCGGTCAGCCGGAAGTAGTGGAAGTGGTTGGCGCTGTCGGAGAGGCCCTGCCGGTTCCTCCAGCCGATGGAGGCGAGCTGATCCTGCTTGAGCGGCTCGGTCATCAGCGCGTAGTCGTAGACCGGAACCACGTACGGGCGGACCCGGCGCACCAGGTTGGGGAAGGCGTTGGTCCCGAGCGCCACCTGCCGGGCCAGGACCCGGCCGTACGGGGTGCGCACGCCCATGCCCGCGCCGCGCGGGACCAGCTCGGTGGCCGGGGTGTGTTCGTGGATCCGTACTCCGAGGTCGAGGCAGGCGCGCTTCAGCCCCCAGGCGAGGCGGGCCGGGTTGAGCATGGCGACGCCGGTGCGGTCCCAGAGCCCGGCGAGGAAGGTCGGTGAGTCGACCTCGGCCCGCACCGCGTCACCGTCCAGGTGGGTCAGCTCGATGCCGAGCGCGGCCGCCTGTTCCGCTCTCTCGCGCAGTTCGGCGACCTGGTACGGCTCGGTGGCGAGGTCGATCTCCCCGGTGCGCTCGAAGGCGCAGTCGATGCCGTAGCGGCCGACGGCGGACTCGATCGCGTCGAGGTTGGTCCGGCCCAGCTCCTGGAGCCTGGGCATTTCGTCCGGCCAGCGGGAGAGTCCGTTGGCGAAGCCATGGGTGAGGGAGGCGGCACAGAAGCCGCCGTTGCGGCCGGAGGCGGCCCAGCCTGTCTCCCTGCCCTCGATGAGGACGACATCGCGGGAGGGGTCCCGCTCCTTGGCGATGAGCGCGGTCCACAGCCCCGAGTACCCGCCGCCGACGACGAGCAGATCGCAGTGCTCGTCGCCGACGAGGGCGGGCAGGGCAGCGGGCTTGCCGGGGTCGTCCAGCCAGTACGGGACGGGGCGCGCCCCGGCGAGGGAGTGAGCGGAGGACGGTGCGGTGGGTTCCCCGAAAGGGAGGGGCATGGCACGGACGGCCATGGATTTCAGCTCCTCTTGCGGCGGCCGCTGAGCAGTTGCCCGGCGAGCACGCACAGGACGGCCACGGCGAACATCGCCGTGCCGATGACATTGATCTGGACGGGCGTGCCGCGCTGCGCCGAACCCCATACGAACATGGGGAACGTGACGGTCGAGCCCGCGTTGAAATTGGTGATGATGAAGTCGTCGAAGGAGAGCGCGAAGGCGAGCAGCGCTCCGGCGGCGATGCCGGGCGCGGCGATGGGCAGGGTGACCCGCAGGAAGGTCTGCACGGGGCCCGCGTAGAGGTCCTGGGCGGCCTGCTCCAGGCGCGGGTCCATGCTCATCACCCGGGCCTTGACCGCGGTGACGACGAAGCTCAGGCAGAACATGATGTGCGCGATGAGGATCGTCCAGAAGCCGAACTCCGCGCCCAGGTTGAGGAACAGGGTGCCGAGGGAGGCGCCCATGACGACCTCCGGCATGGCCATCGGCAGGAAGATCAGGGTGTTGACGGCCCCGCGCGCCCGGAACCGGTAGCGGGCCAGCGCAAAGGCGATCATCGTGCCGAGCACGGTCGCGCCGACGGTCGCCCAGAGCGCGATCTGCAGGCTGAGCCCGAGCGAGCCGCACAAGTCGGCCACGCCGCACGGGTCGGTCCAGGCGTCGGTGGAGAACCGCTGCCACTCGTAGTTGAACCGCCCGTTGGGCTTGTTGAAGGAGAAGACCAGAACGATGACGTTCGGGACGATCAGATAGGCGAGCGTGAGCACGCCCGCGATCACCACGAGATTGCGTCGGAGCCAGCGCATCAGACGAGGTCCTCCGTCCCGGACTTGCGGATGTAGACGGTGACCATCGCGAGGATCGCCGCCATGAGGATGAAGGACAGCGCGGCGGCCGTCGGGTAGTCGAGGACCCGCAGGAACTGCGACTGGATGACGTTGCCGACCATCTTCTCGTCCGTGGAGCCCAGCAGTTCGGCGTTGATGTAGTCACCGGTGGCCGGGATGAAGGTGAGCAGCGTGCCCGCGACGACGCCCGGCATCGACAGCGGGAAGGTCACCTTGCGGAAAGCCGTGAAGGGACGGGCGTAGAGGTCGCCCGCGGCCTCGTGCAGCCGGCCGTCGATCCGCTCCAGCGAGGTGTAGAGCGGAAGGATCATGAACGGCAGGAAGTTGTACGTCAGACCGCAGATGACCGCGAGCGGTGTGGCGAGCACGCGGTTCCCGTCGGTGACGCCCAGCAGCGAGGTCACGTCCAGGATGTGCAGGGTGTTGAGCAGCTCCACCACCGGGCCGCCGTCGGCGAGGATCGTCTTCCAGGCCAGCGTGCGGATCAGGAAGCTGGTGAAGAACGGCGCGATGACCAGGATCAGGACCAGGTTGCGCCAGCGGCCCGCGCGGAAGGCGATGGTGTACGCGAGCGGGTAGCCGACGAGCAGGCACAGCACGGTGGCGGTGCCGGAGTAGAGCACCGACTTCAGGAACTGCGGGTAGTACTCGGCCAGCGCGTTCCAGTAGGTCGCGAAGTGCCAGGTGACCTTGTAACCGGTCTCCAGGGTGCCGGTCTGCACCGACGTAGAGGCCTGGTAGACCATCGGCGCCAGGAAGAAGACCACCAGCCAGACGATGCCGGGCAGCAGGAGCCAGTACGGGACGAGCCGCTTGCGGGGGCCCGGCTTGTGGACCGGGGCCTCGGGCGAGGGGGGTGCGGGAGGCGCTTCCGCCGCCTGGGTCGCGGTCATGCGCCCTCCTCGACGGTTTCCGTGCCCGCGTCGATGTCCTGATCGGCGTCGAAGCCGAAGGTGTGGGCGGGGTTCCAGTGGAGGACGACCTCGGCACCCGGCACCAGCCGGCCGTCCCGCTCGACGTTCTGCTCGTAGACGGCGAGCTCGGAGCAGACGGGGGTGTCCACCACGTACTGGGTGGAGACGCCGATGAAGCTGGAGTCGGCGATGCGTCCGGTGATCCGGTTGCGGCCCTCGGAGATGGCGCCGGCGTCATCGGCATGGACCAGGGACACCTTCTCGGGGCGTACGCCGGCGAGCACCTTCCCGCCGGTGCGGACGGCCGCCGAACACCGTTTTGCAGGCAGCCTGAGCTTGGCCTCCCCCGCCTTGAGCAGGACCTCGTCACCGGAGGAGTCGGCGACCTCGGCCTCGATGAGGTTGGAGGTGCCCAGGAAGTTGGCGACGAAGGTGGTGCTGGGGTTCTCGTAGAGGTCGGCGGGGGCGCCGAGTTGCTCGACGCGGCCCGCGTTCATCACCGCGACCGTGTCGGCCATGGTCATGGCCTCCTCCTGGTCGTGGGTGACGTGCACGAAGGTGATTCCGACCTCGGTCTGGATCCGCTTGAGTTCGAGCTGCATCTGACGGCGCAGCTTCAGGTCGAGCGCGCCGAGCGGCTCGTCCAGGAGCAGCACCTGCGGGTGGTTGATGAGCGCGCGGGCGACCGCGACGCGCTGCTGCTGGCCGCCGGAGAGCTGGTGCGGCTTGCGGCGCGCCATCGGCCCGAGCTGGACCAGCTCCAGCATCTCCCCGACCTGCTTCTTCACGGACTTGACTCCGCGGCGGCGTAGCCCGAAGGCGACGTTCTCGTAGATGTCAAGGTGCGGGAAGAGCGCGTAGTTCTGGAAGACGGTGTTGACCGGGCGCTTGTACGGGGGCAGGGCCGTGACGTTCTTGCCGCCGAGCACGACCGTGCCCCGGGTGGGCTCCTCCAGTCCGGCGATCATCCGCAGGGTCGTGGTCTTGCCGCACCCCGAGGCGCCGAGCAGGGCGAAGAAGGAGCCGGCCGGTATGGAGAGGTCGAGCGGGTGGACGGCGGTGAAAGACCCGTACGTCTTGCTGATCCCGTTGAGGCGGACGTCTCCGCCGCTGCTGCTGTTCGAGGCGGTCTCTGTCATGAGGGCAGTCCAGTGTTCTCGGGGGCGGTCGGGAGCCGGTGGCCGTCAGGCGCCGATGAGCTTGGCGAACTTCTGCTCGAAGTCCGTCTCTTCCTCGGCGGAGAGCAGCCGGAAGGTGTGCGACTTCTTCGTGAACTCCGCGTCGGGGAGGATCAGCGGATTGGCCGCGAGCTCCTTGTCGATCTTCGCCAGCTCCTCGCGCACGCCGTCGACGGGACAGACGTAGTTGATGTAGGCGGCGATCTTCGCGGCGACCTTCGGCTCGTAGACGTAGTTGATGAAGCGCTCGGCGTTCCGCTTGTGCCGGGCCTTGTTCGGGATCAGCAGGTTGTCGGTGGCCATCATGAAACCGGCCTTCGGGATGGTGAACTTGATCGCCGGGTTGTCGGCCTGCAGCTGGACGAGGTCCCCGGCCCAGGCCACGCAGGCGGCGATGTCGCCCTTGCTGAGGTCGTCGACATAGTCGTTGCCGGTGAAGCGGCGGATCTGCTTGCGGTCGACGCCCTTCTGGAGGCGGGCGATGGCGGCGTCGAAGTCGTCGGCGCGGAAGTCCTCGGGGCGCTTGCCCATGTCGAGGAGAGTGAGCCCGACGGTGTCGCGCATCTCCGTCAGCATGCCGACCCGGCCTTTGAGGGCGGGGTCCTCCAGGAGCTGGGTGATGGAGGTGACCTTGCGTCCGTCCGTGGCCTTCTCGTTGTACGCGACGACCGCGGGGATGCCGGTCCAGGCGTAGGAGTGGGCGCGGACCGGGTCCCAGTCGGGGCTGCGGAATCCCTCGGCCAGATTCGCGTACGCATTGGGCAGGTTGGTCTGGTCGAGCTTCTGCATCCAGCCGAGCCGGATCATGCGCCCGGCCAGCCAGTCGGTGACGCAGATCAGGTCGCGACCGGTGTCCTGGCCCGCGGCGAGCTGAGGCTTGATCTTCCCGAAGAACTCGACGTTGTCGTTGATGTCCTCGGTGTATTTGACGTGGATGCCGGTGCGGCGCTTGAACTCCTCGAGCGACGGGCGGTGCTTGTTGTCGTCGCTGACGTCGATGTACTCCGTCCAGTTGGAGAAGTTGAGCCGCTTCTCCTCGTCGGAGTGGTCGTCGGCCTTGCCCGTCTCCGCGGTGCGGGTGGCGGGCGGGATACCGCAGGCGGAGAGGGCGCCGAGCCCTCCCACGGCCAGGGCTCCCGCACCGGCGGAGCGCAGCAGGGACCGGCGGCTCATCGCCATGCGGCCCTCGGTCATGCTGCGGCGTATGGCGGCGAGTTGGGGCGCCGACAGGGTCTCTGGCTCGTGGCTCTCCATTGCGCTGTGCCCTTTCACGGCTTTCGGTCAGCGGTCACCGAAGACGGTGCGGTGCCAGTCCTTGCGCGCCACCGCGGTGTTGTCGTACATCACATGCTTGACCTGGGTGTACTCGTCGAAGGAGTACGCCGACATGTCCTTGCCGAAGCCGGAGGCCTTGTAGCCCCCGTGCGGCATCTCACTGAGGATCGGGATGTGGTCGTTGATCCACACACAGCCCGCCTTGATCGCACGGGTGGCCCGGCCGGTGCGGTAGACGTCGCGGCTCCAGGCGGAGGCGGCGAGGCCGTAGGGGGTGTCGTTGGCGAGCGCGATGCCCTCGTCGTCGCCGTCGAAGGGCAGGACGACCAGGACCGGCCCGAAGACCTCGGACTGGACGATCTCGCTGTCCTGGGCGGCGCCGGTGACCAGCGTCGGGCGGTAGTACGCGCCCTTGGCCAGCTCGCCCTGCGGCGCCTCGCCCCCGGTGACGACACTGGCGTAGGAGCGGGCGCGGTCCACGAAGCCCGCGACCCGGTCGCGCTGGGCGTGCGAGATCAGCGGGCCGAGGTCGGTGGAGCCATCGGCCGGGTCGCCCAGGCGCACGGCGGCCATGAGGTCCGCTACGCCGGAGACGAACGCGTCGTACAGCGGCCGCTGGACGTAGGAGCGCGTGGCGGCGGTGCAGTCCTGACCGGAGTTGATGAGCGCGCCGGCGACGGCGCCGTGCACGGCGGCCTCCAGGTCGGCGTCGTCGAACACCACGAAGGGGGCCTTGCCTCCGAGTTCGAGGTGGAGGCGCTTGACGGTGCTCGTGGCGATCTCGGCCACGCGTTTGCCGACGGCCGTGGAGCCGGTGAAGGAGGTCATGGCGACGCCCGGGTGGCCGACGAGGTGCTCACCCGCGTCCCGCCCGGCGCCGCTGACGATGTTGATCACCCCGGTGGGGATGCCCGCCTCATCCGCGGCCTGGGCGAACAACAGCGAGGTGAACGGGGTGAGTTCGGCGGGCTTCAGCACGATGGTGTTGCCCGCCGCGACGGCCGGGAGGACCTTCCACGCGGCCATCTGCAGCGGGTAGTTCCACGGTGCGATGGACCCGACGACGCCGATGGGCTCGCGGCGGATGTACGAGGTGTGGTCTCCGGTGTACTCCCCCGCGGACTTGCCCTCGAGGTGGCGGGCCGCGCCCGCGAAGAACGACGCGTTGTCGACCGTGCCCGGCACATCGAACTCGGTCGTCAGCTTGATCGGCTTGCCGCACTGGAGCGTCTCGGCCCGGGCGAACTCCTCGGCCCGGTCGTCGAGGACGGCCGCGAAGCGGTGGAGGGCGTCGGAGCGCTCCCCGGGGGTCGCGCCCGACCACTCGGGGAACGCGCGGGCTGCGGCCTCCACGGCGGCATCGACATCGGCGGTGCCGGCCAGTTCGTAGGTGTACACCGCCTCGCCGGTGGCCGGGTCGACGACCGCGTGCTCCCGGCCGGACGTGCCGCGGCGCAGCTCACCGGCGATGTATTGGGCACCGTCGGCGAAGCGCTCGTCCGCCTGGAAGGGACTGCTCATATCGCTCTCCTCCGCCGACCTGGTCCCCCTGTGACAGCGGTCGGCGTAGCTCCAGCTTTGATTGAACGCCGATCCTGACAGAGCAGGGGGCAATCAACAAGTGATTCCGTTGTTGCCTTTTGGTTACGCGACGGAATCTGTCGGTCAATGTGTCGGGCGGGCGTCGAATTCGATGGACGCAGTGTCAGGGGTCGCTGCGAGACTCCCATGCCATGGGGAATCGGATCGAGAGCATCGCGGCGCTGGTCGAGCGGGGCGAACGGGGCGAAGAAGGCAGGCCGCCGGGACCGCGGTTTCGACGAGGCGACCCGGCGGGCGCACCGCTACGGGATCGTGCCGGCTGAATCTGCTGGGCTTCGCTTCGCCGACGGCGGCGCGGGAGCGAGCGGGCGGTGGCGCCGGGGCGGGCCCGGACCGACGGCGGACGCTCTACCGCTGGAGCGTGGCGATCGCGGTCACCCCGGAGGCGGCTGCGGCGCTGCTGTAGGAGCTGCTGCTGTAGGAACTGCTGGTGTCGTCCTGGGAGGTGGCGACGACCAGCACCAGCATCAGCGCACCGGCGACGACCGCGACGATGCCGAGGATCACTCCCGCCAGGGCCTGGCCGCCGTTCCCGGCCTCTCCGCGCGTGGCCTTTCCACGCCCGAGTGCACCGAAGATGATCGCCAGCACGCCGAGGATGATCGCGAAGACGCTGGTGAAGAAGAGAACGGTGCCGATGATGCCGATCACCATGCCGGCGATGGCCAGCCCGTTGGTCGGTGCGGGCTGCCCGGACTGCCAGCCGGCGCCGTAGCCGCCCGACCCGTAGCCACCGGGGGCCGAGTAGCCGGGGTAGGCCGGATAGCCGCCGTACGGGCTGCCGCTGCCGTAACCGCTCGTGCCGTACGGGTCGGGGCCGTACGCCGTGGAGTGCGAGGCCGGGCCGGTGGGCGCGATCGGGGGCGGGGGCACCGCGCCGCCTCCCGCCGCGGGCGGAGGCTGATGGGCCGCGGGGGGCGGGGGCACCGGCTGGTGGCCACCGGAGGGCGGCATGCCCGGGCCCGCGGGCCGGTCCCCCGCCGGCGGTATGGGCCGCGGCTTGTCCAGGGGCACCGGCTGCTCCGGCGGAGCCCACGGATCACGCGGCTCGGGCTGCTGGGGCTTCTCGGCGTCGAACATGTTCCTCCCCTTCGGACGTCCGGCAATGCTACGGCCTGCCGCCCGAACGGTCCCCGGAACGGTCGCACCCTCTGCCATTCCCCGCCCCCTCCCCGACCGGCCAACCGCCAGGGCCCGCGACCGGCGCTGCACGGGCCCGGTCCTACGATGATCTCTGCCCGGAACCAGAACGCCTGTCCCCAGGAGGACCGATGGCCGATCTCCACACCTTCATCGCGGGACTGCCCAAGGCGGAACTCCACGTCCACCACGTGGGCTCGGCCTCTCCGCGCATCGTCGCCGAACTGGCCGCCCGGCACCCCGACTCCAAGGTGCCCACCAACCCCGAGGCGCTGGTGGACTACTTCACCTTCCGGGACTTCGCCCACTTCATCGAGGTCTATCTGTCCGTGGTGGACCTGGTGCGCGACGCCGACGACGTACGGCTGCTCACCTACGAGGTGGCCCACGAGATGGCGCAGCAGAGCATCCGGTACGCCGAGCTGACCGTCACGCCGTTCAGCTCCGTCCGCCGCGGCATCATCGACGTGGCGTTCGTCGAGGCCATCGAGGACGCCCGCAGGGCGGCGGAGGCCGACCTCGGTGTGATCCTGCGCTGGTGCTTCGACATCCCGGGAGAGGCGGGGCTGGAGGCGGCCGAGGAGACGGCGCGGATCGCGGTGGACCTGGCGCCCGAGGGCCTGGTGTCGTTCGGTCTCGGCGGACCCGAACTCGGCGTCGCGCGGCCGCAGTTCAAGCCGTACTTCGACCGCGCCATCGCGGCCGGGCTGCACAGCGTGCCGCACGCGGGCGAGACCACGGGTCCGCAGACGATCTGGGACGCGCTGACCCATCTGCGCGCCGAGCGCATCGGCCACGGCACGAGTGCCACTCAGGACCCGCGGCTGCTGGCGCACCTCGCCGAGCACCGCATCCCGCTGGAGGTGTGTCCGACCTCCAACGTCGCGACGCGCGCCGTGGCGCACCTCGACGAGCACCCCATCAAGGAAATGGTGGCTGCCGGCGTGCTGGTGACCGTGAACAGCGACGATCCCCCGATGTTCGGCACCGACCTCAACACCGAGTACGGGGTGGCCGCCGGGCTGCTGGACCTGGACGAGCGCGGCGTCGCCGGCCTCGCCAAGAACGCCGTCGAGGCGTCCTTCCTCGACCCCTCCGGCAAGGAGAAGCTCCTCGCGGAGATCGACGGGTACACCGCCTCGTGGCTGCAGTAGCCGTCGCCCACCGCGGTGACCCGTACCGGGCCCGTGAGAACACCCTGCCCTCGCTGCGCTCAGCGGTCCGGCAGGGCGCGGACGCGGTGGAGTTCGACGTACGGCTCACCCGCGACGGCGTTCCGGTGCTCCTCCACGACGCGACCCTGGAGCGGCTGTGGGATGTGGAGCGGCCGCTCGCCGAGGTCACGGCGGAAGAGGTGCGTGACCTGACCGGCGGCGGCGTTCCTACGCTCGCCGAGGGGCTGACGGCGGTCTGTGACGGGTCCGCGGCCCGCCCGATGATCGATCTGCCGGATCCGGCGGCGGCGCCCGCTACGGTCGGCGAGGTCCGCGCGTCCGGGCTCGGCGGCCGCGCCTACTACTGCGGCGGGGCCCCGGGCATGCTGGCCGTACGCGCGGCGGATCCGGACGCGGAGATCGCCCTCACGTGGACCACGCTCGCCCCGCCGCCGCCCGCACTCGTCGCCGCCGTGCGCCCGCGCTGGCTCAACTACCGCTTCGGTCTGGTGAGCGGGGGCCTCGTGGCGCGCCTCCATGCCAGGGGCCTGCTCGTGTCCGCCTGGACGGCGGACACCGGCCGGACGATGAAGCGTCTGCTGCGCCACGGCGTGGACTCCGTCACCACCAACCGCATCGACTGCCTGCGCCGGGTGCTGGACGGCTGAGCGCGGCGCCGTCCGCTCCCCGATTCGCAACCCCCCGCTGCCTCCGGCCCCTGCGGCCGGCTCCGGGGCCGCGTAGGCCCGTTCGGAGTCCGGCGACGGTGTTCCGCTCCCGGGCGGAGCCGGTACGGCGACGGCGCGCCCCGACGATGTGCCGGGGCGCGCCGTCGCGGTGGCGCCGCCCATCGCATCCGTTCCGTGGACTCAGTCCAGGGACGTCATCACGCGGACTCAGTCCAGGGACGTCATCACGTGCTTGATGCGGGTGTAGTCCTCGAACCCGTAGGCCGAGAGGTCCTTGCCGTAGCCGGACTTCTTGAAGCCGCCGTGCGGCATCTCGGCGACGAGCGGGATGTGGGTGTTGATCCACACACAGCCGAAGTCGAGCGCCTTGGACATCCGCATGGCGCGGCCGTGGTCCTTGGTCCACACCGAGGAGGCGAGCGCGTACTCGACGCCGTTGGCGAAGGTGACGGCCTGGTTCTCGTCCGTGAACTTCTGGACGGTGATGACCGGTCCGAAGACCTCCTTCTGGATGATCTCGTCGTCCTGCTTGAGACCCGAGACGACGGTCGGGGCGTAGAAGAAGCCCTTGTCGCCGACCCGGTGGCCACCCGCCTCGACCTTCGCGTGCGAGGGCAGCCGGTCGATGAAGCCGGAGACCTGTGCGAGCTGGTTGGCGTTGTTGAGCGGGCCGTAGAGGACGTCCTCGTCGTCCGGCTGGCCCGTCTTTGTGTCGGTCGCCGCCTTGGCGAGCGCGGCGACGAACTCGTCGTGGATGGACTCGTGGACGAGGACGCGGGTCGCGGCCGTGCAGTCCTGGCCGGCGTTGAAGAAGCCCGCGACCGAGATGTCCTCGACCGCCTTGGGAATGTCGGTGTCCTCGAAGACCACGACGGGGGCCTTGCCGCCGAGCTCCAGGTGGACCCGCTTGAGGTCCTTCGAGGCAGTCTCGGCGACCTGCATTCCGGCCCGTACGGAGCCGGTGATCGAGGCCATCGCCGGGGTCTCGTGCTCGACCATCAGGCGGCCGGTGTCGCGGTCGCCGCAGACGACGTTGAAGACGCCCTTGGGGACGATGGAGCCGATGATCTCGGCGAGCAGGACCGTGGACGCCGGGGTGGTGTCGGACGGCTTCAGGACGACCGTGTTGCCCGCGGCCAGCGCCGGGGCGAACTTCCACACGGCCATCATCATCGGGTAGTTCCACGGGGCGACCTGGGCGCACACGCCGACCGGCTCCCGGCGGATGATCGAGGTCAGACCGTCCATGTACTCGCCGGCCGAACGGCCCTCGAGCAGCCGGGCGGCACCCGCGAAGAAGCGGATCTGGTCGACCATGGGCGGGATCTCCTCGGACCGGGTCAGTCCGATGGGCTTGCCGGTGTTCTCGCTCTCAGCGGCGACCAGTTCCTCGGCCCGCGCCTCGACCGCGTCCGCGATCTTGAGCAGTGCCTTCTGGCGCTCGCCCGGTACGAGGTCGCGCCAGGCCGGGAACGCGGCTTCGGCTGCGGCCATGGCGGCGTCGACGTCCGCTGATCCGGACAGCGGCGCGGTGGCGTACACCTCTCCCGTGGCCGGATTGACCACCTCGGTGGTCCGCCCGTCGGCGGCATCCCGGAACTCCCCGTCGATGTAGTTGCGCAGACGACGCAGCTCGGTGGTCACTGCCACCCCTCCTGTTCGGTGTCCGATGGGTGAGACATCCAGCCTACTGACAGAGGCGACGCTTTCGACATACCCGCCACCCCCCACCTACGGAATCAGTGATATTCAACGATGGCAACAACGAATTTCATCGCTTACTAGTTGCCAGACTGTCAACTACTCATGCACAGTGTTGCCCGTGGCCACACGAGACAAGAACGGCAACGCGACGATCGACTCCGTTTCCCTGGCAATCATCGAGCAGCTCCAGGAGGACGGGCGGCGTCCCTACGCGGCGATCGGCAAGGCCGTCGGCCTCTCCGAGGCCGCGGTCAGGCAGCGCGTGCAGAAGCTGCTCGACCAGGGCGTGATGCAGATTGTCGCGGTGACCGACCCGCTCACCGTGGGCTTCCGGCGCCAGGCGATGGTCGGCATCAACGTCGAGGGAGACCTCGACCCGGTGGCGGACGCGCTGACCGAGATGGGCGAGGTCGAGTACGTGGTCGTCACCGCGGGCTCCTTCGATCTCATCGTGGAGGTCGTCTGCGAGGACGACGACCACCTTCTCGAAATGATCAACAAGCGGATCCGCGCGCTTCCCGGCGTGCGCTCCACCGAGAGCTTCGTCTACCTCAAGCTCAAGAAGCAGACCTACACATGGGGAACCCGATAGCCATGAGCGCCGACCTCTCCAAGACGGCCTACGACCACCTGTGGATGCACTTCACCCGCATGTCGTCGTACGAGAACACCCCCGTCCCGACGATCGTCCGCGGCGAGGGCACGTACATCTACGACGACAAGGGCAGGAAGTACCTCGACGGCCTGGCGGGCTTGTTCGTGGTGCAGGCCGGTCACGGCCGCCAGGAGCTGGCCGAGGTCGCCGCCAAGCAGGCGGCCGAACTTGCCTTCTTCCCCGTGTGGTCCTACGCGCACCCCATGGCCGTCGAGCTGGCCGAGCGCCTGGCGAACCACGCCCCCGGCGACCTGAACAAGGTCTTCTTCACCACCGGCGGCGGCGAGGCCGTCGAGACCGCCTGGAAGCTGGCGAAGCAGTACCACAAGCTGACGGGCAACCACACCAAGTACAAGGTGATCTCGCGAGCGGTGGCCTACCACGGCACCCCGCAGGGCGCCCTGTCCATCACCGGCCTGCCCGCCCTCAAGGCCCCGTTCGAGCCGCTGGTCCCCGGCGCGCACAAGGTGCCGAACACCAACATCTACCGCGCCCCGATTCACGGCGACGACCCCGAGGCGTTCGGCCGCTGGGCCGCCGACCAGATCGAGCAGCAGATCCTCTTCGAGGGCCCGGACACCGTCGCCGCCGTCTTCCTGGAGCCGGTGCAGAACGCGGGCGGCTGCTTCCCGCCCCCGCCCGGCTACTTCCGCCGCGTCCGCGAGATCTGCGACCGGTACGACGTGCTGCTCGTCTCGGACGAGGTCATCTGCGCCTTCGGCCGCCTCGGCCACATCTTCGCCTGCGACAAGTTCGGCTACACCCCCGACATCATCACCTGCGCCAAGGGCATGACCTCGGGCTACTCCCCCATCGGCGCCGCGATCGTCTCCGACCGCGTCTCCGAGCCCTTCTACAAGGGCGGCAACACCTTCCTGCACGGCTACACCTTCGGCGGCCACCCGGTCTCCGCGGCCGTCGCCCTGGCCAACCTCGACATCTTCGAGCGCGAACGCCTCAACCAGCACGTGCTGGACCAGGAGTCCGCGTTCCTGCGGACCCTGCAGAAGCTGCACGACCTGCCGATCGTCGGCGACGTCCGCGGCAACGGCTTCTTCTACGGCATCGAGCTGGTCAAGGACAAGGCGACCAAGGAGTCCTTCACCGACGAGGAGTCGGAGCGGATCCTTTACGGCTTCGTGTCCAAGAAGCTCTTCGAGTACGGCCTGTACTGCCGTGCCGACGACCGCGGAGACCCGGTCATCCAGCTCTCGCCGCCGCTGATCTCGGACCAGTCGACGTTCGACGAGATCGAGCAGATCGTCCGCCACGTCCTCACCGAGGCCTGGACCAAGATCTGACGACGAGATCCGACGACGACCCGGAGCCCGGCGGCCCCAGGTCCGGCCCTCCCCCGTGACCTCATCCCTCGGCGGGGGAGGGCCGACGTCCGTTCTGGGCCTGCCGCCGTTCCGTACGTGACCGATGTCTTCGGCGGGGCCACCGCGTCCGAGGCGGCGCGGGCCCGACCTCCCCGGCCCGACCCAGTCCTACGGCATCCCCGCCGTACGGTCCGCACCGGAACCGGCTACCACCGACCCGGCCGCGGTCTTCGGCGCCCCGGCCCGTCGGTCACCGTCCTCCCGGCCCTGCTGCGGTTGTTCGGCCCCCCACGCATCTGGCGGGCGCGACCTGACGGTCCGGCGGGGTGTTGCGGTTCCGGCTCCCGCCGGGTTCGGCCGGGTTCGGCCGGGTTCGGCCGGGTTCGGCCGGGTTCGGCCGGGTTCGGCCGGACGGAGTGAACACCATCGGTTCATATGAGCCTTTCGAAGGAACATCGGCCGACCCGGGCCGTGCGAGCCCCGTCCCGCACGGCCGAGTCCTTACGGTGCCAAGTGACCGATTGGGCTCATGTTCGTTCACCCGGCCAGGGGAACGGACTGTCGCAACAAAGCCGAGGTGTTCGCCATGGAGGCCCCACCGGACAACGACGTGCTCTGGGCACGTTCCCTGCACTATGCGCACGGCGAGACGCCCGCACTCGCCGGTGTCTCCGTCGGCGTGCGGGAAGGCGAGATCCTCGCCGTCACCGGGCCCCGCGGCAGCGGAAAGACGACGCTGCTGCGGTGCCTGGCGGGCCAGTTGGCCCCGCAGAGCGGTGAAGTCTGGTTCAACAGCTCCCCGGTGCACACGCTCGGTCCGGTAGGCCGCGAGCGGCTGCGCCGGGACCGGTTCGGCTGGATCGACACCGAGCCCCAGCTCGTACCCGAGCTGACCGGCTGGGAGAACGCGGCCCTTCCCCTGCTGCTGCGCGGCACCCCGCACCGGGCGGCGAAGGCGTCCGCCCTGGAATGGCTGAACCGCCTCGACGTCGGCGAGGGCGCCCGGAAGCGGCCGTCCGCGATGCTCCAGGCGCAGCGGCAGCGCATCGCCATCGCCAGGGCTCTGACCTCGGAGCCGGCGGTGCTCTTCGCCGACGAGCCCTCCGCGCCCCTGCACCGCGCCGACCGCGCCCATGTACTGCGCACGCTCACCACGGCCGCGCGCTCGCACGGCATCACGGTCGTGCTCGCCACCCACGACGCCGAGGTGGCGGCGCTCGCGGACCGTACCGTCGCGCTGGTGGACGGCCGCCGGGTCGGTGGCATCCCCTTTCCGGACAAGGAGGGTAGAGCCGAGTGCTCGCTCTCCGTCTAGCTCGCGGCACCCATCCCCTCGTCCTGCTGCGGCGGTTGATGGTCGCCGCGGCCTCCGCCGGCGTCGGCTTCCTGCTGCTGTCCGCGCTCGGCCACGCGCTGGCGCATCCCGAGCAGGCGGCCGGCTCGGCCTTCCGCCTCCTGTGGTGCCTCGTCCCGATCGCCGCTGTCGTCCAACTCTCCGTCGCCGTCGCCCGTACGGACCCGGCGGCACGTACGCAGCCGGGGCTGTCGTCGGTCGGGCTCGGCCCGCTCGGCATGGCTCTGCTCGCCGCCGTGTCAACGGCCGTGTCCTGCACGCTGGGCAGCGTGTTCGCGCTGGTCGCCTTCCTGGGGCTGCGGGGGGACGTCGGCCGCGCGCCGCACAGCGGTGTGGCGGACATGCTCGGTGCCGGGCATCCGCTGCCCTACGCCGGCCTGCTGACCCTGCTCTTCGTCGTGCCGTTGCTATCCGGTACGACCACCGCCATCGCGTTGCGGCCGCGCAAGCCCGCCCCCGACAACTCCCCGGAGCCGAGCCGCCCCGCGGCGGCCGACGGGCCGCCGGCGTCCGCGAGCGCGAGCGTCTCGACGGGGCTGCCCTGGGGTGTGGCGCTGACGGCGGCCGGGATCGCCCTCGGCTCGTACGCGGCCAGAACCACCCCGGCCTCTTCCGACAGCCTGCTGCCGCTGCCGGGCCGGCTGGACAACATCCCGCCGGGTGTGGTCGGCGGCTGGGTGCTCATCGTGATCGGGCTCGTCCTGGCCTGCCCCGGCCTGACGCACCTCTGCGGCAAGCTGCTGGCCTCGGGCCGCCCCGGCGCCCTGCGGCTGCTGTCCGGCCGTGTGCTGCAGGAGGAGTCGACGCGGCTGGGCCGCCCGCTGGGTGTACTGTGCGCGGTCGCCTCGGGCGCACTCGCCGCGACCCAGCTCTACGGGACGGCGCTCGACTCCACCGGCCACCGGCCGTTCGGGCCGCTGACCGGGGTGGGTGCGGCCCTGATCATGGCCTGCGCCACAGCGACCGTCCTGACCGTCGCCCTGGAGACCAAGGGCGCGCGCAGCGACACGACGGCGGCACTGCTGCGGATCGGGGCCTCGCCTTCGCTGCTGCGCCGTGCGGCCCTGCTGCGCGGCATGGTGATGGTCGTCGTCCTCGCTCCCATCTCCTGGGCGGTGGCCGAACTCGCCGCCCTGCCCCTCTCGACCTGACCCCCACCGCCTTCGACATGACCCCGACGGCGTGAAACTCGGCGTCCTCCTCACCGGACCCCTCGCTGCCCTCCCCGGCGTCCCGTTCAGCCGGCGGAGGGCAGTACGACGACGTCCTCGCCGCGGAACGTGACGCCCACCGTCGCACCCGGCTCGGGGGCGTCGTGCAGGGCACAGGCGGCCTCCAGCCGCGGCCCTTCCGCGGGGTGGAGCAGCAACGCAACGTGGTTGCCGCGGAAGGTGCGGGCCGCGACGCTGCACCGCAGGCCGTCGGCGACCGGGACGACCCGAACGCCTGCCGGGCGGACCAGCAGCCGGCGCCTCCCCTCGCCGGACCCCGGCGGTACGGGGATCCTGCCCCACGGGGTCTCGGCCGCCTCACCCCGTACGGTCGCGCGGACCACGTTGTCGAAGCCGAGGAAGCGGGCGACGAACTCCGAAGCCGGACGCTGCCACACCTCCAGCGGCGTGCCGGTCTGCTCGATTCGGCCCTCGCGCATCACCACCACCCGGTCGGCGAGGGCGAACGCCTCCCCCTGGTCGTGGGTGACGGCCAGCACCGTCGTCCCCAACCGCTCGAAGAGCGCACGCAGTTCGACGACCAGGCGCTCCCGCAGGCTCCGGTCGAGCTGGCCGAGCGGCTCGTCGAGCATCAGCAGCTTCGGTTCCGGTGCGAGGGCACGGGCGAGCGCCACCCGCTGCTGCTCGCCGCCGGACAGTGCCGTGACGGCCCGTCGCTGCGCCCCGGGCAGCCCGACCAGATCCAGCAACTCCTCGACCGTACGACGCGCTTCCGCGCGCGGGGTGCCGCGCATCCGCAGCCCGAAGGCGACGTTGCCGCCCACGTCCCGCTGCGGGAACAGCTGGTGGTCCTGGAACATCAGGCCGACCCCGCGCCGGTGAGCGGGCACACCGCTCTGGTCCCGCCCGGCGAGCAACACCCGCCCCGCATCGGCCCGTTGAAGCCCGGCGACCGCGCGCAGCAGGGTGGATTTTCCGCTGCCGCTGGGCCCGAGGACGCAGACGGTCTCGTGTTCGGCGACCTCCAGGTCCACCGCATCGACCACCGCGCGGCCGCCGAAGCGTACGGTCACGCCGTCCAGTTGCAGCAGGGACATCTAGAACCCTCCCGGGCGGTCGGCCGGTGCCCCGGTGACGCGGGGCGCGAAGCGCTCCAGCGCCAGCAGCGCGCCCGCGCACAACAGCATGAGGATCGTGCTCAGGGCCATCGCCTGTCCGTAGTTGAGCGCGCCCGCACGTCCCAGGAAGCGGGCCACGGCGACCGGCAGCGTCGGGGTGTCGGGCCGGGCGATGAACACCGTCGCGCCGAACTCCCCCAGGGACACCGCGAATGCAAAGCCCGCCGCCACCAGCAGCGCCCTGCGCACGAGCGGCAGATCCACCTCGCGCCAGGCCCGCAGCGGGGGGGCGCCGAGGACGGCGGCCGCCTCCCGCAGCCGCTCATCGACGGCGCGCAGGACGGGAAGCATGGTCCGTACGACGAAGGGCACGCCCACCAGTGCCTGGGCCAGCGGCACCAGCAGCCAGGAGGAGCGCAGATCGAGGGGCGGCTCGTCCAGGGCGATGAGGAAGCCGAAGCCGACGGTCACCGCGGAGGTGCCCAGCGGCAGCATGAGGAGCGCGTCGAAGCCCCGCAGGAGCCGTCCGGCGCGGCGGGTCAGGGCCGCGGCCGCGAGCACGCCGATCACCAGGGCGATGGCCGTGGCCGCCGCGGCGTACTGCAGCGAGTTCCACACGGCCTCCAGCGGGGCCACGAGGAACGTGCCGCCGCTTCCGGCCGCCGACTGCAGAGCCCGGTAGAAGGTGAACCCGTGGCCTCCGGGCGCGGCGAGCGACCGTTCGATCAGCACACCGAGCGGCAGCAGGATCAGCACGGCGACCACGGCGAGCACGCCCGCGAGCAGGGCCCACTGACCCGGCCCCTGCGGGCGTCGCGCCGTCCGCGCCGGGTCCACGAGCGCGAGGGCGCTCTCCCGGCGCCGTACCGACCAGGCGTGCAGCGCGAGGACCGCGGCGACCGCGGCGAACTGGACGAGGGTGAGGACGGCGGCGGTCGGCAGGTCCAGGAGCTGCGCGGTCTGCCGGTAGATCTCCACCTCCAGCGTCGCGTAGCGCGGGCCGCCGAGGATCTGCACGGCGCCGAAGGAGGTGAACGTGAAGAGGAACACCATGAGGGCCGCGGCCCCGACGGAGGGTGCGAGCGCGGGCAGCGTCACCCGGCGCCAGGCCGCGAAGCGGCTCGCGCCCAGGACCCGGGCCGCCTCCTCCTGCCGCGGGTCCAGCTGGCACCAGAGCCCTCCGACGGTACGGACCACGACCGCGTAGTTGAAGAAGACATGGGCGAGGAGGATCGCCCAGACCGTGGTGTCCAGGCGGAAGCCCCACAGGTCGTCGAGCATGCCGCCGCGCCCGAGCAGCGCGAGGAAGGCCGAGCCGACGACGACCGTCGGCAGCACGAACGGCACGACGACGACCGCCCGCAGGATCTCCTTGCCGGGGAAGTCGAAGCGGGCGAAGACATAGGCGCCCGGCAGCGCGATCGCGAGGGTCAGGACGGTGGAGGCGGCCGCCTGCCAGGCGGTGAACCACAGGACGT
The DNA here is from genome assembly GCF_040681345.1 of Streptomyces sp. NPDC051776. Taxonomy (NCBI): domain Bacteria; kingdom Bacillati; phylum Actinomycetota; class Actinomycetes; order Kitasatosporales; family Streptomycetaceae; genus Streptomyces; species Streptomyces sp. NPDC051776. The sequence continues at coordinate 52,890 of NZ_JBFAYQ010000015.1, read as the reverse complement.
CCAGCACACCGGGGTCGGTGAGCGTCTCGACGGCCCTGCCCAACTGCCAGCGCCCGCCGTCCCGTAGACCCCGGCCGACGATGGCGGCGACCGGGTAGCCGAAGAAGACACCGAAGAAGGCGACGGGCACAGCCATGAGCGCGAGCCGCACCGCCGTGTGCCGGCGGCCGCGGGGCCGGGCCCGGGCGGCCGCGCCTTTGGCGGTGGTTACTTCAGGACCAGCGAGGACCATTGTTCGACCCACTGCTCACGGTTCTCGGCGATCTTCCCGGGCGGCAGCGTCGCGGGCTTGTCGATCGTCTCGCCGTAGCGGGTGAACACCTCGGGCAGCCGGGCGTCCTGGCGCGCGGGGTTGACGAACATCTTCAGCGGGACGTCCTCCTGGAACGTCCTGCTCAGCAGGAAGTCCAGCAGCGCCTTGCCGCCCTTCTGGTTCCTGGCGCCGTTCAGCAGCCCCGCGAACTCGATCTGGCGGAAGCAGGTGTCGGTCGCGACGCCGGTCGGCGCCTGCTTCGGCCGCGGCTTCATCTCCAGGACCCCGGCGGGCGGGCTGGAGGCGTAGGAGACGACGAGGGGCTTGTCGCCCTTGCCCGCGCCCGAGAACCGGTCGAAGTAGGCCTGCTCCCAGCCGTCGACGACCTCGACGCCGTTGGCCTTCAGCTTCTTCCAGTAGTCCTGCCAGTCGCCGCCACGGGCCGCGGCGGTGCCCAGGAGGAAGCCGAGGCCCGGGGAGGAGGTGGCTGCGTTCTCGGTGACCAGGAGGTTCTTGTACGCGGGCTTGAGCAGGTCCTCGTACGTGCGCGGGGGCGCGAGCTTCTTGCCGGCGAAGTACTTCCGGTCGTAGTTGACGCAGATGTCTCCGGTGTCGACGGGGGTGACGCGATGCCGGTCCCCGTCGAGCCGGAGCGCGGCCGGGACCTTCTCCAAGTCCGTCGCCTCGTACGGGGTGAACAGCCCGGCGTCCAGCGCCCGGGAGAGCAGTGTGTTGTCGACGCCGAAGAACACGTCGCCCTGCGGATTGTCCTTGGAGAGGACAGCCTGGTTCACCGCCGAACCGGCGTCGCCACCCCGCAGCACCTCGACCTTGTAGCCGGTCTCCTTCGTGAACTGCTTGAGGACCCCCGGTGAGGCCTGGAACGAGTCGTGCGTGACAAGAGTGACCGTCTTGCGGTCTCCGGCCTTGGCGCCGTCGTCGTCCGAACCGCCGCATGCGGCCAGTGCCGAGACACCGAGCGCGCCGATCAGCGCCGCGCCCATGGCACGCCGAAGGTTGTTGTACATCGTCGAGTGACTCCCTACGCCGGTATTACCCGGATCAGGTCCGAGGGTCTGCGGCGTCGCCTGGCCGCACTCTCAGCGCTCGGTGCGCTCCCCTGTCGGAGGTGTTCATTTGTACGAATGCACGGTATCAGCGGCGTCAGCGCTCGGTTGCGGCAAGCTGCCCGCAGGCACCGTCGATCTCCTGCCCCCGGGTGTCCCGTACGGTCACGGGCACACCATGGGCCTCCAGCGCGGCGACGAACGCCCGCTCGTCCTCGGGGCGGGAGGCGGTCCACTTCGAGCCGGGGGTCGGGTTGAGCGGGATGAGGTTGACGTGCACCCGGCGGTTCTTCAGGAGCCGGCCGAGGAGATCGGCCCGCCACGCCTGGTCGTTGATGTCCCTGATCAGGGCGTACTCGATGGAGACCCGGCGGCCGGACTTCTCCGCGTACTCCCAGGCCGCGTCGAGGACTTCGCGCACCTTCCAGCGGGTATTGACGGGCACGAGGGTGTCGCGCAGCTCGTCGTCGGGGGCGTGCAGAGACACGGCCAGACGGCACTTGAAGCCTTCGTCGGCGAAGCGCAGCATCGCGGGGACGAGGCCGACGGTGGAGACGGTGATACCGCGCTGTGACAGTCCGAGGCCGTCGGGCGCGGGGTCGGTGAGGCGGCGGACGGCGCCGACGACGCGGTTGTAGTTGGCGAGCGGCTCGCCCATGCCCATGAAGACGATGTTGGACAGCCGCGCCGGGCCTCCGGGGATCTCGCCGTCGCGCAGCGCCCGCATCCCGTCGACGATCTGGTGCACGATCTCGGCGGTGGAGAGGTTGCGGTCGAGACCGGCCTGTCCGGTCGCGCAGAACGGGCAGTTCATGCCGCATCCGGCCTGCGAGGAGATGCACATGGTGACCCGGTCGGGATAGCGCATCAGCACGGACTCCACGAGCGTGCCGTCGAAGAGCCGCCACAGCGTCTTACGGGTGGTGTCGTCGTCGCACGAGATGTGCCGCACCACGGTCATCAGCTCGGGCAGCAGCCCGGCGGCCAGCCTCTCGCGCGCGGCGGCGGGGATGTCGCTCCAGGCCCCCGGATCGTCGGTGTAGCGGGCGAAGTAGTGACGCGACACCTGACCGGCGCGGAACGGCTTCTCACCGAGCGCGGCAACGGCGTCACGGCGCTCTGCGGGCGTGAGATCGGCAAGGTGCCGCGGCGGCTTCTTGGCCCCGCGCGGCGCGACGAAGATGAGTTCTCCGGGTGCAGGCATAACTGCACCAGTGTGGCAGATCAACTACGCCGCCCCAGGCCGGGGCGGTGGGAGACCGGTCACTCCCGGTGGCCGCCGCTTGGTGGGAGACCGGTCACCCCCGGTGGCCGCCTGCCACCTGCCGATCCGCACGGCCCGGCGACGCCCCCAAGGAAGGTTTCTACGAAGGCGGTTGGGTGCCGCGATGGGGTGGCGCAGGTTCTTCCGCTGCGCGTACCGGTGTTCAGGTCGAGTTCCGCCGCAGGTAGCGCTCGTCGAAACCGGGATTCAGGGACGATCCCGCCACGGCGAGCAGGTCTACGGCCCCGAGACCGGAGTGCAAGCTGCGCGGACTGATCAACGGCGGCCTGCTCGACCCGCACAAGGCCGGGGTGCTGCTCCGCCCGCTGCCGGCCCTCCGGTGCCGGACGCGAGAAGATCGCGACGGCCTTCGCCCGGCACGCTGAGCGGGCGCCCACCGCTGAACGCGCCGCGGGTGCGTGGCGTCCCGCGTCGGAAATGGCCACGCAACGACGAAGGCCCGCACGCGCAACGCGGCGGGCCCCCGGATGTCGTACGTCCCGGATCAGCCCGGGCCTACGAAGACCACCAGCAGCAGCCACACCACAGGCGCGGTCGGCAGGAGCGAGTCCAGCCGATCCATGATCCCGCCGTGGCCCGGCAGCAGGTTCCCCATGTCCTTGATCCCGAGATCCCGCTTGATCATGGACTCGCCGAGGTCGCCGAGTGTGGCGCTGACGGCCACCGCGAGGCCGAGCAGCAGCCCCTGCCACCAGCTCCCGCCGTCGATCAGGTACTCCGTGCACAGCGCGCCCGCGGCCATCGCGAAGCCCACCGCGCCCAACAGCCCTTCGCGGGTCTTGCCGGGGCTGATGCGCGGGGCGAGCTTGTGCCGGCCGAACCGCCAGCCGATGGCGTACGCGCCCGTGTCGCTGACGACCGTCAGCAGCAGGAAGGTGAGCACCCGCCATGCGCCGTCGTCAGCGGCGAGCATCAGGGCCACGAACGAGGCCAGGAACGGCACGTAGAAGGCCGCGAAGACACCGGCCGTGACATCCCGCAGATAGTCCTCGGGAGGCTCGGCCATCCGCCACACGAGCGTGGCGAGCGCGGTCAGGGCCATGGCCACGGACGCGCCCTCCGCGCCCCGCAGGTACCCGGCGACGACCATGGCCGCCCCGCCCACCGCGAGCGGTACGAGCGGGATGCGGATGTACTTCTTCTCCGACAGCCGGGAGGAGAGCTCCCAGAGGCCGACGATCACGGCGGCGGCGATCACCGCGACGAAGACGGCCTTCTCGATGAAGAGCGACGCGATGATCACCGCGCCGAGACCGAGACCGACCCCTATCGCGGCCCGCAGGTCCCGCCCGGCCCGCTTCTTCTGCGGGGCGGCCGGCGACTGCGGCGGAGGGCCGCTGTGGCGAGCGGCCCCCCGGTCACGGTCGTCCTGATTTCCGCCGGAGTCGGACAAGCTGGGCATGGCCCGAGTCTGCTTGGCCTCCGGCATCCCGTGCGCGGGACCCGCCGGAGCAGACCCCTGGTCGGGCGGTCTCCAGAGGCCGGCGGTCGGCGGCACCGGCGCATGGCTCCCCCTGGCTTCGCCGGGAACACCCCGTTCGGCATGAGGAACCGGTGCCCCGCCGGCCCGGGACACGGGGCGGCCCCCCCAGGAAGAGTCGTTCATCAGACCTCGAGCAGCTCGGCTTCCTTGTGCTTGAGCAGCTCGTCCACCTGCGCCACGTGCTTCGACGTGGTGTCGTCGAGCTCCTTCTCGGCGCGGCGGCCCTCGTCCTCGCCGACCTCGCCGTCCTTGATGAGCTTGTCGATGGACTCCTTGGCCTTGCGGCGGACGCTGCGGATCGAGATCTTCGCGTCCTCGCCCTTGCCCTTGGCGACCTTGATGTACTCGCGGCGGCGCTCCTCCGTCAGCTCCGGGAACACCACACGGATGATGTTGCCGTCGTTCGACGGGTTGACCCCGAGGTCGGAGTCGCGGATCGCCTGCTCGATGTTGCGCAGCGCACTCTTGTCGAAAGGAGTCACGACCGCCATGCGCGGCTCGGGCACCGAGAACGACGCCAGCTGGTTGATCGGCGTCATCGCACCGTAGTAGTCCGCCACGATCTTGTTGAACATCGCCGGGTGCGCACGCCCGGTGCGGATCGCGGCGAAGTCCTCCTTGGCGACCACGACGGCCTTCTCCATCTTCTCCTCGGCCTCGAGGAGGATCTCTTCGATCACCACTTGCTCCTGGTCTCGTGAGTGAGCACAGCCTCGCCCCTCGCGCGTGTTTCCTGCACGGTGTACGACCGGCAGGTCGTTGTCCATCCCCGTGCCGGGCTGTTCGTGCGGCCCGGAGTTGCCGGGTTACCCCGGCCGTACGGGCCGGTGGTCAGGCCCGCGTACCCTGATCGCTGACGAGCGTGCCGATCTTCTCACCCTTCACCGCACGCGCGATATTGCCCTCGGCGAGCAGCTCGAAGACAAGGATCGGAAGCTTGTTGTCCATGCACAGCGTGATGGCGGTGGCATCGGCGACCTTCAGGCCACGGGCGATCACCTCGCCGTACTCGAGCGCGTCGAACTTCACGGCGTCCGGGTTCTGCTTCGGGTCGGAGTCGTAGACCCCGTCCACGCCGTTCTTGCCCATCAGCAGCGCCTCGGCGTCGATCTCCAGGGCGCGCTGGGCAGCGGTGGTGTCGGTGGAGAAGTACGGCATGCCCATGCCCGCGCCGAAGATGACGACGCGCCCCTTCTCCAGATGCCGTACGGCCCGCAGCGGGATGTACGGCTCAGCGACCTGTCCCATGGTGATGGCGGTCTGGACGCGGGAGTCGATGCCCTCCTTCTCCAGGAAGTCCTGGAGGGCGAGGCAGTTCATGACCGTGCCGAGCATACCCATGTAGTCGGAGCGGGCCCGGTCCATGCCGCGCTGCTGCAGTTCGGCACCGCGGAAGAAGTTGCCGCCGCCGATGACGACCGCGATCTCATAGCCGTCCCGGACCACTGCGGAAATCTCGCGGGCCATTTTGTGCACCACGTCGGGATCCACGCCGAGCGCCCCGGAACCGGCGAATGCCTCGCCGGACAGCTTCAGCAGGAAGCGGCGGCGTTTCTTCCCGTACTGGCCGTGGCCTGCCTTGTCTGCCGTGTCAGCGGTGTCCGCGCCCTGGTTCATGGAGATCTCCTCGTGCACATACGAGAAGGCCATTGCCGGTGGGATCTGGTCGAGCCCTCTGCGGCAATGGCCTCCTCGTCACATCTGCGGTCGTCCGGCGCATATGGCGGCCGACTGCCCCCGACCCTAGCGGGTCGGGCGAATTCCGTGTTTGAACGGAGTGGTACCGAGCCGTACGAAGTCGTACGGATCAGGCGCCGACACGGAAGCGGGCGAACCGCTTCAGCGTAACGCCGGACTCGTCCAGAATCTTCTGCACGCTCTTCTTGTTGTCCTTGGCGAACGCCTGGTCCAGGAGCACGTTCTCCTTGAAGAAGCCGTTCACCCGACCTTCGACGATCTTCGGGAGGGCGGCGTCGGGCTTGCCCTCCTCGCGCGCGGTGGCCTCGGCGACGCGGCGCTCGTTCTCGACGGTCTCGGCCGGGATGTCCTCGCGGGAGAGGAACTTCGGCGCGAAAGCGGCGACGTGCTGCGCGATGTCCTTGGCCACCTCGGCGTTCTCCTGGTCCAGCTCGACCAGGACACCGACCTGCGGGGGCAGGTCCGGGCTGGTGCGGTGCAGGTAGGAGGCGACATAGCCGCCGGAGAACTGCGCGAAGCGGTCGAGGACGATCTTCTCGCCGAGGGTCGCGTTGGCCTCGTCCACGAACGCCTGGACGGTCTTGCCGGCCTCGATCTCGGAGGCGAGCAGAGCCTGCAGATCGGCCGGGGAGGACTTGGCGACGTGCTCGGCGACGGCGTCCGCGACGGCCACGAACTTGTCGCCCTTGGCGACGAAGTCGGTCTCGCACTTCAGCTCCACCAGAACGCCGGAGGCGTTGTCGGCGGAGAGGCGGGAGACGACGGCACCGTTCTCGGCGCTGCGGCCCTCGCGCTTGGCGACGCCCTTCTGGCCCTTGACGCGCAGGATCTCGACGGCTTTGTCGACGTTGCCCTCGGCCTCGTCCAGCGCCTTCTTGCAGTCCATCATGCCGGCGCCGGTGAGCTCACGGAGCTTCTTGACGTCAGCGGCGGTGAAGTTCGCCATGGTCTGTCAGTCTCTTCTCGAAAGTCGATCGGATCTACGGTGGGACGGCGGGGGCCCCGGGCCCCCGCCGTCGGCAGCCGTGACGGGGTCGTCAGGCCTGCTCGGCGTCCGCGGCCTTGGCGTCGGCCGGCTTCTCGGCCTCGGCGGCCTTCTCGGCCTCGGCGGGCTTCTCGGCCTCAGCGGGCTTCTCGGCCTCAGCGGGCTTCTCGGCCTCGGGCTTCTCGGCCTCGGGCTTCTCGGCCTCGGGCTTCTCGGCCGCGGCGGCGGCCGGCTCCTCGGACTTCTTCTCGCCCTCGAGCAGGTCGCGCTCCCACTCGGCGAGCGGCTCGCCCGCGGCCTTCTCGCCCTTGCTCTCGGCGGCGCCGGAGCGGGCGATGAGACCCTCGGCGACCGCGTCGGCGATCACGCGGGTGAGCAGGGTGACGGAGCGGATCGCGTCGTCGTTGCCCGGGATCTTGTAGTCGACCTCGTCCGGGTCGCAGTTGGTGTCGAGGATCGCGACGACCGGGATGCTGAGCTTGCGCGCCTCACCGACGGCGATGTGCTCCTTCTTGGTGTCCACGATCCAGACGGCGCTGGGCACCTTCTGCATCTCGCGGATACCGCCGAGGGTCTTCTCCAGCTTGGCCTTCTCGCGGGAGAGGACGAGGAGCTCCTTCTTGGTGAGGCCGGAGGCGGCCACGTCCTCGAAGTCGATCGCCTCGAGTTCCTTCAGGCGCTGCAGGCGCTTGTAGACGGTCGAGAAGTTGGTGAGCATGCCGCCCAGCCAGCGCTGGTTGACGTACGGCATGCCGACCCGGGTCGCCTGTTCGGCGATGGCTTCCTGGGCCTGCTTCTTCGTGCCGACGAACATGATGGAGCCGCCGTGGGCGACGGTCTCCTTGACGAACTCGTAGGCGCGGTCGATGTACGACAGCGACTGGAGCAGGTCGATGATGTAGATGCCGTTGCGCTCGGTGAAGATGAAGCGCTTCATCTTCGGGTTCCAACGGCGGGTCTGGTGCCCGAAGTGGACGCCGCTCTCCAGCAGCTCCCGCATCGTGACGACGGCCATGGCCGTACTCCTTGAGGTACTCGGTTCCACGCCGGCCGGTCGGCCGGCGTGCCTGACGCCCCTGCGCGTCTGCCATGGAGGGCGCTCTCGCGAGGGCCTGCCGTGGACCGAGGAACGCGGCCGCGGAGCTGTCCGATGGGAAGTGGAAGCGCCGACGGCGGGGCGTGCGAAGTCGACCCGGTGACCCGGATCGCCACCAGAAGTGTACGGGACCGCTGAGCCGCCGAGCGACACACGGCGGCTTCCCGCCGGTGCGGTGAAACGCGTGCCGGACGCGTCGGCCGCTGGCCGCGGATCCCACCCGTACGAGTGACCATTTTGTCCACATGCCGCGGCCCGTCCACAGCTTTCCGCCGTGATCCCTGAGCGCCCCGACGCCGGGCCAGGCTCGTGCCATGCGATGCGACACGGGACAGCGGGCGGCACTACGGCGGACGGAATCAGGGCGGGCGGGGGCAGAGCGGGCGACACTACGGCGGCCGGAAGCAGGACGGACGGGGGCAGAGCGGGCGACACTACGGCGGCCGGAAGCAGGACGGGCGGGGGCGCGTTCGGCAGGGTCGGGGCCAGGGCAGCGGGGCCGGGAGCCGCGGCGGTGTTGGCAAGGGCCGTGGGAGGGAGTTCGGCGGCAGAGGGGGTCGGAGCGGGTCCGGCAGTGTCAGGGGCCGTGGCAGCGAGTTCGGTGGGGGGAGCTCCGGGGCCCGGTGCCGTGGGGGCGGGTGGGCAGGCCGGTGGTCCCGGCACTGCTTCTGGCGACCCTTGCCCTGGCGCTGATCACGGCGGCGGGAAGACCCGCTCCCCGGTCCGGCGACATGCCTGTGGGGACTCCGGCCCTGACCGGTTCCACGACCGGCGTCCCGGCCGACGGCGATGGCCGGGACAGGGGCGGGAGCGGAAGTGGCCAGAGCGGGGGTAGCGAGAGCGGGAGTGGCTTGGGTGGGGGGCAGGGGGGTGGGGGCGGGGGCGACGCCTCGGGCCGGAGCGACGGCCGCGCCTGGCCGCTGAAGGGCCAGGACGGGAGGCCGAGGCCAGGTGGGGGCGGGGGCGACGCCTCGGGCCGGAGCGACGGCCGCGCCTGGCCGCTGAAGGGCCAGGACGGGAGGCCGAGGCCGCACGTGGTGCGGGCCTGGGAGCCGCCGCCGTCGCCGTACGCGGCAGGGCACCGCGGAGTGGATCTCGCCGGCCGCCCGGGCCAGGTGGTACGGGCCGCGGGCGCGGGCCGGGTCTCGTTCGCGGGAAGTGTCGCCGGCCGGGGAGTGCTGGCCATCGAGTTGGACGGCACGGGGAAGCCGCCGCTGCGCGTCACGTACGAGCCGGTGCACCCGGACGTCGCGAAGGGCGACCGTGTGGCGGCGGGCGCACGGGTCGGCACTCTCGATGAAGGCCCGTTCCACTGCAGGGAGGGGTGCTTGCACTGGGGGCTGAGGCGCGGTGACCGCTACCTCGATCCGCTCTCCCTGCTGCCCGACGGAATGCTGCGCGGCGGACCGTCCCGGCTGCTGCCGGTGTTCGGGGTGCCGGAGCCGCGTACCGGCACGGAGGACGGAACAGCAGGTTCTTCCCCGATGCGGGGACGGGCCGTCGAGGGCGGAGCAGCCGACTCTCACGGAACGGCTGGACGGGGTGCAGCCGGAACGGCTGGACGGGGTGCCGCGCGCGGGGCGGTCGGCTCGCGGGGGATCTCAGGGCCGGGCCATGCGAAGACAACGGTTTCCTCTGCACCCCAAATGGTCAGGCCTGCGTCCGCGGGCGGCCCCGGCCCTGCTTCCCTGGGATGGAGCGCCTTTCTGGCCGCCGCGGCGCTCTGGGCGCACCGTCGACTGCGCCGTCGCGGGACGGGCCGCTGTCGAGAGACGGTTCAGCCCCGGACGCCGTGCAGCGCCATGGCGACCGCGGCCTCGGTGATCTGTCCAGGATCCTCGGCGGCGCCGATCTCGATTCGGCGCACCGCCGCGTCGACGACGCCCTGCAGCAGCATCGCCGCGAGCCGCGGCTGCTCATGGCCGAGGGCTCCGAGTGCTTCGACGATCATGGCGATGAGGCTCCCGTGCGCGGCACGGATCTTTTCGCGCGCACCGGCGTCCAGTTCACCTGCCGAGATTGCCACGACGGCCCGGTGCCGCTGGTCGCCGACGAGTGCGAGCTGCTGCCGCACATATGCCTCGATCTTGCCCTCGGGCGTCTCGGCGCGCTCCATGGCGGCCTCGACCTCCGAGGCCCAGACCGGGAAGTCGACGGCGCACAGTTCCTCGACGACGGCCGCGCGGGAGCGGAAGTACTCGTAGACGGAGGAGCGCGCGAGCCCGGTGCGTTCGGCGAGAGCGGGAAAGGTCAGGGCTTCCGTGCCGCCCTCGGACAAGAGGGATCGGGCAGCGTCCAGCAGGGCGTTGCGCTGCATGGTCCGGTGCTCGGCCACGGAGGCCGCTCGAATCCTTGGCACGCCTCCACTGTACGGACGACGTACCGGCCGGTGCACTCCCCGCGGCGACATCTCGACACAGCGGAGGGACGATTCAGCAGCTTCAGCGGCCGACGTCGGCGAGTTTCGCCCGGAGCTGGAGCACGGACTTGGTGTGGATCTGGCTCACCCGGCTTTCGGTGACGCCCAGGACCTGGCCGATTTCGGCGAGCGTCAGCCCCTCGTAGTAGTAGAGGGTCACGACCGTCTTCTCGCGCTCCGGCAGGGTGTTGATGGCCCGGGCGAGCAGCCGGCGCAGTTCGCGGTCCTCGGCGACCTCCACGGGGTTGTCGGCGGCCGTGTCCTCCAGTGTGTCCATGAGGCTGAGCCGGTCGCCGCCCTCGCCGCCGACATGCAGCAGTTCTTCGAGGGCGACGACGTTGGCCAGGGACAACTGGCTGAAGACGTTGTGCAGTTCATCGAGGCCGATGTCCATCTCCTCGGCCACTTCGGCTTCGGAGGGGCTCCGTCTGAGCTTCGCCTCGAGGGTGGCGTAGGCACGCTCGACGGCGCGCGCCTTCTGCCGGACCGAGCGGGGGATCCAGTCGAGCGCGCGCAGTTCATCGATCATCGCACCGCGAATCCGGGTGATCGCATACGTCTCGAATTTGATCGAACGGTCCGGATCGAACTTTTCGATGGCGTCGATGAGCCCGAAGACTCCCGAGGAAACAAAATCCGCCTGCTCGACGTTGGGAGGCAGGCCGACGCTGACCCGGCCTGCCACGTACTTGACGAGCGGGGAGTAGTGAAGGATGAGCTGCTCCCGCAGCCGGCCGTCAGCCGTGGCCTTGTACGACCGCCACAGTTCGTCGAGCGACGAGGGTGCGGGGGGGCGCACGCTGCCGCGGGCGGCGGGTGGCACTGCCGCGCGGTCAGACCCGGAGGTGTGCTGGGGCATTCGTCGCCTTGAGCTCTTCTGCCGTCACCGGGGTGAGGACGTCTGTCGTGGTCGGAACGCTTGTGAGCGTAGCGTGACTGACCTGTCGCAGCGTGCGAACGCTCCACGCTCGCGCTGGGCAGATACGTTCCGCGTGCCGCTCTGCAGGGTTACGACACCCCGGGGGCTCGGCGGTCGTGAACGGGACACAAAGTCGGCTGTTGCGGTCATCGGCCCAACCCTGTCACCCGAACGTCCCAGGTCAAGGACCGCCTCGCGGTACTCCTCCGGAGTCCGGTGATTTCAGTGCCAACTGCCAGCGTTCGCCGTGCCGTTCGACGAACCCCAGTGACTGGAGTTCGTACAGTTTTGCCAACGCCTCGTCATATCCGGTCCCCGCGTCCCGCGCGAGCCGCCGCGCGTCCCGGCTCGCGCGGCGGGGCAGCGCGTCGAGCATCCTGGCCGAGAGGGGATCCAGGAGATCTCTCGCGACCACGGGGCCGTGGCGCTCGGGAGCCAGGTCGCCGATACGGCCGATGAGTTCGTTGACCTCCGCGGCGTCGGTGACGAGGGCGGCCTCGCCGCGCAGTAGTTCGTGAACACCGGCCGACAGGCCCGAGGTCACGGGCCCCGGTACGCCCATGACTACCCGGCCCAGCTTCTGGGCACGGCGGGCCGTGACCAGTGATCCGCTGCGGTACTGCGCCTCCACCACGACGGTGCCCCGGGTGAGCGCGGCGATGACGCGGTTGCGCAGCACGAACCTGCTGCGCGTGGGGTGTCCGCCGGGCGGTAACTCCGCCATGACCATGCCGCGTTCGGCGATGCGTGCGATCAACTCGGTGTGTCCTCGGGGATAGGCGACGTCCACACCGCAGGCGAGTACGCCCATGGTCGCGCCGTCCGCGGCCAGCGCCCCGCGGTGGGCGGCCCCGTCGACGCCGTAGGCCGCTCCGGACACCACGACCCAGCCGCTCTCTGCGAGCCCCGCGCCGAGTGAGGCGGCCACGTGGGCGCCGTAGTCGGTGCAGGCCCGTGCGCCGACCACGGCGACGGATCGCAGGGCCCACTTGCGCAGCGAGGGCAGTCCCCGTACCCAGAGGCCGACCGGGCGTGCGTGTCCGAGGTCGTCGAGTTGCCGGGGCCACTCGCCGTCCCCGGGGCATACGAAGCGGCCGCCCACCGCGCTCACCGCGGCGAGGTCCGCGGCCGGGTCGAGGCCGGTGGCCCGGATGCGGTACCCGGCCATCCGCTCCGCGCTCACCGTCTTCCCCGCGACTTCCGGTGGCTGCGGCTCCTCCGCGCTGGTGAGGAGCCGCATCAGCCCGACGGGGCCGATGGCCCGCAGCCAGGCCCCGATGACCTCGTCACCCGGTTCAGCGATCCTGCTGAGCGCGGCCCGCGCCAGGCGTTCCTGGTCCGTGCAGGCCGCCGGCCTCGGCCCACTTCCTGGCTCTGACGCCGGCGCGGACGACAGCCCTGGCGCCGGCCCGGTCCCCGGCGGCGCGGCCTCGGTCACGCCACCGGCGCTCATCGCGGGCCTCCCGTCAGGGCCGCCGCGCGCTCGACGCCGGTCCGCAGTTGGAGGGCGAGCACTACATCCTGTGCCTCGGGACGGTCCCGCCCGGCGAGATCGGCGGCCGTCCAGGCAACACGCAGTACCCGGTCCAGGCCGCGAGCCGTCAGCATGCCCCGCTCCATGTCGCGCTCGGCCTCCAGCATCGCATCGGGCGCCGGCCGCCATCGGGTGCGCAGTGCGTGCCCGGGCACGTCGCCGTTGAGGCGCCAGGGGGTGTCGCGCATCCGCACGGCGGCCCGCTCTCGCGCGGCCCGTACGCGGGCGCCCACGGTCTCGTTGGATTCGCCGCCGCCCGCCATGCCGATCAGCTCCCTCCGCCCGACGGCCTCGACCTCGACCCGCAGGTCCACCCGGTCCATCAGGGGCCCGGACAGACGCGACCGGTAGCGGCGGACCGCGGAAGGCGAGCACTCACAGCCCGTACGGACCGTGTGCCGGCCGCACGGACACGGGTTGGCGGCCAGTACCAGCAGGAACCGTGCGGGCAGCTGCACCACCCCGGCGCTGCGTGCCACGACCACATGCCCGGACTCCAGCGGCTGGCGCAGTGCGTCCAGGACGCGGCTGCTGAACTCCGGTGCCTCGTCCAGGAAGAGCACCCCCCGGTGCGCCAGGGACACGGCGCCGGGCCGAGGCAGTCCGTTCCCGCCGCCGACGAGCGAGGGCATGGTGGCCGAATGGTGCGGAGCGCAGTAGGGCACGGACTCGACCAGTGGCCTGCCGGGCGGGAGCAGCCCGGCCACCGAGTGCACCGCGGTGACTTCCAGGGCCTCCTCCCGGGTCAGTGGCGGCAGGATGCCGGGCAGCCGCTCAGCCAGCATGGTCTTCCCGGCCCCCGGTGGCCCCTTGAGGAAGATGTGGTGGCCTCCGGCCGCGGCGACCTCCAGGGCCAGGCGCGGGCCCGCCTGTCCGGCGACGTCCGCCAGGTCGGGCTCCGGCCCGGTCTCGGAGCGCAGGAGTCCGGCTCCCGTCCCGGCTCCGGGCAGGATGAGCCCCGCGAGCATCGGGTCCGGCCTGCCGTCGTCCCGGATTTCCTCCTCCTCGGGGACCGTTTCGTCGGTCAGGACCGCGATGAGCTGGCGCAGGCTGCGCACGCCGAGGACCGAGACCCCGGGGACGAGCGCCGCCTCGGCCGCCGTGCGCTCGGGGACGACCACTTGGCGGTAGCCCGCGTCCGCGGCCGCCAGAACCGCGGGAAGCACCCCGCGCACGGGCCGGACCCGGCCGTCGAGTCCGAGCTCGCCGATCATCACCAGGTCGGTGAGCTCCCGTGGATCGATCCGCTCGGCGGCGCCGAGGACGGCGCAGGCTACTGCAAGGTCGAATCCGCTGCCGCCCTTGGGCACCGAGGCGGGGCTGAGCCCCACCGTGAGCTTCTTCTGCGGCCAGCTCACTCCCGAGTTGACCACCGCGGCGCGAACCCGGTCCCGGCTCTCCACCAGGCTCTTGTCCGGCAGGCCGACCAAGGTGAAGGCCGCGACCCCCGGCTCGAGGTCCGCCTGGACCTCCACCATCACGCCCTCGACCCCGGCCAGCGCTACCGAGCAGGTACGGGCGAAGGCCATCACGCCACCCCCCGTACGTGCTCCACGACCGGGGCGCCCCGCCGCGGCAGCAGCACACCGACGAGGTCGATCCGCACTCCGCCGTCGGGCAGTCCGTCGTGGAGCGTTAGCCAGCGGTCGGCGAGCCAGCGCTCGGCCAGCTGTCTCAGCCGCTCGGCCTTGCGTGGGGTAACGGCCGCCATCGGATGCTCGTAGGCACCTGCGCGGCGGGTCTTGACCTCGCACACCACGACCGCGTCGCCGTGCGCGGCCACGATGTCGATCTCCCCGGCCCGGCAGCGCCAGTTGCGCTCCAGGACCGTCATGCCGCTCTCGGCCAGCTTGCGGACCGCCACGTCCTCCCCGTAGCGGCCGAGCGCTCCTCGCGCGTTCATCGGCCCCACCTCCGCCACTGACAGTGACGGATCAGGCGGGGTTCAGGGGATCATGGTCGAGATCGGTGGACAGCGCGCGGATTGTGGATATCCCGGCCACTCGATCGGGTTATTCGTTGAAGCCTGATTCGCCGGACGGCAATTCGAGGTCGTTCTTGTTGAGCTCCTCGATGTTCACGTCTTTGAATGTGAGCACCCGGACCTGCTTGACGAAACGGGCAGGCCGGTACATGTCCCACACCCAGGCGTCGGCCATGGAGACCTCGAAGAACACCTCGCCCTGCACCGAGTGGACCTGCATCTCGTAATCGTTCGTGAGGTAGAAGCGACGCTCCGTCTCGATCACGTATTTGAACAGGCCGACGACGTCGCGGTACTCCCGGTAGAGCTTCAGCTCCATCTCGGTCTCGTACTTCTCGAGGTCCTCGGCGCTCATGGCATGTTCCCCTTCAGCCGTGCGTCCCCCCATTGTGCGTCAGACGCACGGGCGCTAGACGACTTCCGCCGCCAGGATCACCGGAGTGCTCGGCGGCCCCTCGTCGAACAGCGTTTCCAGCAGTCCGGCGAGCCTGGTCGGGTACACCGTCTCACGCGTCGCCGACAGCTCTGCCCGCGTCCACCATCGCAGCCCCGTGACACTGCGTCGTTCCAGGTCGGTGTGGCCGCTCGTCTCCGTTTCCGTCCTGTCCGTGCGGGCCAGGTAGTACCACTCGTCCTGGTCCCATCGTCGCCCGTCGAACGGGAAAGAGCAGTGGCGCTGCCACAGCACGGGCCCGAGCCGGACGTCCGTGATTCCGGTCTCCTCTGCGAGCTCCCGCCGGGCGGCCTGCTCGCGGGTCTCGCCTTCCTCAAGGCCACCGCCGGGGGTGAACCACCAGGTCGACGACGGATCGGCGGGCTCGAAGCCGTGCAGCAGAAGGATCCGGTCCTCGGCGTCGAGCAGGACGACCCGGGCGACCTTGCGCTCTCCGGCGGGAACGGAGCCTCCCTCGGCCGCTGCGGCCTCAGGCTGTCCGGACACGCGCCCGCCCCTTCCGGCCGCGCCCCGAGCGCCGCGACAGCGGACCGTACGCTGCTCCGCCCAGGATCAGCACCGCACCCGCCACCACGGCCACGAAGATCGGCCGCAGCGGCCCGGGCTCGGAGATGCCGCCGGGCAGATCCTCGAACGGGGTGGCCTGCGCGAGCATCCCGAAGCCGGCCAGCGGCCATGCCGTCGCCTCCACGCGGGCGCTGACCGCGCCCCGCGGAACCGACCCGTGATCGCCGTCGGCCAGGTGGACCCGCGAGTCCTGGGATGTGCTGCGGTGATCGCCCAGCAGGAAGAGATGGCCCTTGGGTACGGCGGTGTCGAAGTCGGACGGCGAGGCCGGCTCGCCCTTGGGCAGGTAGGACTCCGCGACCGGCTTGCCGTTCACCGTCAGCCGGCCCTGCTTGTCGCAGCACGCGATCTTGTCCCCGCCGACGCCGACCACGCGCTTGACCATGGGCAGGTCGCCCCACAACTCGTCCTTGAAGACGACGACGTCCCCGCGCCGCACGTCGCCCCCGTCTATCCGCTGCGCGAGCACCCGGGCTCCGGTGTCCACGGTGGGCTCCATGGAGTCCGTGGGGACGGTATAGGGCTGGTAGAGGATCGCGCCGAGGACGAAACCCCCGAGGAAGAGCACACAGCCGACGGTCACAGCCAGGCCGGACAGCATGCTGCCCAGCCGGCCGTGGCCGTCGCTCGTACGACGGGTACGTGCCGCAGCGCTCATCCCAGCTCCTCGGGTCCGTCGGGGATCTGGGCGGCACCCTACCCGGCGGTTCCCCCGGCAGTCAGCCGCCGCCGACGCCGGAGCACCAGCGGGACGGCGCCGGCGACCCCGAGCGCTCCGGGGGCCACGGCACCGGCCGCGCCCAGCGCCTGCTGGGCGCCCAGGCCCGGCTGGTCGAAGGTGCCCGGCACGGGCAGCGTCGCCCAGCGGTTCAGGGGCCAGGCCACGACGATGGCCCGGCCGACCACGTCGTCCACGGAGACCGTGCCCTTGCCCGGGAGGTTCTGGTGGTAACGCGAGTCGAGGGAGTTCTGGCGGTTGTCGCCCATCACCCAGATCCGGCCCTCCGGCACCTTCACCGGGCCGAACGGCTTGTCCCCGCAGGGCGAGCTGCCCGGCCGCAGATACGGCTCGTCCAGCGGCTTGCCGTTGACCTCGACCTTCTGGTTGCCGCCCTTGCACGCGACGGTGTCGCCGCCGACCGCGATGACCCGCTTGATCAGGTCCTTCTCCTCGGAGGACGGCATCAGGCCGATGAAGCTCAGCACATTCTGGATGCCCTCGGCCACCGGCCCCGCGTCGGACTGCGGCACCTCGCCGAGCCAACCGCCCGGGTCGTGGAAGACGACGACCTCGCCGCGCTCGGGCTCCGAGCCGAACCACGGGGTCAGCTTGTCGACGAGCACCCGGTCGCCGCGCTGCAGCGTGTCCTGCATCGAGTCCGAGGGGATGGAGAACGCCTGCACCAGGAACGTCTTGATCAGGAGGGCGAGCAGCAGCGCGATGCCGATGAGGATCGGCAACTCCTTCCAGAAGGAGCGTTGTTTGCTCCTCTGCTGCTTCACGCGGCTGCGGTCCTCCTTTGCCGCGGGTGGTTCAGCGAGCTCATCGCGCCGCTCTGCCGGCTGGTTCTCGGGCTCTTCGTGACCGGATCGTGCGCCGACCGCCAAATCCCCCACATCCACTCCTCACTCCGCGCTGCCGCCTGCCCCATGCACGGTGCAGGCCCACCACTCCCATAACGAGCGGGAGTTCCGCAGGGCTCGGGAGAAGGGGCGCCACTTGCACGTCCGGGGACTTTGGGGACCCATCGGGCCCGAACGACAGCCTAGGGGCAGCGGAGCCCGCAGCCGTCGACGCACCGCCCGAGTCGGGCACGGAGGCATATGTGCCGGGTTCCTCGAGACGACGCCAGTGGCCGAGCGGCCAGGCGATGACCTCGGCCCTGCCGACGACAAGATCCTCCGAAACCGTACCGTTCCCGGGTTCGTTCAGGTGGAAGCGGGAGTCGGCGGAGTTGTCCCGGTGATCGCCCATGACGAAGATCCGCCCGGGCGGGACGGTCACCGAGAACTTCATCTCGGACGGGGCGTTCCCGGGATGCAGATACGGCTCGTTCAGCGGCATGCCGTTGACGGTGACCCGCCCGTCCTTGCCGCAGCACTTGACAGTGTCCCCGCCCACGGCGACGACCCGTTTGATCAGGTCCTGCTCGTCCTCCGAGGGCAGCAGACCGATGAAGGTCAGGAACTCCTTGCTCTGCTTGATGACGACCGGGTCATCCTTGGGCGGTGTCTGCTCCTTCTCCAGCCAGCCGCCCGGGTCCTTGAAGACCACCACATCGCCGCGCTCCGGCTTGGACCCGAACCACGGCGTGAGTTTGTCCACCAGCACCCGGTCGCCGATGCGGATGGTCTGCTCCATGGAGCCGGAGGGGATGACGAAGGCCTGCACGAGAAATGTCTTGAGGACCAGCGCGATGAGCAGCGCGACTCCTACGAGGATCGGCACCTCGCGCACTGCTTTGGTACGGCGGCGCCGCTTCATCCGCTTCGCCGCCTTGCGGCGCTCGGCCCGCCCGGGCGTCACCCTGCCGGTCGTCGGGCGCGTGCCGGTGGGCAGCCGCATGTCCATGCGGTGCAGCCCATGCTTCGGCCGGCCTCGTTTACCCATGCCCGCGCCCGTGGTCGAGCTCGGTCCACCGGTCGTGCGGCCAGCCGATCCAGTCCGCCCTGCCGATGACCCGGTCCACAGGCACCATGCCCCCTCCGGGCTCGCCGAGATGGTCGCGCGAGTCCCGGGATGCGCTGCGGTGGTCCCCCATCATCCACAGCTTGCCCTCGGGCACCACGATGTCGAAGGGCACCCGGGACGGGACGTCGCCGGGATGGAGGTACGACTCCTCGACCGCCTCGCCGTTCACTGTGATCCTCCCCCGCTTGTCGCAGCAGGTGACCCGGTCGCCGCCGACGCCGACCACGCGTTTGACGAAGTCGGTCTCGTCCGGCTCGGCAAGGCCCACCGCGGCCGCCCCTTCCCGCAGCAGTCCCGTCACCGGGTCCCCGGTCGGTTCGCCGCGGACGAACGAGTCGGTGCCGTCGAACACCACCACATCGCCCCGCCGCGGCTCATCACCGAAACGGTACGCCAGCTTATTCACGAGCACCCGGTCTCCGGCCCTCAGCGTCGGCTCCATCGATCCGCTGGGGATCAGGAACGGCTGGACCACCCAGGCGCTGAACAGTCCGACGAGGACCGCGCAGACGCCCGTGAGCACAGCGGCGCGGCGCCACGGGCCACGCCGCCGGAGCCAGCAGAGCCGTTCCTTCCCCGGAGCCTCCCTTCGCGGACGTCCCCCTCCCCGAATACGCACGGAGCGCGACCGGTGTTCATGCCCCGCGCCGGGGGCGGAAGAGCGGTCGCGCTCCGAGGGTTGCGTGTCGGTGTCCATCGGGCCAGAGCCTATCCGGCCGGGACAGAACGCCTGCAGAGAACTCAGTTCTCGCGCTTCTCCTTGATCTTCGCGGCCTTGCCGCGCAGCTCGCGGAGGTAGTAGAGCTTGGCGCGGCGCACGTCGCCGCGGGTGACGACCTCGATCTTCTCCACGATCGGGGTGTGCACCGGGAAGGTCCGCTCGACGCCGACGCTGAAGCTCACCTTGCGGACCGTGAAGGTCTCGCGGACGCCGGCGCCCTGGCGGCGGATGACGACACCCTTGAACTGCTGGACACGGGAGCGGTTGCCCTCGATGACGCGAACGTGGACGTTCACGGTGTCGCCCGGACGGAAGGCGGGGACGTCGCTGCGCAGCGAGGCCGCGTCGACGGTGTCGAGAAGGTGAGACATGGTCGTCTGCTTTCCTCGCCGATGCCACAGGTCATCGGCGGTACGTCGTGATGAGTTCGGGAGCCGCACCGTCGGGCGGGCGCCGTTCCCCCTGTGGCAGGGGACGCGCGCCGGACGCACACAGCAGCGGCTTATTCTTCCACGTCACCCGGCGGCCGCCAAAATCGGCCCTCGGGGTCCTCGGTCCAGCCCAGCTCGGCGAGGAACTTCCGGTCGTTCCTGTCCAGAGCTGCCGGGTCGCAGCGCTTCAGCAGCTCGGGCCGGTTGGCGGCCGTGCGGCGGATCGCCTCGTCGCGCCGCCAGCGGGCGATACGGCCGTGGTGGCCGCTGAGGAGGATCTCGGGGATGCCGCGGCCGCGCCACTCGGGGGGCTTGGTGTAGACGGGGCCCTCCAGGAGGTTCTCCATCGCGCCGGGTGCGAAGGAGTCGTCCTGGTGCGAGGCGGCGTTGCCGAGTACGCCGGGCAGCAGCCGGGCGACCGCCTCCGTGATCACCAGCACCGCGGCCTCGCCGCCGGCCAGCACGTAGTCGCCGATGGAGACCTCGTGCACCTCGAGTCGCTCGCCGTACTCGTCGATCACGCGCCGGTCGATGCCCTCGTAGCGGGCGGGTGCGAAGACGAGCCAGGGCCGCTCGGCGAGTTCGACGGCGAGTTCCTGGGTGAACGGGCGCCCGCTCGGGGTCGGGACGACGAGCGTGGGCGTTGCCCCCTCCGGACCGGCGTCCGCCTCGATGACCGCGTCCAGCGCCTCGCCCCACGGCTCGGGCTTCATGACCATGCCCGGACCGCCGCCGTAGGGGGTGTCGTCCACGGTGTTGTGCCGGTCGTGGGTCCACTGCCGCAAGTCGTGGATGTGCACATCGAGCTGTCCGCGCCGGCGCGCTTTGCCGACCAGGGAGACGTTCAGCGGCTCCAGGTACTCCGGGAAGATCGTGACGACGTCGAGTCTCATGCCGTTTCACCCTCGTCCAGGAGGCCCGGTGGCGGGTCGATGACCGCCTTCTGTTCCTCGAGGTCGATGTCCGGCACGATCTCGCTCACGAACGGCACCATGACTTCGCTGCCGTCGGCGCGCCTGACGATCAGCAGGTCGTGGTACGGGAGATGGCTGATCTCGGCGATCCGCCCGACCTCGGTGCCGTCCACTGTCACCACATCGAGGTCGATGAGCTGGTGGTCGTAGAACTCCTCGGGGTCCTCGGGGGTCTCCTCCGGGTCGACCTCCGCGATGAGCAGGGTGTTCCGAAGGGCCTCGGCGCCGGTACGGTCGTGCACCCCCTCGAAGCGCAGGAGCAGTCGCCCGCTGTGGACGCGGCCGCTCTCGATCGTCAGCGGGCCGGCCGAGGCGGGGTCCGTGACCAGGACGGTACCGGGCGCGAGCCGCAGCTCCGGCTCGTCGGTGCGCACCTCCACCGTGACCTCGCCCTTGATGCCGTGGGCGCGGCCGATCCGCGCGACTACCAACTGCACTGTTGCTGCTCCCCTTTGCGGCTCCGGCCCCTCCGCCTCGGGCGGACGCGGTGACCTCGCCGTCGAGGTTCCGGGTGGACGGTTGCTGTGGAACGCCGCCGCGGGCGGCTGGTGCCGACAAAGGCCGGGGAGGGCCAGGCCCTCCCCGGCCTCAGCCGGTGTACTCCGCGCCGCTCAGCGGACGTGGTCCACATCGACGAGATCGACGCGGACACCACGGCCGCCGATGGCGCCGACGACGGTGCGCAGAGCACGCGCGGTGCGGCCGTTGCGGCCGATCACCTTGCCGAGGTCCTCGGGGTGGACCCGGACCTCCAGTACGCGGCCCCGCCGTAGGTTGCGCGAGGCGACCTGCACGTCGTCGGGGTTGTCGACGATGCCCTTCACCAGGTGCTCGAGGGCCTCCTCGAGCATCCTCAGGCCTCGGTCGACGCGGTGGACTCAGCGGACTCGGCCGCCGCGTCCGCCTTCTTCTCGGCCTTCTTCGTCTTCGGGGTGATGGCCTCACCCTTCGGCTCGTCGCCGGTCTCCTTGGCGGCGGCCTCGAAGAGGGCGCGCTTGTCGGCCTTCGGCTCGGCGACCTTCATCGGCTCCGGGGCGGGCAGGCCCTTGAACTTCTGCCAGTCGCCGGTGACCTTGAGGATGGCCATCACAGGCTCGGTCGGCTGCGCGCCGACGCCCAGCCAGTACTGGACACGCTCGGTGTCGACCTCGATGCGCGAGGGGTTCTGCACCGGGTGGTACAGACCGATCTCCTCGATGGCCCGGCCGTCACGGCGGGTACGGGAGTCGGCGACGATGATGCGGTAGTGCGGCGACCGGATCTTGCCCAGGCGCTTCAGCTTGATCTTGACTGCCACGGGTGTGGTGTCTCCTGCTCTACGACGTGTTTGAGCGCAACGGCTTCCACGTGGGGTTGTGGGATCCGAGCGCCCGGTGGACGCGTCAGCCGAGGGAGAGAGGGATCCGGTCCGGCTGCCGAGTACTCAGCGGACCATTGTGCCACACCGCGGACACACCGCCGTACGCCCCGGGGTGACCGCGAGGGGTCACTACGGGGCCGTACGACGCGCTGTCAGGCGGCCGCAGCCGTCTCGGGGATCCGGAAGGGCTTGCCGCACCCGCCGCAGACGATGGGCGCCTGGGCGAGCACGGACGGAACGACCCGCACATTCCTCCCGCAGTCGCACACCGCCTTCACGCGCACCCCGCCGCCGGAGGAGCCGTGCCGGGCGGCAGGTCCCCGGAAGCTGCGGGTGGTGTCCGCCGTCGTGGCGACCGAGTGCGCCTTGAGAGCGCGCTGGAGCCGCTCGATGGTGGTGCGGTAGCGCTTCTTCGCGTCGGGGCTGAGTACGACCAGGGAGAAGCCGCTGCTGGCGTGCGGCTCATCGGGATGGTCGAGCCCGAGCTCCTCGGCGATCGCGAGGAATCTGCGGTTGTGGTAACGGCCGGCCCGCGAGGTGTCACGAACGCCGCGTGAGGCGGCGATGCCGTGGACGGCTTCGTGGAGCAGCCGTTCGAAGGAGAGCTCCGCGCCGCAGGCGGACGAGGATTCTCCGATCAGCGATTCGGGGGCGGCAAGATCCGGCAGCTCGGGGTGGTGCCGTTGAATGTCGGCCCACGCCTGCGCCAACTCCGCCGCGAGAACAGGTGGTGTCGTGCTCACGTCGTAAGAACGATCCGAGGTGCCCTGGTGTTCCGATTCCGGGCCATCCCAAATATTTTGCACGTACCAGTCAGTTTCGGTTCATGCGCCGTGACGAGGGCAGGATCCGCAGATCTGTGGAGGAGCGGCGCAGCTCCTGCCAAGCCGGTGCGTACCGGCCCGTACGCCCCCGTGCGTAGAAAATCTGCGACACCGGAGCGCGTCCTGCCCGGGACATCGAGGCCCCGCGACCGCGGGGCCGGGCGATCAATAGGAGCGGGCGACGACGGCGAGGGTGCCGGGGGCGTCGTCGGAGCCCGGTACGGACCCGTCCTCCCCCACCAGGCAGCGCACGGTCACCGACTGCTCGGCCAGCTTCGCCTCGCCCTCCTCGCCGAGCACCGCCCATGGGATCCGGGCCCAACCGCCCGCCACCGCCGCCTCCGCGGCCTCCTCGATCGTGGTCACATCGGAGGTGCGCGCCTCGCGGCGCTCGCGGGACTGGCGCAGCAGCAGCGCCTGGTCGTCCTCGAGGATCTTCGGGAGCAGCGTCTCCAGGGCCTCGGTCCGCACCGGCTCCTTGCCGCCGGGGATACGGCGGGCGACCATCGCCGTACCGCCCGCCAGATCCTTGGGGCCGATCTCGATGCGGACCGGTACGCCCTTGAGCTCCCAGTCCACCGCGCGACGGCCGAAGGGAGTGTCCGTGCGGTCGTCGACCTGGACGCGTAGTCCTGCCGCGGCGAGCCTGTCACCGATCTCGCGGACGGCGGCGATCACCGCGTCGTCGCCCTTGATGGCCAGGACGACGACCTGGACGGGGGCCAGGCGCGGCGGGACGCGGAGGCCGTCATCGTCGCCGTGCATCATCACCAGGGCCCCGATCATGCGGGTCGTGCTGCCCCAGGAGGTCTGCCAGACGCGCTCCTGCTTGCCGTCCCTCGAGAGGTACTGGGTGTTGAAGGCCTTGGCGAAGTTCTGCCCGAGCTCGTGGCTGGTGCCCAGTTGCAGCGCCTTGCCGTCGCCCATCATGCCTTCGAGCGTGAGGGTGTTGATGGCGCCCGCGAAGCGCTCCTTGGCCGTCTTGCGGCCGAGGACCACGTCCATGGCCAGGACGTCCTCCATGAAGTCGCCGTAGACGCGACGGTGGATGCGGGCGGCGTAGTCCCGCGCCTCCTCGTACGTGGCGTGGGCGGTGTGGCCTTCCTGCCAGAGGAATTCCGATGTGCGGAGGAACAGCCGGGGACGCATCTCCCAGCGGACCACGTTGGCCCACTGGTTGATGAGCAGGGGCAGGTCGCGGTAGCTCTGCACCCACTTCGAGAAGTACTCGTTGATGATCGTCTCGGAGGTGGGCCGGACGACGACCGGCTCCTCCAGCTCCTTGCCGCCGCCGTGGGTGACGACGGCCAGCTCGGGGGCGAAGCCCTCGACGTGCTCCGCCTCCCTGGTCAGGTAGGACTGCGGGATGAAGAGGGGGAAGTACGCGTTCTGCGCACCGGCCTCCTTGATCCGGCGGTCCATGTCCTGCTGCATCCGCTCCCACAGGCCGTAGCCGTACGGCCGGATGACCATGGTGCCGCGCACCGGGCCGTTGTCGGCCAGCTCGGCCTTGTTGATCAGGTCCTGGTACCAGCGCGGGAAGTCCTCCGCCTGGGGAGTGAGCACGGGAGCTTTTGCCATGGCGGAGATGGTACGGGGGTGTCACCCTGAAATGTGAATCGGAGGGTGCACGGGCTGACACAGGGGGCGCACGGAGGGTGCACACAAGCACCCTCGCACAACCCCTGGACTCCCGGACGGATCGGCAGTTACCTGGCATCGGGGATCCCCGGCCCTCGGGTTGCGGCCCGGAACGGCGCCGGGGGATTTGGCTGAATGCACACTTTCACGGGGGCGGATCAGGCGTAGGACGGCAACGGCTCTCGGCGGATTGGGGCGCATCGATGACACCCACGCTCGTGTCGCAGCACCACCTTCACCCCGTTTCCCCTCCGGATCCCGCGGGCTCCGCGCGCGCCCGCGACTGGGCGGAGATCCAGGAACGCATGCTGGTGCCGCTGTACGAGGCGGTGTACGAACGCCTGGAGGTCGGCCCCTCGACCCGGATGCTGGGCCTGGGATGCGGCTCCGGCCTGGCACTGCTCATGGCATCCGTGCGGGGCGCGACCGTCGCCGGCACCGACGCCCATCCGCAGCGGCTCTCGCTGGCGCGGGAACGGCTGCTCCCCGGCCCCGACGGGCCGGGCGGGACGGCGGCCGGCCCGTCGAGACGGCTGGGCGGAACAGCAGAGGAGGTCGCCGATCCCGGTGGCGCCCCGTTCAACCTGGTGACGGCGTTCGACCCGCACGCGTACACCGGAGGCGACCTGGTGGTGGCGCTGGCGGAGGCGGCGGCGGCCGCCGAGCGCGGCACACTGGTCGTCCTGGCCGGCTGGGGCCCGGCCGAGCGGTGCGCCACCGCGTCGGTACTGCGGATCGCGTCCCGGCTCGCGGAACCGCTGCCCGCTCCCGGAGGCGGTCGGCAGCCCGGTGGCCGGGACGACCTGGAGGAGTTGGCCCGGCAGGCCGGATTGCGCCCCGACGGCTCGGGCCGGGTGGCCTGCCCGTTCGGGTACGCCAACATGGACAGTGCCGTACGCGGCCTGCTGTCGACCGGCCAGTTCGACGCGGCCGCCGAGGCCACGGACCAGGCGCAGGTCGAGAAGGAGCTGACCGAGGCCCTGCACCCGTACACCCGCCCGGACGGAACGGTCTGGATGCCCAACGTCTTCCGCTACCTCATCGCCCGCGTCTGACCCCCGACGGCGTGCAGGCCCGCGACAACGGCCGCGGCGGGGAACTGGTCTCCCGGCCGCGGCCGCAACGTGTCGTGGCGCGTCAACGCACCACAGCGCCCGCCTACTTGTCCTGGGGCGGGAGCATGTCCCGGAATTCCTTGGGGAGTTCGAATGAGCTCGCGTCCTGGCCGGCGCCGGGAAGGCCGAACGCGCCGCCCTCCTGGCTGCCGGCGCCGGCAGCCTTGCGCTGCGCCGCGGCCTGCTCCTCGGCCTTGCGCTTCATGGGGTTGCCGCTGCGCTGCCTGCCCTTGGCCTGCTTCTGCTTCTTCTTCTGCCGGCCGGGGCCGCCGCCCATGCCCGGCATCCCGGGCATCCCCGGCATGCCGCCGCCCTGAGCCATGCGCGACATCATCTTGCGGGCCTCGAAGAAGCGCTCCACCAGGTTCTTCACGGCGCTGACGTCGACGCCGGAACCCCGGGCGATACGGGCGCGGCGCGAGCCGTTGATGATGTACGGGTCCTGGCGCTCGCCCGGGGTCATCGACTTGATGATCGCCGCCGTGCGGTCCACGTCCCGCTCGTCGAGATTGTTGATCTGGTCCTTCATCTGGCCCATGCCCGGGAGCATCCCGAGCAGTTTGGAGATGGAGCCCATCTTGCGGACCTGCTCCATCTGGGCCAGGAAGTCGTCGAGCGTGAACTCCTTGGGCCCCTTCGCCAGCTTGGCGGCCATCTTCTCGGCCTCTTGCTGGCTGAAGGTCTGCTCGGCCTTCTCGATCAGGCTGAGCATGTCGCCCATGCCGAGGATGCGGGACGCCATGCGGTCCGGGTGGAACGCGTCGAAGTCGTCCAGCTTCTCGCCGTTGGAGGCGAACATGATCTGGCGGCCGGTGACGTGCGCGATCGACAGCGCCGCACCACCGCGGGCGTCGCCGTCGAGCTTGGCGAGCACGACCCCGTCGAAGCCGACGCCGTCGCGGAACGCCTCTGCGGTGTTGACCGCGTCCTGGCCGATCATCGCGTCGACGATGAAGAGGATCTCGTCGGGGCTGACCGCGTCCCGGATGTCCGCGGCCTGCTGCATCATCTCGGCGTCGACACCGAGGCGTCCGGCGGTGTCGACGATCACGACGTCGTGCTGCTTGGAGCGGGCGAACTCGATCGAGTCCTTGGCGACCTGCACCGGATCCCCGACACCGTTGCCGGGCTCCGGTGCAAATACGGCGACCTCGGCGCGCTCGGCCACGACGCTGAGCTGGTTCACCGCGTTCGGGCGCTGGAGGTCCGCGGCCACGAGCACCGGCGTGTGGCCCTGCGCCTTCAGCCAGCGGCCCAGCTTTCCGGCGAGGGTGGTCTTGCCCGCACCCTGCAGACCGGCGAGCATGATCACCGTCGGCGGCTGCTTGGCGAACCGCAGTCGTCGTGCCTCGCCGCCGAGGATGCCGATGAGCTCCTCGTTGACGATCTTGATGACCTGCTGGGCGGGGTTCAGCGCCTGGGAGACCTCGGCGCCGAGCGCGCGCTCCTTGACCTGCTTGATGAAGGCCCGCACCACGGGCAGCGCGACGTCCGCCTCGAGCAGCGCGATACGGATCTCCCGCGCCGTGGCGTCGATGTCCGCCTCGGAGAGGCGGCCCTTGCCCCGGAGGTTCTTGAACGTCGCTGCGAGGCGGTCGGAAAGAGTGTCGAACACGGCGGTCGCGAATCCTCGGATCGGGGAGCGGTCGGGCAGATGACTCCCAAGGGTATCCGTACGGCCCGGGTGCGGTCTGCCCCGTACCGCACCGGGCACCGGCCGAGGGACTCACGCCAGGGCGTTCTCCACGGCACGGGCGACCTGTGCGGCCTGCCCGTCCGGCAGCGGACCGCCGGCCGGATCCGTGACGTAGAACGCATCGACCGCGTTTGCGCCGAGGGTGCTGACGTGGGCGCTGCGCACCCGTACCGCCTCGGCGTCCAGCGCCCGGCCGATGCGGTGCAGCAGCCCGGGCGCGTCCTGGGCGCGCACCTCGATGACGGTGGCGAGGCGGGAGCCGGCCGAGGCGACGGTCACCCGCGGCGGCGGGGCATCCACACCGCGGCGGCGCGGGTAGGCGGCCTCGCGCTCGGCGAGGCGGGCGGCGATGTCGAGCGAGCCGTTCAGGGCGCGGACCAGGTCGTTGCGCAGCCGCGCGGCCTGCGGCAGCGAACCGTACTCGGCGGCCACCCGCCAGCTGAGCAGCAGCACATCGCCCGGCCGCTGCCCGCCCGGCTCCTGCGACGCCGCGGCATCGGGCAGTTCGACGGCGCGCAGATCGGCGGCGCGGACCGTCAGCCGGTGCATGGCCAGGACCCCGGCCACCGCGGGCAGGACGCCCCGCTGGTCGGGCACGGCGATGAGCAGCTCCACCCCGACCGGTTCCGGCCGGGCGTCCGCGTCGCCCGTACCGCCCTCCTCCTCACCCGGCAGCGCGGGCTCGGTCTGCGCGTGGAGAGCCAGTACGGGCCCTCCCGTACGGAGGGCCTCGACGGCCAGACGCTCCTGCTCGGCCGTGGTCTCCTCGGTCGCCGCCTGGTCCTCGACGGGTTCGCCCGCGAGCACCGCGGTGACACGTTTCACCAGATCTGCGACCAGGGAGCCGCGCCAGGAGCTCCATGCCGCGGGTCCCGTGGCCAGCGCGTCGGCCTCGGTGAGTGCGTGCAGCAGCTCCAGGGTGCCGGCGCCGCCGACAGCCCGGGCGACCGAGGCGATGGTGGCCGGATCGTCCAGATCGCGCCGCGTCGCGGTCTCCACGAGCAGCAGATGGTGACGTACGAGGGTGGCCAGGACCTCGGTGTCGGCGCGGTCGAAGCCGATCCGCGACGCCACGTCCTTGGCGATGACCTCACCCGCGACCGAGTGGTCGCCGGGCCAGCCCTTGCCGATGTCGTGCAGCAGGGCCGCGACCAGCAGCAGATCGGGGCGGCTGACCCGGCGGGTCAGCGCGGAGGCCCGTACGGCGGTCTCCACCAGATGACGGTCGACGGTCCAGCGGTGGACGGCGTTGCGCTGAGGCCGACACCGTACGCGCTCCCAGTCGGGCAGGAATCGGGTGATCAGTCCTCCCGCCTCCAGCGCCTCCCACACCGGTACCGTGGGCGCGCCCGCGCCGAGCAGGGTGACCAGCTGCTCCCGGGCCTCGGCCGGCCACGGTACGGGCAGGGGCCGCGCGGCAGAGGCCATGCGCCGTACGGCGTGCAGCGAGAGCGGCAGTCCGGCCTGGGCCGCCGCGGCGGCGGCCCGCAGCGGGAGCACGGGGTCGCGGTCGGGGCGCGCGGTGCGGGCGAGCACCACCTCGCCGTCCTGTTCCACGACGCCCTCGGCGAGCGGCGTCCGCTCGTACTCGCCCTGCGGACGGCCCGTGCGGCCGCCGAGCAGGGAGCGCAGCTTCGGCCGCGCCGCCCGGGCGCGCAGCACCCGTCCGACCTCGCGCCAGGTCACGTCCCCGGCGTACGCGATGCGGCGAGCGGCCTCGTACACCTGGCGGAGCAGCGCGTCGGCGTCCAGCAGGCCGAGACCGGCGGCAACCTGGTCCTGTTCCTGGAGGGCCAGCCGGTCGGTGGCCCGGCCGGTGGCCAGGTG
Source organism: Streptomyces sp. NPDC051776 (assembly GCF_040681345.1). Classification (NCBI taxonomy): domain Bacteria; kingdom Bacillati; phylum Actinomycetota; class Actinomycetes; order Kitasatosporales; family Streptomycetaceae; genus Streptomyces; species Streptomyces sp. NPDC051776. The sequence goes on along the minus strand of NZ_JBFAYQ010000015.1, from coordinate 23,865 downwards.
CAGCGCGTCGCGGACGTCCAGCAGATTCCGCCGCGCGGCCTCCAGCCCCTCGCGGGGCGCGTCGGCGAGCCAGGAGGCGGCCACCGCGCGCAGCGCGGTCACATCGCGCAGACCGCCCCGCGCCTCCTTGAGATCGGGTTCCAGCAGGAACTGCAACTCGCCCTGGCGCTCGGCCCGTTCCTGGCACAGCTCCAGCAGTTCGGGCAGCCGCTTGGGGGCCTGGTTGCGCCAGTCGGCGAGAACGGCGGTGCGCATCCCGGCCGTCAGCGCGGCATCACCCGCGACGTGGCGGGCGTCGAGCAGGCCGAGCTGCACCTTGAGGTCCTCCCCCGCGGTCCTGCGGGCCTCGGCGGGGGTGCGGACGGAGTGGTCGAGGGAGAGCCCGAGGTCCCAGACGGGGTACCAGAGACGGTCGGCCAGCGAGGCCACCGCACCGGCGTCCGCCGTCCCGTCGTGCAGCAGGAGCAGGTCGAGGTCGCTGCGCGGGGAGAGTTCGCCGCGGCCGTAGCCCCCGACGGCCACCAGGGAGACACCACCGAGACCGGCGTCCCGGGCACCCCGGCGGAGCAGCCCGGCCAGCCAGTCGTCGGTGAGACCGGCCAGGGCAGCACGGCGCGGCGACCCCGACTGCGTCCCCTCCTGGAGGAGATGCAGCCGGGCCGCCGCATAGCTGCCGGGTCCCGAGTCGGACGCTTTCCCCATGGCTCCGGGGCTCTTCTCGTCGAGGCTTTCCGCCGTCACTCGGGCTCCTTGTCCGGTCGGTGTCAGAGTGCGTCCGGTCCGCGCTCGCCGGTCCGTACGCGGACCGCCGAGTCGACCGGGACGCTCCAGACTTTGCCGTCGCCGATCTTGCCGGTGCGCGCCGCCTTCACGACGACATCGATGAGCTGGTCGGCGTCCGCGTCCTCGACCAGCACCTCGATGCGGATCTTCGGGACGAGGTCGACGGTGTACTCAGCGCCGCGGTAGACCTCGGTGTGGCCGCGCTGCCGCCCGTAGCCACTGGCCTCGGTGACGGTCAGGCCCTGCACTCCGAAGGCCTGCAGGGCCTCCTTGATCTCGTCGAGCCGGTGCGGCTTCACGACTGCGGTGATGAGCTTCATACGTCCACCTTCTTGTTCGCCGCGGGTGCGGCGGGGGCGTCCTTGTCCGTGGCGGGGGCGGCCTTGCGGGCCACCGAGCCACCGCCGGCTCCGCTGAAGTCGTACGCCGTCTCCGCGTGCTCGTCCTGGTCGATGCCGGAGACCTCGACGTCCTCGGAGACCCGCATGCCGATCACCTTGTCGACGGCGAAGGCAAGGACCGCGGAGACGACGAGAGAGTACGCGAGGACCGCGAAGACGCCCGTGGCCTGCTTACCGAGCTGATCGAGGCCGCCGCCGTAGAACAGGCCCTTGGCGTCGGACTGGACACCGCCGGTGGCGAAGAGGCCGACGAGCAGCGAGCCGACGACACCGCCGACGAGGTGGACGCCGACGACGTCGAGGGAGTCGTCGTAGTCCAGGCGGTACTTCAGGCCGACGGCCATCGCGCACAGCACACCGGCGACTGCGCCGACGGCGATAGCGCCGAGCGGGCTGACGGAGCCGCCGGACGGGGTGATGGCGACCAGGCCCGCGACCGCGCCGGAGGCGGCGCCGAGGGTGGTGAACGCGCCGTGGCGGATCTTCTCGTACGCGAGCCAGGCCAGCATCGCGGCGGCGGTGGCGACCTGGGTGTTGACGAACATCACCGCGCCCACGCCGTCGTCGTTGCCCAGCCAGGAACCGGCGTTGAAGCCGAACCAGCCGAACCACAGCAGACCGGCGCCGAGCATCACCAGGGGCAGACTGTGCGGCCGCATCGGGTCCTTCTTGAAGCCGACGCGCTTGCCGATCACCAGGATCACACCGAGGGCCGCGGCACCGGCGTTGATGTGGACCGCCGTACCGCCCGCGAAGTCGATCACGCCCATCTCGAAGAGCCAGCCGCCCGCTCCCCAGACCCAGTGGGCGACCGGGAAGTAGACGACCGTGACCCACAGCGCGATGAACAGCGCCCAGGCGGTGAACTTCACGCGGTCTGCGAGAGCGCCGCTGATCAGGGCCGGTGTAATGATCGCGAACATGAGCTGGAAGACGGCGAACACATAGATCGGGATCGTGTAGCCGTCCCAGAGCTCGGTGAGGCCGATACCGCTCAGTCCGACGAAGTCGGACGACCAGCCGATGACGCTGCCGGAGTCGGTGCCGAAGGCCATGCTGAAGCCGTACAGCACCCACAGGATGGTGACGATCCCCAGGCTGATGAAGCTCATCATCAGCATGTTGAGGGTGCTCTTGACGCGGACCATGCCTCCGTAGAAGAAGGCGAGGGCCGGGGTCATGAGCATCACCAGGGCAGAGCAGATGAGCATGAATCCGGTGTTGGCGGCAGACAACTCGGGAGCGTCTGCGGCGAGTGTGGTGATGCCTGGGGGCATCGGCGTCTCCTCGTCGTCGTGCGGCCCGTGCGGGCGGTGCCTGAAGCGGAGGGGGGTGGGCCGGTTATGCGCCTCGACATTGACGCAGGCCGGTTTCAGTCGATGCCGCACGGTGTTTCGCCGCCGTGACGAAGAGCCTGGGCGTGTTACGCGCGGATGAACTGCCGGTGGTCCGCGCGGCACCGCCGATACTCTGCCGCGAGTACCCGGAGCTGAGGCCACACCCAACCGGCTGACCTGCGGAAAAGGAGCCAGTTGGGCGTACGGAACGGCAGCGCTCCGCCGGCTCGGCGGGAACGGGGAGCGACGGCACTGTGACGGTGCGGTTGTTCCGGGAAGGGCCGGGACCGGCCTGCGTAACACCGGCGCCGATGGCCGAGGGCCGGAATCCGGCGGGCGTTCGCTCCGGCAGAAGCGTCTGCGCGCCCGGGAGGGTCCGCTCAGGAACGGTCCACTCGGGCCCCGGAAAGGCCCGGTCCGAGCCCGGGAAGGTTTCGTCAGGGCCGAACGGGGCCGGTCAGACCGCCTGGGCCGTCTCGATGGTGTCCGGGAGGTGCAGCGCGAGCTGATCGGCGACGTGGACGACTTCGGCCACGTCCGCGAAGTCCCGGGCGGCGGTGTCCACGGTCTTGCGCAACCGTGTGTTCACTCGCTCCGACCGCACCCGCTTGGCGACGACGAGGGCCTTCTCAGCCGCGGCCGCCGACTGCTCGGGCTCCTTCTCCAGCAGATGGACGGTGGCCATGCCGATCAGGTTGAGGGCGTACGAACGCTGGTGGATGTCGTCCTCGCCGAACAGCTCGACGGCACGCTCCATCTCGGGCCTGGCGAGCGAGGCGTATGTCGGGCTGCGCCCGGCCACATAGGCCAGGTCGCGGTAGGAGTGTGCGTTCTCGGCGTGGAGTTCGGCCTCGGAGAAGAACCGGATCCAGTCCGGTTCGTGGTCGGACCGGGAGATCTCGGCGAAGGTGTCCTGGGCCATCCGCACGGCGCGGTGGCACTTGTTGGGCTGGCCCATGTTGGCGTACGCCCGGGCCTCCATCGCATACAGCATCGCCTGGGTCCGCGCGGTCGAGCAGTCCCGGCTGCCGTACTGCGCGAGGTGGATCAGCTCCAGGGCGTCGTCCGGCCGGCCGACATGGATCATCTGGCGGCTCATGTTGGACAGCACATACGAGCCGAGCGACTTGTCCCCGGCCTCCTTGGAGGCGTGGAGGGCGAGGACGAAGTACTTCTGCGCGGTGGGCTGGAGACCGACGTCGTAGCTCATCCAGCCCGCCAGCTCGGCGAGTTCGGCGGCGACCTTGAACAGGCGGGCGGAGACCGCCTCGGGCTGGGACTCCTGCAGCAGATCGGTGACCTCATGGAGCTGGCCCACCACCGCCTTGCGGCGCAGCCCGCCACCGCACTGCGCGTCCCACTGCCGGAACATCCGGGTGGTGGCCTCGAGCAGATCCAGCTCCGGCCCGGACAGCTTGGTCGCGCGGCGCGGTGCCGCCCGGGCCGTCACCACCGGGGGCTCGGCCGGCGCAGCGGGCGGGCCGGGCACCAGCCAGCGCTGCATCGGCTCGATGAGGGCGGGGCCCGCCGCGAGGGCGAGGGAAGTGCCGAGGAAGCCCCGCCGCGCCAGCATCAGGTCGCTTCGCGAGAATTCGCTGATCAGCTCGACCGTCTGCCGGCCGGCCCAGGGGAGGTCGACGCCGGAGACGGAGGGTGACTGATGGGCGGCGCGCAGCCCGAGCTCCTCGATGGCGACGACACAGCCGAATCGCTCGGAGAAAAGCTCGGAGAGGATCCGCGGAATGGGCTCGCGCGGCTGCTCCCCGTCGAGCCAGCGGCGCACACGGGAGGTGTCCGTGCTGATGTGGTGCGCCCCCATCTGGCGGGCGCGGCGGTTCACCTGGCGCGCCAGTTCGCCCTTCGACCAGCCGCTGCGCACGAACCACGACCCGAGCTGCTCATTGGGGCGCTTGTCGGCGCTCGACCCGCTACCGCCGTTGCCGCTCACCGGAACGCCCCCAACCCACACTTCGATGTCGTCCGCGAACCGTCCAACAGAATGCCGCTTCGTACGGCGTCCTGTCCCGCGAAGTGGCCTGCGGGGAGGGCGGGGAGACGGAGCGTCATGCCACCGGCATACCCAACAGCGGGCGCACTCAACGGAGTTCGTGCACTCAACGTAGTCCCGCGATCACCATGCTCGCGAGGCGATTCCGGGAAACGCCACCATTCGCCACCCCTTCGAATGAACTCACCCGCAGCGCTTCGCGATTCACTTGACACAGGGCGACGACAAGAGGGCGGAGAGGCGCATAGGGGAGCGCACACTCCGACGCACACCACCCGCTGAGCCACGCCGCGCCGCCACGGAGACGGGATGACGACGGACGGTCACGGCGAGACTCCATGACGTAACCATCGGCGGCAGAGACCCGTTGGAGGGGGCATGGGCTTCACGATCGGCGGCATCCGCGACATGCGGTCCGGCTCACGGAGGCGTGCCCGTGCGACCGAGTGCACGGCCGTGGCGGAGTACACCGGCCTGTGGGGGTGGGACGTGGCACCCGGTGCCCGCGCCAAGCGGGGCCCCGGTGACGGCCACGGCGAGTGCTCCTGCGGGACGGCCCGCTGCCCCCGCCCCGGAGCCCACCCGCTCGACTTCGCGCCCGAGGTGAAGGCGGGTGCCACGCTCGACGAGGTCACAGCTGCCTGGGCGGAGGTACCGGGCGCCGCCGTGCTCCTGCCGGTGGGCCGGTCGTTCGAGGTGATCGAGGTCGCCGAGACGGCGGGGCGGCACGCCCTGGTCCGCCTCGAGCGGATGGGACTTCCGCTCGGCCCCGTCGTCGTGACCCCGCACGGCAGGGCGCAGTTCTTCGTCGCGCCCGGCGGAGCGACCGAACTCCCCGAGCTGCTCTACCGGATGGGCTGGGACGACACCGGCCTCGACCTGCACGGCATCGGCGCCGGCAGCCACATCACCGCGCCGCCCTCCGACCTGGGCGGGCTGGGGCCGGTGCGCTGGCTGCGACCCCCGGCCCTGGACACCGCGGGCCGTCCGCCGCAGGCCCGTCTTCTGCTCGGCACGCTCGCGTACGCCTGCCACCGCTCGGTGGCCTGACCAGCCCGGTCCCGTACCGGCAGCCCCCTGTCCGTCGAGGAGCGGTCCGAAGTGGCGCAGGGTACGTCTCGTGCGCAGGGTACGTCTCGTGCGCCGGGTACGTCTCGTGCGCCCGCAACGCCGGAGCCCGCCCGCCCACCGGATGCCCCGGAAGCGGCGCGGGAGCCGCCATAGGACGCCGCAGGGACGCCGGAAGCCAAAGCCCCGGCCCCGCCGCATCGGAGCTCTGCGGCGGGGCCCGGGACTTCAGCCGCCTCGGGAGTGCGGTCGGCTCAGTCGCCGATCAGCGCGTCCACGAACGCCTCGGGCTCGAACGGCGCGAGGTCGTCCGCCCCCTCGCCCAGCCCGACGAGCTTCACCGGCACGCCCAGTTCCCGCTGCACGGCCACGACGATGCCGCCCTTGGCGGTTCCGTCCAGCTTGGTGAGCGCGATTCCGGTGATGTCCACGACCTCGGCGAAGACCCGCGCCTGCACCAGGCCGTTCTGCCCCGTCGTGGCGTCGAGCACCAGCAGGACCTCGCTGACCGGCCCGTGCTTCTCGACGACCCGCTTGACCTTGCCCAGCTCGTCCATCAGTCCGGTCTTGGTGTGCAGCCGACCCGCGGTGTCGATGAGGACGACGTCCGCGCCCTCGGCCATGCCTTCCTTCACCGCGTCGAAGGCGACCGAGGCCGGGTCGCCGGCCTCCGGCCCTCGGACCGTACGGGCGCCGACGCGCTCGCCCCACGTCTGGAGCTGGTCGGCCGCCGCGGCGCGGAAGGTGTCGGCCGCGCCGAGGACCACACTGCGCCCGTCGGCGATGAGCACCCGGGCCAGCTTGCCGGTGGTGGTGGTCTTGCCGGTGCCGTTGACGCCGACGACCATGACGATGCCCGGGACCTCCTCACCGTCGGCGGATCCCACGGACCCGTCGGTGTGCACGGAGCGGTCGGCCTCGGTGCCGATCAACTTGAGCAGCTCTTCGCGCAGCAGGCCGCGCAGCTCCTCGGGCGTACGTGTACCGAGCACCTTGACGCGCTCGCGCAGCCGCTCGACCAACTCCTGGGTCGGGGCGACCCCGACGTCGGCGGTCAGCAGCGTGTCCTCGATCTCCTCCCACGTCTCCTCGTCGAGGTGCTCGCGGGAGAGCAGGCCGAGCAGGCCCTTGCCCAAGGTGGTCTGGGAGCGGGAGAGCCGGGCCCGCAGCCGTACGAGGCGGCCTGCCGTCGGCTCGGGGACCTCGACCGGCGGAACCGGCTCGGTGACGATCGGCGCCCCTGGGGCCGGGGCCTCGGCCTCCGCCTCGGGGAGGCCGACTTCCTCGATGGTGCGGCGCGGTTCGTCGCGCGGGGTCTCGGCCTCGTCGCCGACGTGCGGTTCGGCGGGGGGCGCGGTGATGGTGGGCGAACTCGGCGGGCTCTCCGGCCGCTTCTTCCGGCGGCTGCCGATCACGAGCCCGCTGATCGCGACGAGCGCGATCACGGCGATGACTACAGCAAGGATGACGGTGTCCATAACGGACCCAGTATCGGCCACACGGCCGCGATGGCGAGCCCTCGGGCAGCTACGGCAGCAAACGTGACAAAACGCACCGTCCGGCCGCACATCCGTGCCCCCTACACCGGTTCGGGGCCGTGCGGGGCGCCTGGCGTTCTCCCGGCCCTTTTGACTCCCCTGGGCTGGGCGGCCACCGTCGCGCTGGCCGTGCGGTCTTCGCCGCCTCCCGGAGCCCCGGGAGAGCGCACCGGCGGAGGAGGCGTCCCCCGAAGACCCCGACCGGGTCGCGGCACCGGCCGCCACCGGCTGAACCCACGGGCCGGACCCTCTAGCTAGCTGACGCATCGTCAACTACCGTGCCTCCTCGCCCGCTCACCGCGAAGGCGAAGGGGGACGTCCGCCATGCCCGTCACCGTCGTACGGTTCAACCTCGTCGGCCCCGGCGCCTCGCCGGAGTCGCTGTCCCACCGCTACCGCGCCGCCGTGGAGATGGCGGCCTACGCGGACGACCGCGGCGTCACCATGGTCCAGACCGAGGAGCACCACGGCGCCGAGAACGGCTGGCTGCCCTCTCCCCTGGTCTTTGCGGGCGCCGTCCTGGGCGCCACCCGCCGCATCTCCGTCACCGTCTCCGCGCTCATCGCCCCGCTCTACGACCCCCTGCGCCTGGCCGAGGATCTCGCCGTGCTCGACCTCACCAGCGCCGGGCGGATCACGGCTGTGGCGGGCATCGGCTACCGGCAGGAGGAGTACGCGATGCTGGGCCGCACCTGGGAGCGGCGCGGGCGGCTCCAGGACGAGGGACTGGAAACGCTGCTGAGGGCCTGGACGGGCGAGCCGTTCGACTACGGGGGCCGTACGGTCCGCGTCACCCCCCGCCCGTACACCCGGCCCCATCCGCTACTGCTGGTCGGCGGCAGCTCGAAGGCGGCGGCCCGGCGTGCGGCCCGGCTCGGCCTGCCCTTCTTCCCCAGCGCCCACCTCCCGGAACTGGAGGCCTATTACCACGCCTGCCGCGAGGAGTTCGGCACGGAGGGCTGGTGCATGATGCCGCCCGCCCGTACCCCGCTGCTGCACATTGCGGAGGACCCGGACCGCGCCTGGGCGCTGTACGGCGAACACCTGCTGCACGAGGCGCGGATGTACGCGTCCTGGCAGTCCGCCGGGGGCATCCACTCGGCCGTACGCTCGCGTGCGGACACGGTCGGAGAGCTGCGCCGCGAGGGCATCCACCGCATCCTCACCCCCGAAGAGTGCGCGGCGTTCGCCGCATCGGGCGAGGGCGCGGGAAGTCTGGTGCTGCATCCGCTGTGCGGCGGTATGCCGGTGGACGAGGGCTGGCGCAGTCTGCATCTGTTCGGCGAAAAGGTACTGCCCCGGCTCCAGGGATGAGCCGGGGCAGCGACCTGCCACGAGGAGTGGGCAGCGGGGGGAATCAGCCCATCTCCTCCAACGCCTTGCCCTTGGTCTCCGGCACCCACTTGAGGATGAACGGGACCGAGAGCAGAGCGAAGACCGTGTAGATCACGTACGCGCCGGAGAGGTTCCAGTCCGAGAGGGACGGGAAGCTCACGGTGATCAGCCAGTTGGCGACCCACTGGGCCGAGGCGGCGACACCGAGCGCGGCGGCACGGATCCGGTTGGGGAACATCTCGCCGAGCAGCACCCAGACGACCACGCCCCAGGAAAGGGCGAAGAACAGCACAAAGGCGTGGGCGGCGAAGAGTGCCACCGTGCCCTGGAGGTCCGGCATGGAGATGTGGGTGCCGCTGCCGGTCTTGTACGAGAACGCCCATGCGGCCGCGCCCAGCGAGACCGCCATGCCGACGGAGCCGATGAGGGCGAGCGGCTTGCGGCCGAGGCGGTCGACGAAGACCATCGCGATCACCGTGCCGATGATGTTGATGATCGATGTGGTGAAGCTGTAGAAGAACGAGCTGCTCGGGTCGATGCCGACGGACTGCCACAACGACGACGAGTAGTAGAAGATCACGTTGATACCGACGAGCTGCTGGAAGACCGAGAGGCCGATACCGATCCAGACGATGGGCAGCAATCCGGCGCGGCCGCCGAGAAGGTCCTTGAAGGTGGACTTGTGCTCGCTGCGCATCGCCGTCTCGATCTCGCCGACGCGGGTGTCCAGATCGACGGCACCGCCTTCGACGTCCGCCAGGACCTTGCGCGCCTCATCCGTACGGCCGGCGGATATCAGGAAGCGGGGGGACTCCGGGATCGCGAAGGACAGCACGCCGTAGAGGACGGCGGGGACCACCATCACGCCGAGCATCCACTGCCAGGCCTCGAACCCGGCCAGCTCGCCGCGCTGTTCACCGTCGGCGGCGGTCAGCACACCCCAGTTGACGAGCTGGGAGACTGCGATGCCGATGACGATGGCGGCCTGCTGGAAGGAGGCGAGCCGGCCCCGGTACGCGGGTGGGGCGACCTCGGCGATGTAGGCGGGGCCGATGACAGAGGCCATGCCGATGGCGACTCCGCCCAACACCCGCCACAGGGCCAGGTCCCAGAGCGCGAACGGTACAGCGGACCCGAGCGCGCTGACCGTGAAGAGCGCGGCCGCGATCTGCATCACGCGGATACGGCCGATGCGGTCGGCGAGCCGGCCGGCGATGGCGGCGCCGAGGGCACAGCCGATCAGCGCGGCCGCGATGACCTGAGCGAGGGCTTCCGAACCGACGCCGAACCTCGCGCGGATGGCTTCGACGGCACCGTTGATGACCGAACTGTCGTACCCGAAGAGAAAGCCGCCCATCGCTGCGGCGGCCGTGATGAAGATGACGTGGCCGAGATGCTCGGGGCGGGCCTTGCGCCCTTCGGTCTGCGGTGGCTGCGCGGTGGTGGTCAACGTCTGCTCCTTGGCCCGGCAGCGCCGCCGGGTCTGGGGGTCGGCCCTTCTGATGGGACGCGGACATGACTGCGCCACCACTTGAAGGTAAAGGCAACGTTGCAGAGACTATGTCTTCAAGTCTCGAAGTCAATAGGCCGCAGTCCATGAGAACCGCTGAAGCGATGTGAAGATTTCGTTCAATACTTGTAGTTGATCAGCGCAGACGCTGACTGATGACCTTCGAGACGCCGTCACCCTGCATCGAGACGCCGTACAGCGCGTCCGCGACCTCCATGGTCCGCTTCTGATGGGTGATCACGATGAGCTGGGAACTCTCCTGCAGCTCCTCCATGATCCGGATCAGCCGCTGCAGATTGGTGTCGTCGAGGGCGGCCTCGACCTCGTCCATCACATAGAACGGGCTGGGCCTGGCCTTGAAGATGGACACCAGCATCGCCACCGCGGTCAACGACCGCTCGCCGCCCGAGAGAAGCGAGAGGCGCTTGACCTTCTTCCCCGGCGGACGCGCCTCGACGTCCACGCCTGTGGTGAGCATGTTGTCGGGGTCGGTCAGGACGAGCCGTCCCTCGCCACCCGGGAACAAACGGGAGAAAACCCCCTCGAACTCATGGGCCGTGTCCCGGTACGCCTCCGTGAAGACCTGCTCGACGCGCTCGTCGACCTCCTTCACCACCTGAAGGAGATCGGCCCGGGTCTTCTTCAGATCCTCGAGCTGCTCGCTGAGGAACTTGTGGCGTTCCTCCAGCGCCGCGAACTCCTCAAGCGCGAGCGGATTGACCTTGCCGAGCTGCTGGTACGCCCGCTCAGCCGCCTTGAGCCGCTTCTCCTGCTGGGCCCGGACATAGGGGACCTGCTGGTTGCGCGGATGCTCCGGGTCCTCGGGCAGTTCCTCGCCCTCGGCCGGCAGGGACGGCGGAACGAGCTGCTGCGGCCCGTACTCGGCGATCAGCCCGGCCGGTTCGACGCCCAGCTCCTCCAGCGCCTTCGCCTCCAGCTGCTCGATCTTCATCCGCTTCTCGGCGCCCAGCACCTCGCCCCGGTGCACCGAGTCGGTCAGCTTGTCGAGCTCCGCCTTCAGATCGCGCCCGTGGTTGCGCTCGGCGGACAGCTCCTGCTCGCGCTCCCCCTTGGCGCGCTCGGCCGCCGCGCGCTCCTCCTCGGCCCGTACGAGCGAGACCTCGACATGGGCCAGCAGCTGCCGGGCACCGTCCGCGACGGCCGAGGCGACCGCGGCCTCATGGCGCATCCGGGCCCGCCGCTGCTCCGCGCGCGCTCGCGCCTCCCGCTCGGTGCGCGCCGCCCGGTCGAGCGAATCCGCCCGTCCGGCAAGGCCCTTGACCCTCTCCTCGTGGGTACGGACCTGCAGCCGCGCCTCCATCTCCGTCTGCCGCGCGTTGGCTCCGTCGGCCGCGAGCCGGTCCCGTACGGAGGTGTCGGGCTCCTCCTCGGCCGGCGCCTCCTCGGCGGTGCGCAGCCGTTCGGCGAGCTCCTCGACCTCCTCCGTCGCCCGGACGAGGGCGCCCTCCGCCTTGGCCGCGGCAGCGGTCATGCGCTCGGCCTCGCCCGCCGCGCCGCGGGCCTGTCCGGCGAGCCGTCCGAGCGACTGGGCGACGGCCGACTTCTCCCGGTCGGCGGCGCTGCGCTGCGCGGCCAGCTCCTCGACGAGCGCGGCGCTCGCGGTGCGCCGGTCGCTCGCGCGGTGCTGCGCCTGCGCCAGCTCCTCGCACCGTACGGCCAGGTCTTCAAGCTCGGCCGCCGCCTCGTCGACGGAGGCCTGCACCTCCAGCAGGCTCGGCGCCCCGGCCGAACCGCCCTGCGCGAAGTGCGCGCCCAGCACGTCACCTTCGGCGGTGACGGCGATGAGCCCGGGGCGCGCGGCGACCAGGTCCTCGGCGTCCTCCAGGGTTCCGACGACCACCACGTCGCGCAGCAGGCGCCGCAGCGCGGGCATCAGGTCCGCGGGACCCCGGACGAGGTCATGGGCGTACGGCGGATCCCCGGCGGCACGGCCGGCTCCCGGGCCGGCCGCGCTGTCGTGCGCCGCGCCGGAGCCGCCGGGCCGCGGTACGCCGGAGCCGCCGGAGCCGCCGGAGTGCGGCATGCCGGAGCCGCTGGGCTCGGGTGCGTCCGAGCGCTGTCCGGGGAGCGCGCCCGGCTCCGCTGCCGGTCCGTCGCCCGCTGGCGCGTCCTCGGATCCGGTTGCGTCATCGTCCGTGGACCCGGCTCCGGTGTGGCGGGGCGCGGCCGGCGTCCCCTGCCCCGGCTCCCCCGGCCGGGCGAGAGGCCCGTGGCCACCGTCGTACGGCTGCTGCAGTGCCGTCGCACGGTCCCCCGGCGAGGCACCGGCAGCGGGCCCGGCCGCGGAGTCGCGCTCCGGGTCCAGGTGCCCCGTCACCGCCGGGTACGTCCTGGCATCCGCTCCGGGCGTACGGGCAGGGGCCGGGATGCCCTCGCCTCCGGTACCGCCGCGCTCGTCATCGGGGCATGCGCGGGAGGCAGCGCGGCCGTCCCCGGGCGCTTCCGGGTGGTCGTCGCCCGGAACCGTTCCGGTCCGGCCGGAAACGGACGTGACAGACTCTGCCGACTCCGCGGCGGAACCAGTGGCTCCGGCGTCCTGGGCTCCCACCCCCACCGGGTTCCCCGTAACGCCGGGCTCCGCGGCGGGACCGGGGACGCGGCCGCTTCCGGACGGCGCGGCCGCCACCGACTCGTACGCCGTCGCAACAGAACCGGGCTCCGGAACCGCGGCCAGCAGGATCGCCGCACGGCCCGCGTCCTGCTTCCGGAGAAGGCGGATGGCGTCGGCGGCGGTGGCAGGGTCGGCGACCGCGACGGCATCGGCGGCAGCGCCCAGGGCAGCGGCTGCGGGTACTTCGTAGCCGGGCGTGACGGTCAGCAGTTCGGCGGCGGGGCCCAGAAGGCCGCTCAGCCGGTCGGCGGCGGCCAGCAGCGCGCCCGTACCGTCCTTGCGGCGCAGCCCCATGGCCAGGGCGTCGTGCCGGGCCGAGGTCGCCGCGCGCCTGCGCTCGGCCGCGGTGGCCGCCTCGCGCGCCTCGCTCAGCGCGGTCTCGGCCGCGGCCAGCTCACGCTTGGCCTGTTCGTGACGCTCGGCCAACTGGGCGTCGCCCACGTCCAGTCCATCGACCTCGGCCTTGAGCTGCTCGTACTCCTCCTGGGCCGCCACCGCGCGCTCCTGCGCCTCGTCGCGGGCGCTCGCCAGCCGGTCGATCTCGGCCTGGGCGGAACCCGCCCGGCTACGGGCGGCGTTGACCTGACCGTGGAGCCGCGCGAGACCCTCGCGGCGGTCGGCGATGGCGCGGGCGACGTCCTTCAGACGCCGCTCCTCCATTGCCAACTCGCGCTCCAGTTCGGCCCGATGGGCGACCGTGTCGTCCAGGGCCCGGGTCGCGGCCTCCAGCGCGGCCTCCAGTTCCGCCTCCTGCTCGCGGATCCTCGCGGCCTCGCGCTCCAGGTCCTCGGGGTCCCGGCCGCGTCGCTCCTCCGGGGGCGCGGAGGTCGCGCTCTTCACACGGGCGTCCGCGAGGCTGATCGTGCCGCGCACCCGCTCGGCGAGCTGCGACAGCTCGTACCAGGTCTGCTGCGCCTGCTGGAGCCGCGGGGTGAGTCGGCGCACCTCGTCCTCGAGGGCGGACTCGCGCTGCGACGCAGCGCGCAGCTCGGACTCCGCGGCCTCCTTCCGCTCCTTGAGCGCGGCCTCGTCGGCGACCTCGGCGCGCAGCGCCTCGCGCAGCGTCACCAGGTCGTCGGCCAGCAGCCGCAGCCGCGCGTCGCGGAGGTCGGCCTGGATGACGGCGGCCCGTCGGGCCACCGCGGCCTGCCGGCCCAGCGGCTTGAGCTGCCGCCGCAGCTCGTCGGTGAGGTCCTGGACACGCGCGAGGTTGGCCTGCATCGCGTCCAGCTTCCGGAGCGCCTTCTCCTTGCGCTTGCGGTGTTTGAGGACGCCCGCCGCCTCCTCGATGAAAGCCCTGCGGCCCATCGGGTCGGCGTGCAGGACGGAGTCGAGCTGGCCCTGACCCACGATCACGTGCATCTCACGGCCGATACCCGAGTCGGAGAGCAGCTCCTGGATGTCCAGGAGCCGGCAGGTGTCCCCGTTGATCTGGTACTCGCTGCCACCGTTGCGGAACATGATCCGCGTGATGGTCACTTCGGCGTAGTCGATGGGCAGGGCGCCGTCGGCATTGTCGATCGTGAGGGACACCTCGGCGCGCCCGAGCGGCGGCCGGCCGGTGGTCCCGGCGAAGATCACGTCCTCCATCTTGCCGCCGCGCAGCGACTTCGCACCTTGTTCGCCCATGACCCAGGACAGGGCGTCCACGACATTGGACTTACCCGAGCCGTTCGGGCCCACGACACAGGTGATGCCGGGCTCGAATCTCAGCGTCGTGGCCGACGCGAAGGATTTGAACCCGCGCAGGGTCAGGCTCTTGAGGTGCACGCCGTCGGACTCTACCTTTGCGCTCGGGTGTCTCCGGAGAGTTTCACCGGAGGATACGCAGGGCACATCAGTCGGTAAGGGAGGCGCCCTACGGATGCCGGGCGGAAAGGAAAGAAGGGACGCCGAAGCGTCCCTTGCAGATTCTCAAGCGGCTGACGTTGCAGCCCGACCGGCCGATGGTGATGGCTGGGGTCAGGTCAGCGCAGGCTCCGCCTTGGGTACGTCGATGTCGATGCCGTCAAGCAGCGAGTCGCCCTGGTGCGCGGCAGCCGCGAGCGCGTCGTTCTCGGCCTGGATCCGTACAAGCTCGGATTCGAGGTCCTGTACACGCTGCTGCAGCCGTCGCATCTCGGCGAGGAGTCGCGGGTCGGATCCGCCGACGTAACCGAGAAGCGCCTTTGCCATGATGGATGGTCCTCCACAATGAGTGACCGACCGAAGCGGTGTGGGTCGTGAGGGAATGTCGCACCCGCGATGTCTGCCATCACCGTTGTTCTCAATGTCAAACAGGTAGGGTGCGCGGGGATTCCAGCGTCTCACCAAAAGGTTGGACGGTCAACACGATCACACGCCGTAGGCCCGGGCGGCCCGGTGGCGCGCGGCGGCTGCATGCGCGGCGCTGCTCACTCCAGGAGGCCCGTGGCGCTTGGAGATCATCCTTACGGCCGCAGCTTTCCATGACGGCGCGTTCTTGGCAACCACCAGGTCACCCCGCCCCCGCGCACATGACAGCAGCACTTCGGAGCGCGGTCGGCGCCCGTACGCGAGGGGTCGGAGCGCGGAGTCGGTCACCGGATCTCGAAGCCCTCGTATCCACCCCGCGGGGCGTCCCAGATATCCGTCACTCCGCTGACCTGCCCGGGCGTGTCGCCGACGCGGAGCCAATCCAGCAGTTTCTCGCAGCCCTCTCGTGAGCCCTCGGCGACCACCTGGACGCGACCGTCGTAGAGGTTCGAGGCGAACCCCGAGAGGCCACCGATCCCGAGAGCCTCCGCTCGGGTGAACCAGCGGAAGCCGACGCCCTGAACACGGCCACGGACCCACGCAGTGAGCCGGACATCTTCGCTCATGTCACCACGCTAACCGGCCATTTACTCGAGAAGCACTCCGACCCCACCCGTGATGGCGTACAGTGCCCCGCAATTGAAAGGCTCACTCATCCGAGTGAAACATGGTGTCTCCAACGCATGTGGAGGAAGGCAGCGATGGGCCGCCACCGACGCACTGCTTCCGCGCCCCCACCGAGGAACGGCGCCGGTCGGCACCGAGGTGCACGCCGGAGCTATGCACCAGTCCGGACGGGTCTCCTCGGCGCTTCGGCCGCCATGGCCGTGGGAGCCGTGGCCATGGCCTCCGGGCTGATGCCGGGAGGCGACGATTACACGGTCGGCGGTGCCGTCGGCAAGGGCACCCAGGTGGAGACCGGGGGCATACCCGGCTTCGACCCGCAGGGCACCGCATCATCGACCCCCACGGGCCGCCCCTCGAGCCCGATCGGACGCGGCAGCGATCCGACGGGCCCGCCGAGCTCGATCCCGTCCCGGTCGCACCAACCGGAGAAACCCTCCGAACCTTCGCAGCGGCCGTCCGGCTCTTCGGACGACGACAGCAAGCCGTCCGCACCCCGCCCGCCCAAGGGCAAGCAGGAGAAGCCCGGACGCGTGCCCGGCTCGACGGAATCGGAGTCCTCCGCCGAGGCCAAGGTGCTGCGCCTGGTCAACAAGGAGCGGAAGGAGGCCGGTTGCCGCCCGGTGAAGCGTGACAAGGACCTCGCGGATCTTGCCGAGGCCTTCAGCGAGGACATGGCCGACCGCGACTTCTTCGACCACACCGACCCCGACGGCGAGAATCCCTGGGACCGTGCGGACGTGCTCGGGATCATCGGACTGGGCGGCGAGAACATCGCCCGCGGCCAGCAGGACGCCGAAGCGGTCGTGGACGCCTGGATGGCGAGCCCCGGCCACCGGGCCAACATCCTCAACTGCGACTACAAGAAGATGGGCGTGGGCGCGCAGTTCGGTGAGGGCGGCCCCTGGTGGACGCAGGACTTCGGCTTCTGAGGCAGCCGCAGGTCAGGGGGCGTGCCCGACGAGTCGGGCCGCCTCCGGGCCCCGGTGGGTGAGGACTGCACACCCCCGGGTGCGCGGTCAATGGCGGCGCGCGGGTCCGTCGTTCGTCAGCTGCCGGAACGGTCGAGGCGAGACCTGGGGGGCGCCTCGGGGAGGCGCATGCGGCGCCCGTGCGTGCTCGACCTCGGAGAACCGGCCCGTCAGCCCCCCGGCTTCCCTGCCGTCACGGCGCGGCACCGTGGCCCGGCCGGGGCAGGCGGCCCGCGCCGCGCGGACGGCGCGGCACCGTGGCCCGCCACAGGCGTACGCAGGACAGCAGCGTCGCCGCGAGCAGCAGGCCGTCCCGCACGACCACCACGGCGGTTCCCTGCCATGAACCGCCCACCACGGCACTGAAGAACAGCGGATAGTCGATGGTGGTCACCGCGGCCACGAGGAGCAGCAGCACGGCCACCGGGCGCTGCGTGGTCCGCTCCACCGTCAGGCACACCGCGGCCAGCCCGATCAGCCAGATCAGATATTGCGGGCTGATCACCCGGCTCGTGGTGGTGAAGAGGAGTACGGCGGCCAGCGCGGCATCGTAGGGCGTGGCATCGGTCCAGCGGCGTGCCCGCACACGCCATAGCAGCAGCCAGGCGAAGGCGGCGGCGGTGAGCAGCAGCGACGCCGCCGCGACCGAGGAGACATACGGGCCGACGAACTCGAACGAGCCGTACTGGTGCTTCACCTCCCCCGGCCATCCGAACAGGCGCGCCGCATGCAGCACTGCGCCGCCCATCGACTCGATCTCCACGCCGCGCTCCTGCTGGGCGAAGAGGAAGGCGAACGCGCCCCGGAACGCGGTCGCGAGCATCAGGAGCAGGACTCCGGCGGACGCGGTGAGCGCGAGCCAGGCCCCGCGCGTCGTACGACCCCGTGGCGTGCCGAGCACGGTCAGCACCGGCCACACCTTGATCACGGCGGCGAGGCCGACCAGTGTGCCGCCCAGGCGCGGGCGCGTCGGCAGCGCGAGCAGGGCGAGGACGGCGAGTCCGGTGACCAGGACGTCGTAACGGGCGAAGGGCAGACTCAGCAGCAGCGGCAGGGCGAGCGCCCACATCCAGGCCCCGGCCGGGCTGCGTCCGCGGCCGCGGTGCACGGCCAGCACCAGCGCCAGCAGGACCACCGCGTCGGAGACGAGCATGAGCAGCACGAAGGCCTGGAGGTAGCTGATCCGGGGGACCAGGCCCGGCGCGATCATGACGAACGCGGCGCCCGGCGGGTACTGCCAGCTCACGTCCCCGATGGGGAACGATCCGCCGCGGAGCTGCTCGTCCCACCGGCGGTAGAGCACATGGACCTCTGCCGCGATGTGGTCGTGCCCCTGGCGCAGCAGGGCGAGCATCAGCAGCCGGGAGGCGCTCCAGTACGCGACGAGGATCAGCCAGTCACGCGGCCAGGTCCGCGGCCGGTACCAGCGGAGCCGGCTGCCCGGCGCGCCGGGCAGCGGGGCGAGGCGGACCTCCTTCGGCGCCGACGGCGGGGCGGTGTCGCGCACCTTGCTGGGCTCTTCCAGTCCGACCGCCGTGGGCACTTCCGTCACCATCGCCTCCGCGTACACCGATGAGGATTCGTGAGGATCCCTGAACAGAAATAGGACAAACCTCACTGAATATAGGCAATTAGCGACTTTGGTTGGTTCACGCGCGCCGGGGCGGCGAGATACGCAGGGGCGCGCGTGCCAGGGCCTGTTCGAGAGGCCATGAGAGCCCGGGCGCTCAGCGCGGGGCGAGCGTTCTGCGGGCCGGGGGGCGCTGGCAGCGGGGGCAGTAATAGCTGGACCGGTTCATCCAGGGACGGCGCCGGATCGGGGTGCCGCAGCGGCGGCAGGGCTCGTCCTCGCGGCCGTACGCGTCCAGGGAGCGGTCGAAGTAGCCGGATTCGCCGTTCACATTGACGTAGAGACTGTCGAAGCTGGTGCCCCCGACGGCGAGGGCCGCGTTCAGCACATCCCGTATGTGGCCGAGCAGTTCGGTGCTCCGGGGCCGGGTCATGGTCGCCGTCGGCCGGTCGTAGTGCAACTTGGACCGCCACAGGGCCTCGTCGGCGTAGATGTTGCCGACACCGCTGATGAGGGACTGGTCGACGAGCGCCCGCTTGACCGTGGTACGACGGCGGCGCAGCGCCGCGTGGAAGGCGGACTCGTCGAAGGCGGGGTCGAGCGGGTCGCGGGCGATGTGGACGATGGCGTCCGGGAGCCCGTCCGGCGACCCCGGCACCTGGGCGTGCAGGGACAGACCGCCGAACGTCCGCTGGTCGACGAAGCGCAGCTCCGTTCCCGCGGCGTCGGCGAAGCGGAAGCGGATGCGCAGATGGGTCTCGTCAAGGGCGTCCTCGGGCTGGACGAGCAGCTGACCGCTCATGCCGAGGTGACCGAGGACCGAGGTTCCGGTGGACTCGACGGGCAGCCAGAGGTACTTGCCCCGGCGGTGGGCCGGGCCGAAGGTGGCGCCGACGAGCCGGTCGGCGAAGTCGGCGGGACCGGCCAGATGGCGGCGGATCGCGCGGGCGTGCCGCACCTCGACGGAGGCGATGGTGCGGCCGGACACCCAGCGGTCCAGGCCGCGTCGGACCACCTCGACTTCGGGCAGCTCTGGCACGGGGGCTCCTCCGGGAGGTTCGGCGGACACGGTTGCGCCCAAGGTCATTCCCGCGGGCACCGCGCGGACACGTCCGCGGCCACACCGGTCGGAGTGTGGTGCCCCACGCTCCGCGCCGGACGGCGACCGTTGACGCTACTGGGCCCCGACGCCGTACGCGGTACGCCCCGAGGCGCGGGAGACCGAGCGGGCCGAGCGACGGCCCGCGACCGCTCGCGCCGCGGCCCGCATACGGACCGGCCCACGGGAGAAGCCTTCGTGACGCTTCCGCCCGGCCCGCGAAGGCCGGGCGGACGGTGCGTCAGCCCGCCGAGTGGTCGGCGTTGGCGCGGGAGCCCTTGGCGCCGCCGTCGGCGGCTGCCTGGGCCTTCCCGTTGCCGGAAGCACCTTCCGCTTCGGCCTTCGCCTTGGCCGCGGCGTCCGCGGCCTCGCGGATCGCGCGCCAGGCGGTCTCCGCCGCCTGCTGCTCGGCTTCCTTCTTGCTGCGGCCGGTGCCGGTGCCGTACGCGACACCACCGACGCGGGCGGCAGCCGTGAAGGTCTTCTCGTGGTCGGGCCCGGTCTCGGTGACCAGGTACTCGGGGACCCCGAGGCCCTCGGTTGCGGTCAGCTCCTGGAGACTGGTCTTCCAGTCCAGGCCCGCTCCCAGGTTGGAGGACTTCTCGATCAGCGGGTCGAAGAGCCGGTGCACCAGCTCCGCGGCCGCGTCGAGACCCCGGTCCAGATAGACGGCCCCGATCACCGCTTCCAGGGTGTCCGCGAGGATCGACGCCTTGTCCCGGCCTCCCGTGCCCTCTTCGCCCCTCCCGAGCCGGATGAACGAGCCCAGCTCCAGGCCACGGCCGACCCCCGCGAGCGCGCGCGAGTTGACCACCGCGGCCCGCAGCTTGGCCAGCTGGCCCTCGGGCAGGTCGGGGTGGATGCGGTACAGCGTGTCCGTGACCACCAGTCCGAGCACGGAGTCCCCGAGGAACTCCAGCCGCTCATTGGTGGGCAGACCGCCGTTCTCGTACGCGTAGGAGCGGTGGGTCAGCGCACGCACCAGAAGGGCGGACTCGAGCCGATACCCGAGCCGCCCTTCCAGGAGCGCATGGGACGAGGCCTTGTCTGCCTGAGCCTTTTTCGGCTTGCTGGCGTCCGACATGAAGCCTGTCACCCGCCGTTCAGACCTCGAGGACCTGGCGGCGGTTGTAGGTGCCGCAGCTCGGGCACGCGATGTGCTGCTGCTTCGGCTCGTGGCAGCGCTCGCACGCCACCAGGGTGGGGACCGCAGCCTTCCACTGCGACCGGCGGTGACGCGTGTTGCTGCGCGACATCTTCCGCTTGGGAACGGCCACGGCTACTTCTCCTGCTTCTCGTCGACGCCCGCTTCGGCGCCGCTCATGTCGTCCTTCTCGCCGTCCTTGAGTGAATCGGCGAGTCCCTGCAGTGCCGCCCAACGGATGTCGACGGCGTCGTGGTGGTGGTCCGGGTCGTCCGCGAGCCGCGCCCCGCACTCGGGGCACAGTCCGGGGCAGTCCTCCCGGCACACCGGCTGCAGCGGAAGTGCGAGCACCACCGCGTCGCGCAGCACCGGCTCGAGGTCGAACATGCCGTCCTCGAGGAAGAGCAAGTCCTCGTCCTCGGCGTCGTCGCCGGACTCCGTCTCGCGGCTCCGGTCATCGGCGTCGGGGTAGGAGAACATCTCCTGGAAGTCCGCTTCGAGCTCTCGCTCCAGCGGCTCCAGACACCTTACGCACTCCCCCTTGAGCGGCGCACGGACGGTGCCCGTGACGAGCACCCCTTCCATGACCGACTCCAGGCGGAGGTCGAGCTCCACCGCCGCGTCGCCGGGCACCCCGATGACCTCGATGCCGAGATCTTCCGGGGCGTCGACGGAGCGGGTGAGCCGCTGAAGCGCGCCGGGACGCCGGCCCAGCTCGTGCGTGTCGAACACGAGCGGGTTGCGGTGGTCGAGGCGGGCGTTCAGGGCTTCCTGCTTTCTACGCTGCGGTGCCGGCGGCCCTGGCGCCCGGAGTGACCTCCGGATGAGTGCGGGCAGCCGTGATCGCGGACGTACGCGCGACCGAAGGGCCAGGATACTGGACGGGGCGCCGTGGGCCCAATCCGCCCGTTGCCAGGCGACCCACGACCCGGGCGCAGGACGGTCAGCGGCCCTGCTCGTACTGCCGGAGCTGGTCGAGGTCGATCATGCTCGTGTCGAAGAGGCTCGTCTCGTCCAGCGCGGCCGCACCCTGCGGCGCCTGAGGCTGCTGTTGCTGCTGGGCCTGCTGCTCGGCCTGCTGCTGCGCGTAGGCCGGGTCGTACCCCTGCTGGTAGCCGTACGGGTCCTGGTAGGTGCCGTACGCGTCCTGCTGCCCGTACGTCTGCTGGTAGCCGTAGGGGTCCTGCGGCTGATAGGCGGCGTAGTAGTCCTGGTGGGGCTGCATCTGGGCGGGGACCTGAGGCTGGGCCTGCGCCGCGACCTGCTGCGGTTGGGCCGGGACCTGGGCCTGCTGGGATGGATCCTGTCCGGCAAGGCCCGCCAGGTACTCGGCGTCGGAGGTCTGCGGGACCTGGGCGACACCGTCCTGTGCGGCCATGTGCGCGCCCAGCTCGTCGCTCGGCCGCTGCCCGTGCAGCTTCTGCCGGCCGCGGCCGACCGCCTCCAGCGTCTTGGACAGCACGGCCTCGAAGGCACCCAGCTTGGTGTCGACGTACGCGTCGGCGCGCTCGCGCAGGGTGGCGGGGTCCGCGCTGCGCTCGGGGGCGTCCTCGTCCTCGTAGCCCTGCTCGTCGAGGCCGGGGCCGCGGCCGAGCAGTTTCTCCCGGCCTCGGTCGACGGAACCGATGGTCTTGGTCAGGACGACCTCGAAGTTGGCCAGCTTGCTGTCGACGTAGTCGTCGGCCTCGGCGCGGATCTCCTCGGCCTCGCGGCGGGCCTCGGCCAGGATACGGTCGGCCTCCTCCTGGGACCGCAGGGCGACCTCGGTGCCGGAGACCAGCGAGCCCCGCTCGGCGTGCGCGCCCTGGATGATCCGCTCGGCCTCGGCACGGGCCTCCTCGACCATCCGGTCACGGCCGCCGAGCAGTTCCTGCGCCCGGGCGAGCGACCCCGGCAGCGCCTCGCGGACCTCTTCGAGCATGGCGAGGAGCTCGGCGCGGTTGACCACGCACGAGGCCGACATGGGCATGGACCGGGCCCTGCCGATCACCTCGACGATCTCGTCGAGTTTGTTCTGCACGTCCACCTTGGGCTTCGCCACTCTCTACCGGGATGGGTCGGGTCCTGACGACTGTACGACCACGGGGCACCCCGCCGACACCTGCTGACGGGCTGTCAGATCGGGAAGCCGTCCGGCACGTCGCCGCGCCTCGTCAGGCCTCGCGCTCGCCGAGGCGCTTGACCAGCGCCTCCAGCACCAGCGGCGGCACGAGATGGGACACGTCACCGCCCCAGGCCGCGACCTCCTTGACCAGGCTGGAGGAGAGGAAGCTGTACGTGGGATTGGTGGGGACGAAGAGGGTCTCGACGCCGGAGAGGCCGTTGTTCATCTGGGCCATCTGCAGCTCGTAGTCGAAGTCGCTGACCGCGCGGAGACCCTTGACGATCGCCGGGATGTCGCGCTGCTTGCAGAAGTCGACGAGCAGACCGTGGAAGGCCTCGACCCTGACGTTGCCGTACTCGGCGGTGACCCGCCGCAGCAGGTCGATCCGCTCGTCGACGCTGAACAGGCCCTTCTTCGACTTGTTGATCATCACGGCGACGTACACCTCGTCGTACAGCTTCGAGGCGCGGCCGATGATGTCGAGGTGTCCATTGGTGACGGGGTCGAAGGACCCCGGACAGACGGCGCGGCGCAACTGTGGTTCCTCGCTCTCCGGTCCGGTCATGACACGCGGGTTGATGTTGCTGTGGTGCGCGTCGAGGCGGCGCGACCGTACCAAAGCGTGCCCTCGCCGTAGCGACGGGCCCGCAGCCCTTCGAACCCGGCCGGCCACCGGAATTCTCCGCCTCTGGTGCTGCGCTCCACGGTGGCGAGCGCGTCACCGGCGAGCCAGCCCTCCGTACGGAGTGTGAGCAGGATCTCGCGAAGATCGTCATCCGTGACGACGTAGGGCGGGTCCAGGAACACCACGTCGTACGGATCGGCCGGAGCGGGCCCCGCGAGCAGGTGCTCGGCCCTGGCGGTGCGGACCTCGGCGCCGGGCAGGCCGATCACGCGCACGTTGTCCCGGATGACCCGGGCCGCGCGCGTATCGGCCTCCACGAGCAGCACATGCCCGGCCCCGCGGGAGAGCGCCTCCAGCCCGACGGCGCCCGATCCGCCGTAGAGGTCCAGGACCCGGGCCCCGTCCAGGTCACCGAGCAGCGACTCCCAGGTGGAGAACAGGCCCTCGCGCGCCCGGTCGGAGGTCGGGCGGGTGCCGGTGCCCGGCGGTACGGCCAGGCGGCGTCCGCCGGCAGCTCCGGCGATCACGCGGGTCATGGGCGTCCGGTCCTTCTCTTGGATGGGGCAGCGGCCCCGCACGGCCGCCGCCCTCCACGATATGGCGTCCGGCGCCGGCCGGGCCCCGCACCTCGTCCTGGTTGCGGGGTCCGGGCGGCGGCCGGGGCCGGGCCTGCCGCCGAAGTCCCGCCCGCCTTCGGGGGGACGGCGCTCCTGCGTAGACGGGCTCCGGCCCTTACGCGGCGGGCCTACTAGGGGGCGTATCCAGTTGTGATCAATCTGTGGGCTCCGCTCCCGCAGCGGGGCGGGTTCCTGTAGATCGTCATGCATGACGCAGGTGCAACT